>DBXH01000060.1 GCA_002309335.1 Bacteroidales bacterium UBA1217 | reverse complement strand
AACTTCCAGAAGCAGTACATCAAAGGTCAGAAGAAGTTCTACCTTGTACTTGGCAAGGAAAGCGAAATCGACTTCAACAAGCTGGCCAAGTTTGGAAAAGTTAAGAAACTGACCCTCGACGAGGTGTTCGGATACTAACCCTTAAATCTCAATGATTAATAAAACACATTGGGGCGGCGGCCTCGCGACCGTCGCCCTTTCTGTTTTTTTTATAGGCCTCTTTTGGGGCTTCGGCTGGCTGACACATTGGAACACACAGTTCTTCTCGACAGGTAGCGAAGACCTGATAAAAGACGTCTATACAACATCATACCACGTCGCCTACGACGATGGTATGGCCGTCTCGCACGCTATGAACTATCCATACGGCGAGTATTACACCTTCACAGGCTTGCATCCCTTGATTGCAGCACCTCTGCAATGGTTGCGCGATGCCGGCGTTCAGCATACAGAAAGAGCTGTGCTGCCGCTGATGAACCTTATGTCACTGTTGTCCATAGTCCTATGCGCGCTGTTCCTGTACCTGCTGCTGCGCGAGTTGAAGTTGCCGGTGTGGTATTCTGTCGTGGTGGCTATGCTGATCACGTTGATGTCGCCCCAGCTGCAGCGCATTGGGGCACATATGTCGCTGAGCTACTACTGTGCCATTCCTATGCTGCTCTATTTCACGCTGCGCCATCTTCGCAGCGGCGCGTGGGGTTGGGCTTTGGCGATAGGCGTGTCGATGCTGTGGTTCGCATTGTGCCATCCCTATTATCTTGTGTTTTATGCCGTTGTCGCCGTAGGCGAGTTGGCGTATGTTTTTTTCCGCCGTCGCGACCTTGAATGGTGCAAGGAAGATTTTTGGCGTAAAATCAGTATTGCCGCCTTGCTTGGGCTGATAGTGCCGCTTGGTGTGTTCTATGTCTTGTCGCACGTGGGGATGCCCGACGGTGAGCGCACCGCTGTGCCGTCAGGCTTTTTTACCTATCAGGGTAGGATAGAGGGCGTTTTCTTCCCTTACGGACGTCCTTATTTTTGGGAAGACAGCAAGTTGTTCGCGCGGGTGCAATGGGAAGCGCGCAACTATGTAGGTCTTGTGGCGGTTGTCGCCATAGTGTTGATACTCTACTGCTTCTTTTGCAATCTTGTCAAGAAACGCTATGCTTTGCTGCTACGCCCCACCGACAGCCGCGAACTCAACCTGTTTCTGTTCATCGCTACGTTGCTGATGCTCTATGCCTGCGGGGTGCCGCTCAACTGGTTCCCGCGCAATGTCGTTGCCTGTATCGGACCGCTGGCGCAGTTCCGCGCCCAGGGACGCTTTGTGTGGCTGTTTGTCTATGTCATCAATATTGTGGCATTCTATGGGCTATTCCGTTGGATGCAGTCGAATCCAAAGACTCTCCGCAAAGTGGTGCTTGTCGTTGCCCTCGTTGTTATGGCTGCTGAAGCCACCGCCTACAACTGGTACAACAAAGCCTGGTATTCAAACCAATGGGCTGAATGGACCGACTACGACAACCAACTGCCTCAGAACCAATGGGTGAAAGATATAGATACATCCCAGTATCAAGCCATTCTGACGCTGCCCGTCTTCAATGCCGGCAGCGAGTTGGTCTATCTGCCCTCGCAGGACCGTATGTTTGCTCGCAGCGCCCTGCTGTCAATGAAGACAGGTCTGCCACTGGTATGCAACGAGAGTGCACGGTCGAATATCCGCCAAGCGTGGGACTGCATAGCCCTGTCGCGAACGGCATTCGATTTTCTGCGACTGCCCGACTCTTTGCCCGACGACAGGCTCCTTCTGCTTGCAGTAACCAAAGACAAGGACCTGCTGTCCGATGCTGAGAAGATGATTCTGCATTACGCCGACACGCTTATGATGCTCGACGAGATGGAGCTCTATTCGCTTCATCCTGATGTTCTGCGTATTGTCAGAATGCAGACGAGCGACGAGTTGGAAACTCTTTACGACACCGCCTCGACGGACGGTTTTGATTACCGCTCGGCGGCACTCGTTGTACCCGACACAGTGGAAGGAGATATTCATCAATGGACGACTGTATACGACGGGCCGCTGACGCTTTCGGGCGATGTGGAGATAAGCTTCTGGATGTCGCATATCCTCGACGACCAGTACAGCCGCTCGGATATCAAGGTCTTTGCCACAGCAGGAGGTGAGGAGAGCCAACTATTTGGCTGGTGTGCCGATGTGCTGCTCGACATTGTCGACATCGACCGCAACGAAGGTCTGATACGCCTGCATACGTCACTGCCCGACGGCTGTGATCGGCTTCGTATAGTGATGCGCAATCGGGAAATGCGCCCTTCTCCGGTGATGTTCCATCACCTGTTGGTGCGTCCTGAAGGCATGCACGTGCCTTTCGTCGACGGGCAGCGCTATATCGACAACATACCGCTGAAAGATGAAATAATAAGAATTAAAGAACGCTGGTTATGAAACGTATACTATTGTTGTCTGTGGCTTTTGCATTGTTGCTGTCGTGTCATCGCAGCGATGATGCATCGGTTCTATACAACGACTCATTGCCGCCGATAACCGAAGGTTATGTAGGCCTTCAGGACGGGCACTTTGTCCTCGATGGAGAAGAATGGTTTCCCAAGATGCTCAACTATAAGGCGTTCATACATAAGGTTGGCGACTCACTCGAGGTGGTGCCAGCCGATTACTATCACGGCAACTCCATCGAAGAGCATTTCGACACCATTGCCGCGTGGGACTTCAACGCCATCCGTCTCTGTCTCGATGTGCTTGACCAAGATATGGATAGCGCCGCGATGTTTCGCGCCACACGTCGCGCAATACAGAAGGCCGACAGCGCTGGCCTTCACGTGATGTTGCTCATCAAGACTCCCTTCGAACCCTACTGGCAGAGCTACACCAAAGGCCTATTGCGCCATTTGGCCGATATGCCCGCATTGTGGGCCTACGATTTCTTCAACGAGCCTCTCTATTTCGATCCCGAGCCGGAACGCGACAAGATGGATGCTGTCTGTCTGGTGTCACAATGGCGCCACTGGGTGCGCCAGTATGCGCCCCATCAACTTTTCACTATCGCCACGGCCGAGCCCATCGAGGTCTTTGAATGGGACCCCGCTATGCTTTCAGTCGACTTTATAGAGATGCACACCTACCACCCTTTGCGCGTCTTCTCCGAGATGTGGTGGTACAGCCACTATTGCGGCAAGCCCTGGATGATAGGCGAGACAGGTCTGCCTGCCGACAACGACTCGGTGCCCTACGAATGGCAGGAACAGTATATGTGGAACACCTACCGTTTCGCCTACATCAATGGTGCCATAGGCTTTGGCTGGTGGGAATTTCAGGACAATCCGCAAGGTGTCAATTTCGAAGCGCAGTACACAGGTCTTAGTGACTGCAACGGAAAACGCAAACCGGCTGTGAAGCTGGTGTGGCATCTCGGCAAGATGTGCCTTGGTGTCGGCGTGGACAGCGACGGCTTTCCGCCGACGAACTATCGCAATATGCTTGCTTACAGCAATATCCGTCTCAATGGAAAGGTGGTCGACGAGACCACTGGCAAACCTGTCGAAGGTGCCGTTATCCGAGGATGGAACGACGACTGGTCGGTGGGTATGAACACCTATACCGACAGCAACGGCCGTTTCACGCTTTACAGCAACGACTACAACGTCCATTTCGAGGTCTCGGCTCCGCTAATGAGCAGGCAGAAATTTGACCGCCGCAATATAAGGTATTCAAATCCGCAGGGCATCGACACCAAGAACCTGCCCGACCGCCAACGCGAATACCAGCAGATAGACTATAAACCATATCTAAACACCAGCATCCCTGAAATCCCTTTCAATACTTATTACGACTCAACACATTTCAACCGTTACAGCCTTGATGGCGATCTGGGAACAATCTCCTTGCGCCCTCTACGGCAATGAGCACAAACAGTGGCGTAAAGCAGAACAGGTAGCGTGCCCGCGCCTCGCAAAGCGTGTGGAACAGGATTAGCATCAGTACTGCAAGCATTACGGCTTCGATGATGGATGTTGATTTGTTGAATTGTTTATCTGTTGATATGTTGATGGCTCCTCTCCGTCTCGGAAGTGCGGCAAAGAGCGACAAGACGACGATACCGAACCACAACGACGTGGCGTACACGCTCCAGCCAACGTAGTTGCTGCCGCTGCCCTCGCGCCTGTGGAACAGGCTGCGTGTCAGCTTGGCCACGGCACCGCTGCGTTCCGGCACCTCTTTAAAGAAGTTGCCTTCACGCCCCCAGTAGAACGTACCGTCGCTGAAATTCAGCAGGTTCTTGCGCCCCCACAATATCAGCGTGCCCTTCGCTTCAAGGGCACGATAGCGCCTCAAAGTCTCCTGCATCTCAGCCTTCTTGCGCTCTTTCTTTTTAGGGTGACTGCGCGAAAAGTCCACATCTTGTGCGCTGTAGATGCCAATGCTCTGATAGTTGGCACCCAGCATCAAGTAGTGTGTAGGTCCGAGCGCCTTCGAGGTGTGCAGATGCAGCGGACAGCCAATCATTGCAACGTTGACAATGATAAATCCCGACGCAATGCCGGCCAGCACAAACCCCGACGGTCTAAGCATTCCCTTAAAACCTTTTAAACCTTTATAACCCTTTAACCCTTTTAAACCTTTCAGCCCTCCAACTATCACCATCGCCAGCGGAACAAACACCGTCTGTGGACGTATATAGTAGCCCACAACGGTAGCCGCGCCGAGAATCATCAGCTTCAGCCACAGGCGTTTGAACGGCAGCGTCGTGGCCGTCCAGAGTATCGCAACGGCAACCATCAGCCCCCAGATGTCGGAGTAGGGGATGGACCACCACGGCGACATCCACACGAGGAGCAGATAGAGTACGTATGTCAGTATGGCACAGTTCTTTCGGTGCCAGATATGCATTGCTGTCTGTACAAGCATCAGTGCTGTAAGGCAAGCACCTACGCTCTGCAGCACAAGCAGCGGAAACAGCGTCACCTTCATTCCCCACAGAGGTCCCGTAAGGAAGAACACGGCGGCAAAGATGCGCGACAGAAACAGATTGTTGGGATTCCACCTGAAATAGCTGCTGAACTCATCGATGTCGCCTCCTGTGGCCATCGCTTTGGCAACGCCGGTCACTTGCTGCACATCCCAGTTTGTGTGGACATAGTAGCTATACATCAACACTATCTGCACGATGGTGACGACGCCCGAAACCGCCAGCAGGCGTCCACGCCTTATCTCACAGCCTTTGCAGCACTTAAAGCAGACGAAGGCTATGAGCCCCACCAGTGCCGCACCTGCCAGCATCATCGGTATATGGAAGCGGCCTTCGAGAGGGATGCACCACTTCCAATCGGCCCCGTCGGGGAAATGGCAGAATGCCACGATGACGACGATGGTCGTCATCAGCACCAGCCATAATGCCGTCGCGAGGGTGATTGTATGCTTGCCAGTAGTTGCCATTTCTATGTTGTTTTGCACTCATAACGGCGCATTTGTCAAATTATTATGTGGCAAATGCCACAATAAAACCCGCACAGGTCCGTTCTAAGCGTATGACTATAATGTATATCCACGGCTACGGCTCGAACGGCAACGCCACCAAAGGACAACTGCTGCGCACGATGCTGCCGCAGCACCGAGTCGTCTCGCCAACATTCGACTACGACCACGAGACCCCCTGGGCAATACAGAAACAAATAAGCGAAACCATTGAAAAAGAAGATGTCCGAATGATTGTCGGCAGCAGCTTCGGCGGCTATCACACACTTTGCGCCACCTCTTTCTTTCACGGCATAGTGTGGGTCATCAATCCTGCCCGCGATGTTGTTGCCACCATACAGCGTGTAATCCTGGCAAATGGCACATTGTCGCAGGACGCGGCAAACTTTCTCAACGAGTACAAAGATTTTGACAGCAAGGTTTTCCAGCGTCAGGTGCAGCTCAATCAGAGCGGCCGTTGGCCAGATGATACGCCACTCAACTTTGCCCTCAGCAACGACGATGAGCTGCTCGGCGACCATCGTCCTCTGCTCGACCTATTCCCCTGCCACGACCGTGTGGTGTGGAAAGACAATTGCGGCCATCGTTTCCTGCGCTTCGAAGAACTGGATTTGCTAAACTAAAAGCAAAAATATTTTGCTATTCCATTAATTCTTTTTATCTTTGCATCGTCAATTTCCAGAAGCATAATCATTTTGATTGCTATTAGCAATTGATTCTGTTTTGTTTAAGCTGATTGACAAACATAATAGTAAGACGTTGAACGGCGTTTTATCTGCGGCAACCTGAAACTCGCAACTTCATTGTCATCCGCACGATAAGGCAAAGTCAACGTCCACATTTGCATACAATTGTTATTGTACGCGTATAGCGTGGGCGTTCGGCATTGCTTATCTTCGGATGACAGGCAATGCGAGGCCTCAGGTTGCGAGATAGGCAAAGTTGATTCCCGCGCTTCTTCTATTTGTTTTTATTTGAATCGAAATGAACACCTTGCACTTCGGGAATCGTGCCACAAACACCGATGTGCCGATGGGATATAACTGGCAATAATTATAATGAAATTCAGAATTAAACATTTCATTGCATTAACCGCAATGGTTGCCGGATTTGGATCGTTCTGCTTTGCACAGCCTCCCTGCTCAATTTGTGATGGCAAAGGTACGGTAAAAGAAATGTGTACCACTTGCACTAATGGCAAAGGTGCCGTATACTGTACCACCTGCAACTACACAGGTAGCGTGTCCCAAACTTGCTATAGTTGCAGTGGACGAGGTTCAATTTCAAAGACAGTAAATAAAAAATGTTATAACTGTGCAGGTCAACGCTATTTTAAAACAGAGAAACGGAATCCTTGTTCTTGCCGTGGAGGAAAACGCCCTGTTACCCAGAATGGCCAAACAGTTTATGTGAATTGCAATCGATGCTATGGCAAAGGATATTTGCCAAGTTATGTAAATGAACCGTGTTCTGTATGCGGAGGAAGTGGATATTACGGAACAGAGACAAAGTCTGAAAATTGCAGTAGTTGTAGTGGTTCTGGCAGAGTAAGCAAAACTTGTTCCAGATGCAACGGCAGGGGTGTCTATTCCTGTCCTACTTGTAGTGGCTATGGCTATAAAACCAAAACCTGCACACGTTGCAATGGAAGGGGCTATATTTATTGAGTTGCTTTTTAAAAGGACATCTATACATTGATTATTGAAAACCGATGAGCCGATGGGGAATAACTGGCAATAATAAAATGAGAAAAATAATACTATTGTTCCTGCCGCTGTTATTCTTAACAAGCTGTGCCAGCAACAAATTGAACAGGACAGTGTGGTATAATGTTACAATGATGCAGGATAACGGCGTTATGGGCAATGTCGGTACAAGCCTGGTCTTTAACACCGACAGTACTGTTGTTGTCTACAAAGGCGTGTCTATTGATACTACAGTCGTAATCGCTCCCTACATATATGCTTATGGCAAGTATCAGTACAACAAAATTGACAAACGGAATATGCAAGTATCGTTGTCGGCCACCACGAGGGACGGAAGTTCCTATGTTTATTCAGGTGAATACAACAAGAAAAACGGCTTAATGATTCTCAATGTCCCTAATTCCAAAATGAAGGAGACATATATTTGGAATCCAGAGGCAAAAATCTATATTAAATAAATAATCGAAAAAAAATGAAAAGAAAATTATTATTAGTGTTCATACTAACGTCTCTGTCTGTTTCATCATACGCACAAGGTTTCTGGAAAAAAGTCGGAAATTTTCTTGGACAGGTGGCCACTGGTGTAGTTATCGGTGTGGTAGATCAGATGGCAGAACATTCTGGTGACCAAAAGACAATAGATAACTGGAATCAAATCAAAGAAAGCAGCAACTTACCTTCATACACATATTCGTATGATGCAGGGCAACAACTCACTCAAGGCAACTGGGTGGGTGCTGCTATTTCTGCTGCCAGTGGTATTGCAGAAGAAGCAGGTGTAAATCCTGATTTGGTTGCTCTAGGCAATTCTGGCTTGACAAACTTTGTTAACGGCAACAACAATGCCGCTATGATTGATGTTGTGCAACTTGGAGCTCACGCCACAGGCAATTATCAGTTTGACTACTTTTTAAACACACAAAAGGACATTAACCAGATCAATCGCGAATACCGTAACAATATCCGCAATGGGATGTCAAAAGAGGAAGCCGACAGAATCAGAATCGAAAGGATTTCCAATACTACGGCTGATATGATTGTTTATATCGAGGGGATTTCGGCAGACAGAAAGGCGAGAGCGAATGCTCGGAAGAATGAAGTTAAAAACGCTCTCCTACAACGTGGATACAGCCCTATGGAGGCCGAATATCTTAGTGCATATATGAGTATAGAAACTCTGAATGAAATGGATGATTCTTGGGCTTCTGTTGACGAAATGCTGGACAATCACCATATCGGGCCAAAAGTTCCGGTTGATGGAAATGTGTTTTTCGACGACGAGAATGTCATAGTACCACCAACGAATACCGATGACGAGAATCCTCCCGCCGAAGAAGAGCAGCCAATTCAGAACCAAGAGCCGCAGCCAGTTACACCTGAAGACCCTCTGCGTGATGTCAAAGACAATCTTGAACGTATCACACTTTCAGGATATGGATTGAATGGCATTGAACTGTTGGAATCTCAAAAAATAGAACTAGATGAAGCTGCTGAACTCCTCAAACAACACACCTCACTGCAAATTTGTCTGACTGGCAACTCGTGTGACATCGGTTCGGATTACGGTAAAGAACGAGTGGCAATGCAACGTGCCAAAAATGCTAAAGCATATCTTGTTGGGAAAGGCATAGACAGTGACCGCATCGAAGTCGCAAGTAAAGCCGATACAGAAAGCCTCAACAGCAATGCTTCGGAAAGTGAACGTAAGCAAAACCGCAGAGTGTACATTTCTATCATTGAATGAATATGAAAAAGACAATTATCATCGCTTTTTGTTTACTGGCAATAATATGCTTTACATCTTTTTCCAAAAACAGCAATATTTCCTATAGAATTGAGGCAGAGCCTGTGACAATAGACACCCAAACGCCTTTCCCAATTACTGGAAAAGTTACCGTCTATGGTTATAGAAGTCGACAGAAAATAGCTCTTGGAACCATTTCATACACAGCTGCCATTGAGATTAAAGAAACCGATCGTGAAACATATAGTGTTGTGACCGTAAAACTAATAAATCAATGTAACTATGACGTATCAGGTTATGTTTACGGAATCTGTAATGGCCAGCAACGAAATTTCTCAAACTTTGAAATTGTCGCAAATAATTCTTGGAATGAGAGTAAAATAATGAGCGATCGGGTTGAAAACATCAAAATATCAGTTAGTTTAATATCTTTAGGTATAATTTAACACATAGTAAAATGAAAAAAAGATTAGTTATTTGTCTTGGAATGCTTGCACTTTTAGTTATTCCCCAGACAACAAAGGCTCATCAAATTATCAACAATCCTCCAACAGATGAGACATTCAGTTTGGTTGTAAATCAAACAAAAAGGACTAAAATTTCCGATGGAATATATCTTGTGCAATATGGAAACGTGCAAGTTATCGAGGATGATAACAAACAAATGAGCATCCGCATTGAAGTAAAAGACAGTGGGAAAAAAGACTCTAAAACAGGCGAAGCCATTTACGACTTGTTCTGCAATAACAAATTTGTAAAAAGTGTAAATATCTGGTTGTTAAGCGAAGCCATTAGTGCCGCACTGAAAGCCACTGTATGGGGAGCTGCCGTACCATCGGCAGTAGTGAAAATTGCTGTAGGGACAATCTATGAAAGTATTTGCGAATACTACAGGTAGAATCACTATAATCAAGGTATTATGCTTAGTTTTCTTGCGGCGGATGACTTCATCCGCCGTTTTTTTTTACATCACAAATTCCTTAATATTATAATGTGTCACTTCGAGAAATGTAGAATCCGGAGAGGTAAGAAATTAGAGATGATATCATTGCGCACACCATTGTCAAAAGAATTACGGCTATGTTTCAACTCTTTTCGCAAATTTCGGCTATACTACGGAGATATAAATACCAAAAACTTGGAATCAATTACTTGAATTTTGTCAAATATTCTTAAAACAACCGATATATCCGTCTCTATTATTCGGCAAATCCGCATCGGCGAATCAAGGCGTCGGGATCGGGGTCGCGCCCCATAAAGTTGCGGAAGAGTAGGAGGGGGTGGGCGCTTCCGCCTTGTGAGAGTATCTTTTCGCGGAAAGCATTTGCAGTATTGGTGTTGAAAATTCCGTCGTTTTTGAACCTCGAGAAGATGTCGGCGTCGAGCACTTCTGCCCATTTGTAGCCGTAGTAGCCGGCCGCATAGCCGCCCGAGAAGATGTGGGTGAACGATGTGCTCGTGCAGCATCCTTCGACAGTTGGCAGCAGCTCCGTCATCTGTTTGTGCTCGAAAGCCTCGATTGTTTCGTCGTCGCCAAGCGGCTCGGTCAACGTATGATATGCCATATCGGTTATGCCGAAATTAAGTTGCCTGATGCAGAGCCATCCAGCCATGTAGTTTTCGCTGCGACGGATCTTTTCGATATATTCTGCAGGAATAACCTCACCGCTCTGGTAGTGATGAGCGAAGGTGTTGAGGAAATCCGTCTCATAGCACCAGTTCTCCATCACCTGCGAGGGCATCTCCACAAAGTCGTGCCTTACGCTGGTGCCGCTAACTGACGGACAATGCACGTCGCTCAGCATCCCGTGCATCGCGTGCCCCATTTCGTGCATAAAAGTTTCCACTTCGTCGAAGCTCAGCAGCGACGGCTTGTCAGTAGTCGGTTTCGAGAAGTTGCACACCACCTGTATCAGCGGTCGTACTTCATTGCCGCCTATGTTCGATTGAGCGCGGAACTCGGTCATCCACGCTCCGCTGCGCTTGTTCGAGCGCGGGAACATATCGAGATAGAGTATGCCCATAAAGCGTTCACCGTCGGCAACTCGGTAGACGCGGGCATCCTCTTGATATACCTCGATGTCGGGCGCTTCGGTAAAGCTTATGCCGTAAAGAGTGTGGTAGAGGTCGAATATGCCTTGACGCACATTCTCGAGTTGAAAATAGGGGCGTAGCACCTCGGAGTCGAAGTCGTAACGGGCCTTCTTCAGTTTCTCGCTATAGTAGGAGAAATCCCAGCTCTGCAGCTCAAAGTCGGCGCCGATGCTGCGGGCGTAGTCGCACACCTCCTTCAGGTCGAGCTTAGCAAAGGGGAGCGAGGCGGAATGCAATTGTGCGAGGAAGTCGTTGACCGTTTCAGGTGTTTGCGCCATAGTGCGGGTAAGCGAGTATTCGGCATAGTTTTTATAACCCAGCAGTCGTGCTTGCTCTAGGCGCAGTTCCGTTATGCGGCGTATAATGTTGCTGTTGTTGTTGTCGTTGTTGCGGTTGCCGCGACTATTATAAGCCTCCCACATCTGCTGCCGCAGGTTGCGGTTGTCGGCATAGGTGAGGAACGGACGGTAGGATGGAGCGTGGAGCGTAAACACCCAACCCTCAAGGTTGCGCGCCGCAGCCTCCTCGCGAGCCGAAGCAATTATGTTGTCGGGAAGGCCGCCGAGTTGGTCGGGGTTGGTTATGTGGAGCGTAAAGTTGTTTGTATCCTCGAGGGCGTTGTGGTTGAATTTTTCGGTCAGGGTCGACAGCTCCTCAGCGTTGGCGGCAAAACGCTTCTGCTTCTCCGGCTCCAGATCGACGCCGTTGCGTACAAAACGCTGGTAGTATTTCTCCACCACCTCGCCGCGTTCACCGTCAAAATGGCAGTCGTGCAGAGTTTTGACCCGCTCAAATAGTTTGCGGTTCATCCAGATGCCGTTCTCGTGGCGGGTTATTTCGGGCATCAGCTCCAGCACCGTCTCCTGCATCTCGGGGTTGGTGTTGCATTCGTTGAGGTTCATCAGTATGGCCACAATACTGTCCAGTTTTTCCGACGCCAGTTCCAGTTGCTCGATAGTGTTTTCGAACGTGGGAGCCTCGTTTTGAGCCACAATCCTGTCGACGTTCTTTTCGGTTTCAATAATAGCCTCACGCACCGCAGGAGCGTAGTGTTCGTTGCGGAAAAGGCTGAACGGTGGCGTTTGATGGGGCGATGCCCAGTTGTCGAGCAGAGGATTGCGGTACATAGCGATTTGTTTTTTCGTGGTTTTACAATAAAAGAAATAAAATCTCGTTATCCACGAATAATAACGCATAACAAAAAAAATATTGTTTCAAAAAATAAAGATTAAGAATATGAAAAGGACTTTGTTGACTTTGTTGGCCGTTATGTCGCTACTTTTTGCAGCATGCAAGGGCGAGGACCCCGAAAAAGTTGCCGCATTGAAAAAGGCTGATTCCCTTCAGGCAATAGTTGACGCCAAAGACGGCGAGATTGACGCCCTGTTCGAGGTTCTCAACGAAATTGAGACCAATCTGACCGAGATCTCGCAGCGCTACAGTCAAGTGAACACCCTCAAGAAGAACAGCCCCGAGATGAACAGCCGCGTCAAGGGCCAGATAACCGACCAGCTGGCTGTGATCGAGAATATGCTGTCGCAGAACAAGCAGAAGATCGCCAGCCTCAACGCCAAGATTGCCAGCCTTGGACAGGAAAACAGCAAGCTGCAAGAGTTTATCGACAACCTCAACAGCCGTATGGCCGAGCAGGAGCAGCAGATTGGCGAGCTGATGAACGAACTGACCATCAGCAAGGCCACCATACAGAAGCTGTCGGATAATGTGAGCGACCTCACCCAGTCGAACAAAGAGAAGGACGACTATATCGCCTATCAAACCAACGAGGCAAACAAAGCCTACTATATCGTCGGCTCATACAAAGAGCTGAGCGAGCTGGGTATCGTCAACAAAAGTGGCGGATTTATCGGCATCGGCAAGAAACAGAACACCTCCGAGAATATGGATGTATCGAAGTTCCAGACAATCGACCGTACCAAGGTTACCACCATCGCCATCAACCAGCGCAAAGCCGAGGTCGTTTCCAAACACCCCGAAGGCTCCTATGAACTCATCTACGACGAGAACGACACCAAGAAGGTGGCCTATCTGACCATCAAGGACGTCAACGCCTTCTGGCGCTTCACCGACTACCTTGTCGTCTCCTCCAAGTGAGACCAACATAATTCCGAAAATAGAGAACGGAGATGTGAACGTTTGTTTCGCATCTCCGTTGTTTTTTAATCCATACAAGACAGAACCGAGATTGCGCTGTGCGTTTTGCGCTATATGCAGACACTTTTTTAGTCCCGCGCCGCATCTGCCCCACCATTTCAACGTTTGTTTAACGTTAGTTCAACGTTATTTCTTCGATTGTGCATCGAAGAAATAACGAAGAAGTAACGATGATGTAACGAAGAAGTAACGGCGAAATGGCGGAGCGGATGGCTCGCAAAACGGCTTGTGATTCGCTGGTTCAGGTTGTCACTTTTGCGTCTTGCGGCTGGGAAAAGTTGGCGGGGTGATGCGTTTCAGGTGCTTTGTGCCGGCTGGTTTGCCTCAATCCACTATGCGGATTGTCGCCGACGTTGTGTTGGCTCTGAATTCGGGTGCATAGACGCTGCGCAGGCTCCCGATGCCGCCGGCAAAGGTGCCGGCATTGCGCACCCATAGGTCGTACTCCACATAGTATTGCCCCTCCGCCAGGTGGTCGATATAGCAGTTCAGCGCATCGTCGCGGACATCGGTGTAATAGTGGAATCCTTTGGTGCCTCCGTCACCGTGGCACCAGCGCCAGCCGCTGGCGGTGCTCACGGGCTCGAAGGCGGCGGCACGCTGGTCGGCCAGCACCATATTGTCGAGGTCGCGCTGGCAATGGATGTCGATATGCACGCGAACGCGGTCGCCGATGCGAAGCGCCATCCCAGGTTGCAGCAGGTGCTGGCTGCCATCGGGGGCGACGATGCTGATGGTCTTGCGCAGGCTGATGCCGCTGCCGATGGCAGGGATGCTGTCGATCGGCAGCTCGCTGCTGCAGAACACGGCTCCCCAAGCTGGGTAGGGGGTCGGGTTTTCCAGTTTTACATTGAGGGTTAATTCGTTAATTTTGGAATTTGTCAATGTGTTAATTTGGGAATTCGTTAGTGTGTCGATGGCGATTGTTGCCTTGCCCTGACGGTCGCTGCCGGTGGGCTGGCGCAGCAGGGCGGAGAGGGCGTAGGCTGTGGCCATATCGCTCTTCCACGTGGTGCCCTGTTTGGCGGAGAGTATCCATTGCTGTATGCGGTTCGCCGATTCCCAGTCGTGCAGCACATCGGCAAAGACATCGACAAGCAGCGACGCCGTCTCCACAGGACGCTGGTACCAGCCGTAGCCGCTCGTGTTCTTCACCCAATACATACCTTGCTGCGGGTCGACGTGTGCCGATTCTTTCAGTCGGTGTGCCACCTTTTTGGCACTGGCCGTATCTCCCCAATGCTGCATCAGCAGCGCCAGCTGCCCCTGGCACATAAGCGGAATGTCGTCGTCAATTGTCGTTAGGCACTGGCGGTAGTAGTGGTCGTATGCCTCGCGGGTTGCGCTGTCGCATTTCGACAACGGCTCGCTGCCGAAGTAAAGACTTCGGGCATAGAGGATTGAGATTGTGTTATTACGAAAATGCGAGAATGTGTTAATGCGTGAATTCGTTGCTGTTTGAATCTGGTCGCTGTACTGTTTGACGATGGCCTTGTCAAGTGCCGACAGGGCTTTTTTCAGTTGGCGTTTGTAGTAGCCATCCAATTGCAGTGTGTAGGGAACTATGCGTTCCAGTATTGAGGCTGTGATGTTGAGGTTGGTCTTTTTGCCGCCGGGCATCCAGCTCCATCCCTGCTCTGAGGTCTGCGACTCGAGCAGCTTTTGCAGGTCGCCGCGGGCGCGGCTGCTGATGCGTTTGCGCTCTTTGTCCGTAAGTTGGCCCAGCGTTGCCTTAAGGTTATTGACATAGATGCTGTTGGCCAAATAGAGGTTGCCGGGCATACGGTGCCGTTCGAAGTGGGGTAGGGCCTCTATGACGTATTGTATCGGGCTGGCATTGAATGCTATGTCGACCGAATCGGCTCCGCCTATGGGTATGCTGAACGATGCCGTTGCATTTTGCGATGAATCCTTGCATCCTGCAACATAGAGCGGATGGCTGACGACAATGCGCTCGCGCCGCGGCAGTACGGGCAGCACACCTTGTTCGCCGTCGCTGAGGTGGCCACCGGTGTGGCGCACCGTGCGGGCGTAGATTTTGTATTCGGCCGTGTGCCACTCGTCGCCGACTGGCACCCGCTATTTTGCGATGGCGCTGCTGTGGCCTTCGACTGTGATGGCGGAAAGCGGTGCTACGCTGGCCTTCGCAGCGGGGTCGCCTATTTCGAGGGTCACTTCCACTTGGATTGCACTGTCGGTCAGGTTCGAGACTTTGGCGCGGATTTCGGTGGTGTCGCCTTGGCGCAGGAATCGTGGCAGCAGCGGCTGCACCATCAGCTCTTTCTGGGTCCACAGTGTGCGGTCTATGTTGCCTGTTTGGAACCGTTCGGTCCAGGCCGTGCCGCACAGATGCCACTGGGCGAGAGCGTCGGGCATAGTGAACGTCAGATGGATGCTGCCCTCTTTGTCGCTGCGCAGGTCGGGCTTGAAAAAGGCAAGTGTCGACAGATTCTTCCTCAGTGCCATCGGCCGTTCGCCCGTGCTGCCGTCGAACTGCAGGAGCGGCTGTATTTCGGCGATGGCTTCTTTGGGCACATTCACGCCGGTGCGTTTGCGCACGTTGCCTTGCTGTGTGACCATCCCCTCTTCGCCGCGGGCATAGCCAACGCCGGCCACAGCGGCTATTATCTCGTCACTGCTGCCTGGCATACGGGCTATGTTGCTCGCCTCTAACCGCCTTCCGTGTTCGGGTGCGCTGACGCCCAAGACAGGAATCTTGCTGGTTTTGATTTGGACACACTGGAGTGTCGCTCCCGACCGCGTCAGCGCTATGTGCAGGCGTAGCCTTTCGTCGCGCCTAATGGTTATGCGCTGTCTTTGTGTGTTGTATCCCATATAGGAAACCTCCAGGTCGTAACTGCCTTCGGGAACGTTTATTATGCTGAAATTCCCATCGAAGTCGGTACGCGCACCGGTCACTATTTCTCCTTTTTTCCTCAACACAATATTGGCGCTGAGAAGCGGCTCGCCGTCACGGCTGTCGACGACGGTGCCGTTGAGTCTTCCAGGATTGAAACCGAGTCTCATCTGGTGGCAATAGAATCGTGAAACTGGCAGCATAGGGCCGAATTCGGGTCTGGAATTGTTGGCGGAGGCCTTGAAGCTGACGAGTGGGCTGTTGAAATTTATTTTGTTCATTCTGGAGCCCGTCAACGTGGCCCGTGTGCCTGCGTAGTTGATGCCCCACGGCCAGAAGAGGTAGCTGTCGCGGGCAAGTTCGTCCAGCGACTTGTCGAACATCGTGAGGCACAGGTTGGCCTCTACGCCTTTGGCTGTTTTCCCGTGGCTGGTGTCGGCATTGCTGATTTGCAGATGCCACTGCTCTTTCTCTCCAGGATGAAGGTGGTCGCGAAATGTCTCGATGCCGACGTTCAGCCAGCGGTCGGGTCTTGCAACGATGTAGCGGTAGTGATGGTTTAAGACTCTGCCGTTGCGCATCGCCGTAAGTGTCACCGTGATGCCGTTCTCCATCTCGCCGATGACGGGGATGACCAGCGTGGATGTGTGGCTGCTGTCAAGAACCATCATCCCCCTCCTGTAGACTTTGGCGACGCTGCTGACGCTGTAGTAGAGAGGCTGGTTGCCGAATGGGCTGCCAAGCTCTAAGCGGATGGTGTCACCTATCTTTACGCCAACGGCCTCATATTCATATCGTCTCTTCGGCGTCGAGCGAACCCAGACGATGTCGTCGCCGGTTACGCGTTCGCCGGGGGCCACGTAGTTCACCAGCGTGTCGTATTGCCTGCCGTCGGGGGCTGTGAAACATAGCCGGTAGAGGCTCGAGGGCAGTCCTGCAATGTCGATTTGCCGCTCTTCGGTCGTCTGGTCGCAGCGTGTGGCCACTGTCGGCCAGCGGCGTTTGTCGGCCTCTTCGGCTGTGTATGCTAGATACGGGAATGTCCGGCGGAATTCCTCGCGTGTGCCCACCCACTTCGCGTCGGGATATTCCTGCATTATCGGGTCGAGCATCCGCAGCGTGTCGGGTTGGCGCAGTTGGTACAGCTGCACTCGCACGGCTCCTTTCAGGGGCTGGTGGTCGAAGTTGTTGTAGGCGAAAGCGAGGTGACTCAGGTCGTCGCTGCCGAGGCTGCAGTAGCCGTCGGCATCGCTGACGTGGAACGCGAACTGCTGCTCCCTCTGCTCGCCGTCGGCGTCCAGCACGAGCACGTATGCTGTGTATATATAGTCTTCGTTTTTGTCTGCCTTAGTCCTCTCGGGCGTGAAAGTGAATTGGAACAGTCCGTTGCTGTCCACCTCGAGGCTGTCGCAGAACGGGTATTCGTCGGCTACCGAGTAGGCCTGGAAGGGGTTCCGCATCTTCTCGCGCGACACTTCCCATTTCACCCGCGCTCCGGTCATAGGTGCGCCGCTGTAGCTTATCGCTGTGCCATAGATGGTTATGGGCTTACCAAAGCGTCGGACGGTATTTGCTGTGCTGTCGGCATCTGCTGCGGTGTTGGAAAGTGTCACCGCAAAACGGGGCGGTTTGTAGGCGCTCACCGTAATCGTGCGGCTGTCTGTGTATGAGTCCAGAGCCTCACTTCCGCGGCTGGGTTCATACAGCGATAGTGTATATTCTCCATTGTGGCCATCCATGGGGATCACAAACTCGCCCCAGCAGCGGCCGTACTGGTCGGTGGTCAGCATAATGGTGTCCTCGGTGTCGGTGTAGTTCTGTTCCAGACAGGCCACCAGTTTCAGTTTTGCCTTGGGCTTTAATGTTTCGCGCCTCGTGTCGCCAGTCCTTTTTTTGCTGTAGGCTATGCAGGCGAAGCGCACCGTGTCGCCCAAACGGTAGATGGGGCGGTCGGTCATTATGATGTCCAGAAGTTTCGATTTTCTTCTCGATTCGTTGTGGATTAGCATCCTGAATCCGTATCTGTCTGGATATTCATATTCATAGCCGTCAATGTCGGCTGAGATGGAATGGGGATTTTTTAATAAATAGCGTGCCTTTGAGGTGGGAAAACTGAAATAACCTTCGCTGTCGGTGCGGTAACGGCGTTTGTAGTCGCGCGAACCAAACGGGCCCTCGAGGTGCAGCGTCACGCGACGGTTGGGCAGCGGCTGTCCGGTCACTCGGTCTATCAGGTATCCTGACGAGTTTGTCATCTGTGTATGCCTGTTGCCAGAAGGCTGGTCGCTGTAGGTTATAAATTCCGCATCGGCCGATTGCAGTTCGTTGTGGCTGTAGTTGCTGTCCGACAGCGCCACCAGATAGTAGTCGCCTTGAGGCACGGGAGGCAGAGCCACCAGGTGGCGGTGCATAAGGCGGTCGGACGACCCGGGCAATGCCTGACGCCATTCCGCTATGGCGGGAATCACGCGCAGGGTGTCGGTCTTTCTGTTGCGTATCAGGCTGTCGGGAACGCTCTCTTTGGGTACTATTCTGAAAGTCAGCGTGTCGACGTTGCGTGCTTCAACGCAGGCCAACCGGCTGCGGCGCGACGACTCGACGGTGTTGTAGCTGACCTTGATTTCGGCCCTGCAGATGTCGTCACGCATCTTACGGCATTCGTCGGCGCCCCACGTGTCGGGAAATAGTTGCTCCGTTTCTAGGCACAGCTGCTCGGACTCCACCCGCCTTTCTGCCTTATAAAGACAAATTGCGCGGCAAAGCTTCAGCCAGGCTTTCATCCCGTCGCTCTTCAGCAGCGGCCAATAATGGTGTTCCAAATTTTCGACAGCTTCTGTCAGCGACGAGTCGAAGCCGAACGTCTCAAGACGCCGCAGGTCGAGCCACAGCTGCTGGTCGGCAGGCGACTCGGCAAACGCGCTGGCCACAAGCCGGTGTATCGAAAAGGGGTAGGACAGGCCTCCTGCGGCGCTCTTCAGAAATAGCGTAAGGGGTTGCTGTATTGCTGCCCGTTGCGATTCGTTCAGCAAGTCGCTGTTTGCATAGTATCGTTCTGTTCCTGTCAGCATTTGCACCATCATACCCATCAGGCTTGTATCCATCGGTTGTATCTGGTCTTCTCCGCTGCTCAGCCAACGGTAGCCTTTGGCGCTCGTCATCCGCAGCAGGTCGGCTTTGGCCATTATGCTGTCGACGCAGGCTGTCAGGCTGTCCACCATCCTTTGCGTGTGCCACTGCGGCCATCCTAACGCCTTGTCGTCCGAAGGCTTGTTGTATGCCAGATTGTATCCCCTTGCGGCATAGAGCCATTTGTAGGTCTGGAACAGGAATGCATACGCCACAGCCTGCTCCACACCTTCCAGCCGATGCGCCAGGCTGCTGTAGCGCATCAGGGCCGAATCCTCAGGCGTTTTGCTGTAGGCGTAGTCGATGGCGGTAAGGTAGAATGCGGCCTTCAGCTGCGCCGCACCGTCCGACTGCTGCGACTGCAACCATTGTTCGCGCGCCAGCTTGTATGCACTGGCGTACTCCATCTTTCCTATCAGGGTGTCTATCCGGCTGTGTCCAAAGTCTTCCTGGCTATAGGCGGAAAGTGTTGCCACCAACAGCGAGATGACAAAAACTGTAATATTTCTGAATTTCATAGTTCGAACGTTTGGGTTTCGTTCCAGCTATAACGAGCCAAACGGGTTTATATTGTGAGAAACAGGACTTTCACTTTCTTTTTTTCGCAGGCGAGGCACCTGCGTACCAGCTTTCCGTTTATCTTCCGAAGCCTACGGCGCGGCGGACGAGGTCGTATTTGCGGTTGGCAATCTCGTTGGCGCGTTCGCGGCCCTTGTCCAGCACCTCGTCGGCATAGTTGCTCTGCGACAGGCGTTGATATTCGGCCTGAACAGGACGCAAAGTCTCGTATATCACCTCCAGCACCTCCTTCTTGAAGTCGCCGTAGCGGGTCATACCCGTAAAGTGGTCGATAGCCTCCTGCAGCGGAGTGCCCGAGAGGGCGGAGTAGAGGGTTATAAGGTTCGAAATGCCCGGCTTTTTCTCCTCGTCGAAGGCCACGTATGCATCGTTGTCCGTCACGGCGCGGTTCACCTTCTTCTTAATATCCGATTCCGAATCAAGCAGGAAGATGATGCCCGAAGTATCCTCGGCCGATTTGCTCATCTTCTTCGTCGGGTCTTGAAGATCCTTGATTTTTGCGCCCACTTTCGGGATGATAGGTTCGGGCACCACAAAGAGGTCGCCATATTTATGGTTCATCCTCTCCGCGATGTCGCGAGCCAGTTCCACGTGCTGTTTCTGGTCGGCGCCCACCGGCACCACGTTGCTGTCATAAAGGATAATGTCGGCAGCCATCAGCACAGGATAGGTAAACAAACCGCAACCCACATTCGTCTGCTTCTCGCTCTTGGCCTTGAACTGCGTCATACGGCTCAGCTCGCCCATATAAGTGTTGCATTCCAGAATCCAAGCCAGCTGGTTCGTTGCCGGCACCTCCGACTGGATGTAGAACGTGCAGTTCTCCGGATCCAAACCGCAGGCGAGATAAAGGTTTGCGAAGCGGCGTATGCGCTCCTGAATCAGCTTCGGGTCGCCCTGAGGCACGGTGATAGTGTGCATATCGGGGATGAAAAGGAACGATTCATATTCCTTTTGGTATTCAAGAAACTGGCGTATGCCACCGCAGTAGTTGCCGATGGTCAGCTCGCCGCTTGGCTGCAAGCCCGAGAGTAGTCTTTTTTTCGAGTTTTCCATATACAAAAAAAGCACCTTTTTGGTGCTTTCAGGGTGGGAGGTGGGGCTCGAACCCACGACCTCCAGATCCACAATCTGGCGCTCTAACCAGCTGAACTACGCCCACCATATTATCTCCGAAAAGATTTGCAAAAGTACTACTTTTTCCGGAACTGACAAAATTTTTTTTGAAAATAATCTGTAATATATTTGAAAACAGCGTTTAGAAAGAGTCTGATTTTTCTTTGGAAGATATACTTGGATGTACTTGTTTTTTATTTTTCTTTGGAAAAATGAGTTGCTTTCTGCTGACGTTTTATTGGTCGGGAGTCATCTCGTCGGTCATAGAGAAGACTAATATTATGGTAATTATATATTTGTTGACCTATAAATAATGACAATTCACTGGGCTACAATTAAATTAGACAAGAATGACTGTATGATTCTACTTACATCCAACAAGGCTCTGCCACATATCGTAGATTAAAACACCTTTGTATGTGAAATATTGGTAGCCGTTGTACTCATTGGTTTTTCCACTTCTTTTATAATATTGTTTCATATATTTCGATAGGGTTATCTCGGAGCCGTCAACTAGAATCTTGTTATCTCGCACCTTGAATGATTTTCCATTCTTGATGCATTTGATTTCTTTGCCGTCGAGTATTCCGAGTAAGTCAAGTCTACAACTGGGGAGTTTGGACACTTCTATCGTTTCTTTATTGGACTTGTACCGTTTCCCGTCAAAACACATCTCTGTTTTAGGAAAAGACAAAAGGGATTCTTTATAAATGCTAAGTATATCAGAGAAATCGGCTTTTATCCATTCCTTTCCACCGTCACCATCCAAAAGATAACCTTCTTTTTTGAATCTATTCTCAAGCCATTTTTCTATTTTTTTGTAATCGGTAGAAAACATCACTATTCTATCGTAAAATGGATGGGTCGGAGGGGTGGAATTTTTTTGAATTCTCTTCCTTTCAAAAGGGTTGATGGTTATGCCGTATTTGTAGGTGCTTTCTTTTTCATAACAAGAGTTCGTAAAAAGATAAATAACCCCGACATTATCCCTGGTGCTTCTAATCTTACGGCTCATGATTCATTTTTTGTCAATAGGTCAATATGTTATAATTCCCAATATTATTTAATAAGATTTCCTTGCACTATTTCAATCTTTTCTGACATTTCGAATTGAGTTTGCCTTAACTCGCTCACGCCCATTCCTTTTTCTGGAGCGTGAACACCCGTTGCCTTGTCTGACTGATGTGTTACAAGAGGTCCTAATTCTGGTATCTCAGTCTAATCAAGGATGTTCAATACTCGTTTATTATTTTATTGTATTTATTTTGTTTATGTTATCAATTTGATTGCTCAATTGCCATAAAGACAAATCGAACTACAAAATTACGCATTTTTTCCGAATTGGCAAAAAGAGTTTTCGCTTGAGAGATGCAATTACTGACTGCACAATCTTTTATTTCTTTAACTGATCCTCTCGGTTTAAATATGTGATAAACGGAGTTGTTGTGTTTTTTATATTCCTAAGGAACTCATCGTTGAAGGATATTTGTTCTATACCAACAGCTTCATCAATACAAAAAGACAAATAGACATCGCCATGAGGTTTAAATCCCAATTCTTCAAGTTCGTTACGATTCATTACTACAGGATTATTCCTTTTCAATCTAAAAAGTTCATAATTGTTGTTTTTGTGCAGCAAAAGGTATTCTGGAGAGCCACTGCCTGGCGGTATTTGCATAGCACCTGGTCGGAAACCTGTACGCACGTAATATATTCCCTTTTCTTTGGTCAATCTTAATTGATCTTCGCTTCGGTAATATCCTACAAGAATTGAACTGGTCTTTTTTTTCTTTGTGGTATTCACAACTTTGACAAGTTGCTTTTGTAGTGCCGTTGCTAAATGTTTGGCTAAACGCGGTGGAACTGCGTTGCCGACCATCTTATATCCATCTTGCACATTGCTGTAGATAAAATGGAAACTATCAGGGAATGTTTGAATACGGGCACATTCACGAATGCTCAGACGACGGTATAATTCAAGGCAATTGGCATCAAAGCGTCGCTCGTTCGATGAAATGAAAATCATTGGTGGTGCCTGAGGATGCAGAGGGGCGTTGCGTCCCTGTGCCTGGATGGTGAAAGAAACCTCGTCCCATTTTCTTAACCTATTACGAGCCATATATTTTTTATCGAAAGGTCCAGAATAGCAATCGTGGTTCCACCATTGGCCATAATCCTGACTAACAGGCTCTTTATCGTAGAACCTTGGTTGCTCGTTGATATCGCCAATCGCGCGTCTCAGAGTAATGTGTTTTGGGGAAGGTGTCATTGGCTCTGGAAAAATAAACTCTATTGACAAGTTTTTACGGATACCGACAATGAAAACCCTGATTCTGTCTTGCGGTACACCATAGTCTGCAGAATTCATAACCGAAAACTTTACACAATAGCCAGTTTCACCAAGCGTACTAAGAAATACTCGGAAGGTTTTGAAATGCCTGTCGCTTATTATTCCAGCAACATTTTCAATTACAAAGAACATTGGCTGTTTGGCTTTGATTATTCTAATATAATCAAGGAACAGTTTTCCTCGGTCATCTTCCAATCCCTTCATACTACCGCCCACACTCCACGACTGGCATGGCGGTCCTCCTATAAAACCATCACAATCAGGAATGTCTTCTGCTTTCAAATTACGTATGTCGGAAACATTCAATAATGTGTCAGGATGATTAAACCAATATGTCGGATGAATGGTGGTATCGTACTCATTTGCCCATATAACATCAAAACCAGCCTGTTTAAAACCCAAATCCAATCCACCGCAACCAGCAAAGAAAGAGCATACTTTCATACTATTGCCAGATACAATCTAATTTCATAATAGAGGTAGGCATACCCGAAATCTGGATATCGAATTTCAAACTAGGTTCTACACGTTTACTTGCATTATGAATACGCAAACTGAATTGCCAGCCATTACTCAGGTATATGTTAACAGTATTTATTTCCCTGTTTTCATTTTTAGCTGGGGCTATCTCCATATTGATTATTCTGTCTGGTAGGAGCGTTTTGGGAATCTTGATTTTGCTGCGTTTGGTTTTTGTTTGTCTGCTTAGAGAACTATGCAAATTGAAAGCTTGCAATTGAGTTATTCTTTGATTTTCAATACTTATAACTTTATAGAAATCGAATTCGCCAAGAAGATATTCTACCAATTTAGTCGGTATATCGTTATACTGTTCATAACTTCTTGTCAATTCGTCCAAAAAAGCCTGTAAGAGCGGTCTGTAAACAACTTCCGGTTTGTTGGGAATATCCTCCCAATTTTTGTTTTCCGACTTTAATACTCGCAATTTCCTAAAGAGAGGAAGTATGTCTTCGAAATATTGGTCAGAACAAGGATGACCATACCATTTTTTACCGAAATCAATCGTTGGAGAAAGGCGGCTATGCTTTACCGCAAAATGATTATGCTTTAAACTAAATCCTATTTCCCATTTAGCACCTTTTCTGGTAATAATAATATCTCGGACATCGCCTTCAATACCCCTTTTGTCGGGCTGTATGGATAGTGTAAGGGTATCATTGCCATCGAGAATCATCGGCTCTAAATCAAAAATAGTATCGACTGTTGAACGGGCTGCCAAATCCATCAAATCTTGTTGGGATTTGGATAATGAAAGATAGCATTTTTCAGCCACAGTCACACTACTCGTATTGTTAATTACAGCAGGTCTTCTGTCTTTTATGGCATTATAAAAAACTTGCAAACATGCATATTCAAATGCCTTACCCGTATCTGTGTTAATAATTTTCATTTTATTCTAAATATGTTTTTTATTGCTGTAGCCAATTCGTATGCCAAGTTAACTGGAACTGCATTCCCTATCATTTTGTATGCATCGTTTACATTCGAATATAAAAATTTAAATTCATCAGGAAATCCTTGTATTCTTGCCACTTCTCTTACAGTCATACGACGATATTTGTTTTCCTGACCTGGAACGAATTGGTATTTGTTCAATCGAACATATTCCATTTTGGGAGCGGATGGATGCAATTGGCATTGTCTTCCTGAGGCTTGTACGGTAAAGGCTTGTTCGTCCCATGACTTCACACGATTCCTACTCATGAATATTGGAGAGTAGTCTCCAATAAAATATTCATTATTATTGATTGCATTGGGATTATGTTTGTTCTTCTCTAAAGCAGGAACAGCATAGTCCTGCAGGTCCCATATGATATCCCTAAGCGTTTTTTTTGTTTCGTCTTTTTCTGTGGAACCCTTTGGAAAAACAAACGAAACGTCCAAATCTTTGCGAAATCCAATATAGAATACCCTTTTTCGCTCTTGCGCTACCCCATAGTTCTTTGCGTTAACAAGCGTTAAAGATACATCGTATCCACTTGCGTCAAACATGTTGAGTATGTTTTTGACTGCGTCAGAATGTCGGTTGGCTAACATTCCACTAACATTCTCGGCCAAAAAGAATTTAGGTTGAATTTTTCTGAGGATTCTTATGTAATCAAAAAAAAGCTGTCCTCGTTGATCCTCAATGCCTCGTAGTGAGCCACCTTCTGACCAAGATTGACAGGGAGGTCCTCCTATAATACCATCGACATTTTGGGGAAAATCATTTTCTGAGATATTTCTAATATCACCTTCAATTAACTTTGTCTTAGGATGATTAACTTTAAAGGTCTCACAAATAGTATGGTCATACTCATTCGCTACAGGAATGTTAAAACCTGCTCTTTCGAATCCCAAATCCAAACCACCACATCCGCTAAAAAGACTAATTATGTTCATACTATTAAAGCTTTTTTTTCATCTACTATAAAATCTTTCTTTTCATCATTAAAACCCATAGTGTTACGATTGCGGTTTCTTGGACAAATACATCCAAAGCGTTCTTCATTTAACATTTTTATGTAGTTGGATTCTTGATTTCTGCCACATAAACGTAGAGGCTTGATAATTATTTGAAATAACATCTTTTAATATGGCATTTTTTCAAGATGTCTCGAATGTTGGCAAACGCTATGTTATGTGTTTTAATTATTTATCTTCCTCTAATTTATTTAAATTAATATTTTTTACTCTTTTTCGAACTGCAAAATTACGCATTTTTTCCGAATTGGCAAAAAAAGAGACCCGAAAGGTCTCTTTTTTTGCGAAGTTCTGCCGCTCTTTGTACCCCCTGGGGGAATCGAACCCTCATTTAAAGTTTAGGAAACTTCCGTTCTATCCGTTGAACTAAGGAGGCAAGTTGTGATTGGGTTATTGTGTTAATGTGCTATTGCGTTAGTCGATTCGTTAACGAGTTTAAAAGGTATTTATTGTTTGATGTTATTACGTTTTTTTACTGTTATTGATGCAGAGTTTATCATTTTGTAAATCTCTTCAAGATGAGTCGTCATTGTTTCAAATAGGGAGTCGTCCATATATCCACTTGTGTGTAAAATGTCAAGCCAGAAATAGGTTTCATTCGCTTCTTTCAGAGAAATGGATAGTTTATGGATGAAATCAGATGAGCTTTCAGCACCCAGGGCCTCACAATAATTGGCTCCAATGCTGGTGCCTGATTTCAGGACTTGTTTAGACATCACATATTCGCCATTGTCTCGGAGTTTGTTGCACAAGGCAATCACTTCAATCGCAAATGCTTTGCTTTTGTCGTATATCACGCCTTGTGTTCTCATCTGTTTGAGTTTGTTATGGAGTTAATGTGTTATTGTGTTAGTGTCCTGTCGTTTAAAAGTTAATTGTGGAATGTGTGACAGCGCAAGCCACTTACGCATTAACACAATAACACATTAACGCATTATAACTTGCGTTTGACTTCAATAACTTCGTAGGCTTCGACGATGTCGCCGACTTTGATGTCGTTGAAGTTCTCGATGTTCAAGCCGCAATCCTGGCCGCTGACAACCTCCTTGACGTCGTCTTTGAAACGCTTGAGCGAAGCCAGCTTGCCGGTGTAAACCACAATACCGTCGCGGATGATGCGTATGCTGCTCTGGCGGCTGATTTTGCCGTCGAGACACATACATCCTGCAATGGTGCCGACTTTGCTGATCTTGAAGGTCTCGCGAATCTCGAGGTTGGCGACAATCTTCTCCTGCTTCTCGGGCGAAAGCATACCTTCGATAGCGTCTTTGAGCTCGTTGATGGCGTCGTAGATGATAGAGTAGAGGCGGATGTCGATATGTTCGGTTTCGGCCATCTTGCGGGCACCGACAGAGGGTCGCACCTGGAAGCCGATGATGATGGCATCGGACGATTCGGCAAGCAGCACGTCGTTCTCGGTGATTTGTCCCACAGCCTTGTGGATGACGTTGACCTGCACCTCGTCGGTCGACAGCTTGAGCAGGGAGTCGGAGAGGGCCTCGACCGAGCCGTCCACGTCGCCTTTGACGATGATGTTGAGCTCCTTGAA
>DBXH01000052.1 GCA_002309335.1 Bacteroidales bacterium UBA1217 | reverse complement strand
AGCGGAATGAGCTGGGCCTCGCTCACCTTCAAGGTTGACGACGCGATGCTGACATCAGCAACATCTTTGCCCGCGAGGAGTACCGCCACCACTCGCTACTCACTTCCGCCTGCCGGGGAATCATTTGCGGCCTCGGACTCAAAGGGTACGACCTGGCATTGACCGCATTGAAATAACCACCTTCTATGGAGCATCATTTCACTGCACAGATATTCTAAAGCATCCAATGTGTTTTATAATATCTTCAAAAACCTATATTTCAACATTTCAAAGACCTCTCTCGTTCTCCGCTCTCCGTTTCCCTCCCCTCTACGAGAGGGGTGCCGCACAGCGGCGGGGTGTGTCGCGTAGAGCTGAATTGTGCGTGGCAAAACAGCGGCGGGGTGTGTCGCGTTCTCCGCTCTCCGTTTTCCGTTCAAACGACGCTGCAAAGATACACCCAAAACATCCCCATCTTCAAAAAACGACTTGATATGAATCATTATGACACGATATGACCTATAATGACACATTATGACACAATACAAATAGAAGCAGAAAAGAGCCCCTTCAGGTGTCCTTTTTTTCAAAAAAATGCACTCTTGATACTATGTAGTGGTTCCCTCTTAATAGAATCAGGAAAACAAAAAATACGATAACCACGTAGTGGTTTTCTTTTAATAGGCTACACAACCTTACCAAATGCTGCTTAATTGAACTCCTGAAATTGAATTACAAAATACAATTTCCGTTGTGGCGGATCTGCGCTCCGCCACAACACGCGACTTGCTAACTGTCTTTGTCCTTCCTCAATGCAATCGGAATAACAAAGCTTCTGTACAGCGTGCAATAGCGGCCATTGATACACCAAGCCCTCCAAGGATATATAGCCATCAGAAAATCTCTGAAATCCTGCTCCAAGCGGACACGCAATGGCGAAGCCTCATCAAGATTAGGCCTATACAAAACTACTTTGCGGATATCGCGCAGGACCCCCAGGCTGTCCACATCCAAATCAACTACCTCGAATGCAAGCCTATCCACCGAGTCTAATTCACTGTATTTCTTGCAATACCGCGCAAATTGGGTTCGCAGACTATCCACCGCTGCCGACTTCCTGTAATCAAAATAGAATCCCTCCTTGACTATGTGATTATTGTATTGTTTTCTATCTACTATCAACCCCTTATCCACATCAAGAAACAATTCAGTCTCATAATTACGTAGGAATCCCATATGTTCATAGAATATCTGTGTGCTTTTAGCTGGTGCCAGCCTAATTGTACCGGTCAGCCAATTGGCAACAATCCGCCCGTCAATAATTTGTTTACCAAACACTTTTCGAACAACCGAATAGGGCAAAACAGTCTCTTTGCAATGCTCTGGATCCAGATATTTTATGCTGTCGAGCACAAGCTGGTCGTCAACGATAGTCCAGTACACAGTAAAGCCGTCCCAATTGGCTGAGGATTCGCAATAATCCTTCGGCAAAGAATTAATCACACTGTAATAAAGCACCGAATCAGCACCTACAGGACGCCCCAAAAGCCACCATCTTTGACCGTCAATATACACAATGTCGGGCTCTTGCCCTGTCGCCATCGCTGACAAGGAGGCAAAAAGAAATGATAGTATGAGCAAAAAGCGTTTCATAGCAATATAACGTCACGTGTATCAAAATATTTTACTAGCAGCTGCCGATATCCGTTGCCACGATTCAGCACTATTATTTTTATATACAATGCTATGTCATCCGTAAAATATCTACGTTTTTCAAATAATCGGATTTGAATGGCTGTTGATAAACCTTTTAACAAGTTTTAGTATAGATTGGAGTTGGAACAAGGAAAAAAGTGTACTTTTGTAGTGTAGAATCACCGTCGCTGACTTGCTCTAAATCGATGATATATATTTTATTGCAACACTAATAAATGGAAACTGACCGTTTTAAAAATTATCAAGAGGATGTGAAACAGCTTGTGCTGAACTTCGAAGCTATGCAGCGTCGGGGCGACAGCCGCTATTTTGATGTGGATCAACTGGAAACGATAATTGATTTTTATCTTGAAACGTCTGATGAAGATATGCTTGAAAAATCGGTGCGATATGGCGAGAAACTGTTCCCGACCTCGAACGAGATAAGACTGCGTCGTGTTCACCTGCTCTGCTTTAAAGAGAAGTTCAGGGAGGCATACAACCTGCTGAAACAACTGGAAAAAGTCGAACCTGACGACACCGATGTTCTATATGCATTAGGAGTGGTTTACAGCGCCTTGGAACAGCCGAGAAAAGCTATACAATACTACCACAAGGCTGCAGCCGACGGTTATGAACTGGGCACAATCTACAGCAATATCGCCGACGAATATGTGAAGATGGACCAGCGTGAAGAGGCTCGAAACTACTATCGCAAAGCGCTGAAAATAAAGCCCGAAGATGAACGCTCGCTCTATGAGTTGGCAAACTGCTACGAGGATGACGGTATGTCGGACAAGTGGATTAATTTTTACACCCGCTTTGTAAACGAGCATCCTTACTCGAGCGTGGGCTGGTTCTGCCTGGGCGAGGGTTACACCTACGAGCATCTATATGAAAAGGCCGTCGATGCATACCAATACGCCATTGCTATCAATGCCGACTACTATTACGCTTATATGCAGCTTTCAGCTTGCTATCAAGCACTTGGCGACAACAACAATGCCGTGGCAACGCTCCACGACGCCGTAGCTCACACTCAAGACAAAGCTTTTGTTTATTTCAGAATCGGCGAAATATTCCGGTTTCAAGACAATCCCGTAACAGCCAACGCCTATTATCAAAAAGCACTGAAAGAAGACCCTTACTATTCGGAGGCTTGGCACACAATGTCAATATGCTACAGCTCTATGCGCGAGCACAGCGCCGCTATCGAGGCCGCTAAGAAAGCACTGAAAATAGACCCCGAATCACCTAAATATCTAACCACGCTGGCTATGATTTATGTCGACAGCGGAGACTACCCGAACGCCAACCGAATGTTTGAGTGCGCCATACCCTATTTCGCTGATTTCGAACAAGGGTGGATGGCACTGGCCGACTATAACATTATGTTCTACAAATATGAGGAGGCTATCGACTGTCTGACAAGCGGACTGCCAGAATGCGAGCTGGTTGTGGAATTTAACAAGCGACTGGCTTTATGCTATTTCGCCTTGGGTAAACGTAATCTGCTGTTCAACGCCGTGCGTGCCTGCGTTTACGAAAACGAATCGGGAGCCAAAGAGCTGCTTGACTATTGCCCCGACTTGGGCAATGACATTGAGGTAATGAACATCATCGAATCGCATCGACAGGAAAATCAATCTAAAAAACAATGAAATACATCAACCAACAATCTGATATAGTGAAAAAAACAAAATATTTTCTGCACAGCACCACTCTTTTTGTGATGCTTCTTATGCTGTTGCCCTCCGCAACCGCACAAAACGACGACATTAAAGCCTTTGAGGAAACCGAGGGCGACTTCATCGCACAGGATATGACCGAGGACGAAGCTGTGGCAATGGAAATGGAACTCAATCCACTGACAAAAGCAGGCCACAGTAAAGCAACCGAGCTGACCGACGAAGAAATCGCCGAGGAAGCCGCACACTATCACGGCTGGGTGGCCGACGTGGTGCAATGGTACGGTCATCACGTAAGCTACGGTGCTGTCGGTGCTTTGATGGCCGTCGAGAGTTCGTTTATCCCCTTCCCGTCCGAAATTGTGATACCGCCGGCAGTTATGGTCGCCGCCGATCCCGCAACGCCCAACGATATGAAAATATGGCTGATAGTGCTTGTCGGCACTTTAGGCGCACTGCTTGGCGCATACATCAACTATTTCCTGTCGCGCTGGCTGGGACGACCAATCATCTACAAGTTCGTCGACAGCAAGCTCGGCCACACTCTGCGACTGTCGGGCGAAAAAATGGAGCGTGCCGAAAACTATTTCAACGAACACGGCGTGGTGAGCACCTTTGTGGGACGACTCATTCCTGTAATCCGACAGCTGATTTCAATTCCTGCTGGCTTGTCGAAAATGAACGTCGGAACTTTCACCTTCTACACTTTCCTGGGAGCAGGTATCTGGAATTGCGTCCTGGGACTGCTCGGATATCTGGCCGTTAAGGCAGGAGGAATGGATTTCATCTACAAATACAGCGGAATCCTGTCGAAGATAATCATTGTCGTTTTCGCTGTCTGCGTAGTGTTCCTGATAGTACGTGCAATCATACGCAAACGCAAGAAAACCTCTGACAATAAATAAATAGAACCAATCACTATGAACGATAAAGACGAATTTGACTGGAAACGCCTGCTGTTGCGCAAAGACCGTCCGCTACCCAAAGCGGGATGCAGCTGGGCATTCTATATTGTCTTGATTTTGATGATTGTATATCTTATAGTGATGTTCGTAAAATATAAAAACCAAGCCTAATGGACATCGACAGCATACGTTCCAAATTCCCTATACTAAACCAGACTGTGTATGGCAAGCCGCTGGTTTATTTCGACAATGCGGCAACTACGCAGAAACCACAGTCGGTCATCGACACTCTGTGCCGCTACTACGAAACGCTGAACAGCAACATCCATCGTGGAGCACACTATCTGGCAGCTCAAGCCACCGACCAGTACGAGGAGACTCGCAGGGCTGTGCAACAATTCATCAACGCCCGAAACCACTATGAGATTGTTTTCACCCGTGGCACCACCGAGAGTATCAACCTCGTAGCTTCATCGTTTGGACAACGTTTTCTCAATGAGGGCGATGAGGTGCTAATCTCGGCTATGGAACACCACAGCAACATTGTCCCCTGGCAGCTGACCTGCGAACGTAATGGAGCTACACTGAGAGTTATCCCCTTCAGCGACAAAGGCGAGCTCGACCTTGAAGCAATGGAAAACCTGATGAACGAAAAAACTCGTATCGTGGCTGTGAACCACGTGAGCAACACGCTGGGCACCGTAAACCCTGTCAAACAGATTGTTGAGATGGCTCACAGCCACGGCATACCTGTTCTGGTTGACGGTGCGCAAGCCATATCGCATTTTGCAGTCGATGTGCAGGAGTTGGGATGTGACTTCTATTGTTTCTCCGGTCACAAGATGTACGGGCCTATGGGTGTGGGCGTTATGTATGGCCGCGAGGAACTGCTCGACCAAATGCCACCCTACCAAGGCGGCGGCGAAATGATAAAAGAAGTAACCTTCGAGCGAACCACCTACAATGAATTGCCTTTCAAATTCGAAGCCGGCACCCCTGCCGTCGGCGACGTGCTAGGGCTTCACAGCGCCATACGATTTATGCAAGAGACTGGCATAAATAACATTGCCACTTACGAGAAAGAACTTACCGACTATGCAACAGAACAACTGCTTAATATTGAAGGACTTCGTATTTACGGGCAAGCCCGTCAAAAAACATCGGTCATTTCGTTCCTTATCGGCAACGCTCACCCCTACGATGTCGGAACTCTGCTCGACAAACTGGGTATTGCCGTCCGCACGGGCCACCACTGCACACAACCCATTATGGACCGCTACGGCATTCCAGGCACGGTAAGAGCCTCTTTCGCAGTCTACAACACTATGGAAGAAATCAACATCCTCATCAATGCCATCAAACGGATCGCACCGATGCTGATGTAATTATTTGGAATTAATTGACACTACCTTTGAAATGCTTAAGACCCTCCATATAGAAAACTACGCCTTGATAAGCCAAAGCGATATCAATTTCGACGGTGGTTTTGTCGCCATCACGGGCGAAACGGGCGCCGGCAAGTCGATTATGCTCGGTGCTTTGGCTTTGCTTCTGGGGCAGCGTAGCGATACCAAAACACTCTACAATCCCGAACGCAAATGTGTGGTCGAAGCCTTGTTCGATATCAAAGAGCTGAATCTCAAACATCTCTTTGACGAAAATGATGTCGATTACTCGGATGACGGATCCCTCATCATCCGACGCGAGATACTGCCTAACGGCAAGTCGCGCGCTTTCGTCAACGACACTCCCGTCGCCGTGACATTCCTCAAACAGCTTGGCTCAGCTATCATCGACATCCACTCGCAACACGCTTCCTTATTGCTGGGCGACAGCACTTTCCAGACATCCGTCCTCGACTGCATCGGTAACGGCCTTCCGCTACTGGACAACTATCAGACCTCTTATCGAAAATACACCAGCCTGAAACGACAACTGGAACAAATGACCGCCGAAGAGGAACAGAACCGCAAAGACTATGACTACAATAAGTTTCTCTTCGACGAACTGACTAACGCCAACCTCTCAGACGGCGAACAGGAAGAGTTGGAACAGGAAGCCTCGCTGCTCGCCAACGCAGAAAATATCAAACAGTCTCTCTCACAGATTATCAGCATCTGCGACGGAGAGGAAGACTCCGCACTCTCACGGTTAAACGCATCAAAATCAATTCTCGGCAAAATATCCGACTGCCACAAAGAGTTAACGGCATTGAACGAACGGTTCGACTCTTCTCTGATTGAACTGCGCGACATTGTCTCCTCGCTCGACACTATGAACGAGGAAATCACCTTCTCGCCTGAACGTCAGCAGCAAGTCGAAGAACGACTCGATCTTATATACCGTTTAGAAAAGAAACACGGTGCAGACAGTATCGCAAAACTGCTTGAAATACAGAATAATCTCGATTCAAAACTTTCAAATCTCGACATCACCGACCAACGAATCCACGAGGTGATGGAAGCCGTCGACAAGTCCTTCAACGAACTGCAAAAGAAGGCTGAAGCCCTCACAAAATGCCGTAAAAAAGCCACTAAAGAACTTGAAAGTCAGATAGCCAAACTCCTTGCCGACCTCGCTATGCCTAACGCTACTCTTAAAGCTGAGGTGGAAAGCACCGCCGACTACGGACCACTTGGAAACAACAGGGTTTCACTGCTTTTCAATGCCAACAAGGGCGGCGAATTGCGCGAAATAGCGAAGGTGGCTTCCGGAGGCGAAATGGCTCGCTTGATGCTGGCAATCAAATCTCTCACAGCCAAGGCTGGTCTGCTGCCCACAGTTATTTTCGACGAAATAGACACCGGCATCTCGGGCGATATATCGGTCAAGGTGGGCAACATAATGCAACGTATGTCATCTGATATGCAAGTCATCGCTATAACTCACCTGCCTCAGATTGCCGCACGTGCCACACAGCACTACAAGGTCTATAAATCGGATGACGGGAAGAAGACGGCCTCAAAGATAAAACTGCTCGACAACGACGGACGACGATATGAACTGGCCGTGATGCTCTCGGCCGAACCACCGTCGACAGCGGCGCTTCAGACAGCCACCGAACTGATGCAGATGTAAATACCTCCTCTTACTACCAACAGATGAAAACACTCGAACGTTTTTTCCTAATACTTCTTTTAGCGACAGCCTTCCCCTCTCAGGCTCAGATTGAGATTACCTCTAAATCCAGCAGCCAGAACTATAAAGGCACCCCCTACAATGTCTCTCCCATCAGGCTTCCCGTCTCAATGTCAGGCGGTTTTGCCGAGATTCGTCCCAACCATTTCCATTCCGGACTTGATTTGCGCACCGACGGCAAAGAAGGCGAACGCGTCTACGCTCCTGCCGACGGCTATGTGTCGCGCATCAACATCTCCGCCTGGGGCGGCGGCAAAGTGCTATACATCACTCATCCTGACGGATACCGCACCGTCTATATGCACCTAAGCGCCTTTTGTGGCGAGATCGGCAAATTTGTACATAACTATCAGTACAGCAATCACATCTTTGCTTTCGACATTGAACTGCCCAAAGACTCAATCAAAGTCAGCAAAGGACAGCTTGTAGCCTTGACCGGCAACACCGGAGGCTCGGCGGGACCGCATCTACACTATGAGATACGCTATGCCGAGAATGACCAAACCATCAACCCGCTCTATTTCGGCATTCCCTACAGCGATCCCGTGGCTCCGACAATAGCTGGCATAAAACTCTATCCCGCAGACCCTAACTCTTCCATCAACGGCAAAAACAAGGAACTTAAGCTATTCCCGCCAACAAAAAACAATAACAGCAAAAGCAACAACGACACTGCAACCGTTGCAGGACGCTTCTACTGCGGCATTTACACCTACGACCAGATGGAAGTCGGGGCTAGGAACAAGAACGGAGTAGACCGCATCGAACTGCTTGTCGACGGCGAGTTGATACACCGCTACACCGTCCCGTCGTTTATGTTTGAGGAGACACGTGCCATCAATGCTATCATTGATTACCCACAATATCAGCAGACACGCGAATACTACGTCGTCAGCCGACACCTGCGAGGCGATCGCAACAATTTCAGCACCTCCTACAACAATGATGTCGCCAACAGCGGATATATAACCTTTAACGACAACAAGACCCACCGCCTAGAGTATCGCGTCAGCGACCACAAAAACAACGTCACCTCCAAGGTATTCTATGTCCGCAACGATACCGCCTCGCTCCTGCCCTGCGGCATAAATGCTTTGGACAACATAACAAACTCCGGCGAACAAATCGTCTACTACAAACGTTTCAAACTGCAAAAAGAAGGCTTTAGCGCAGAGATACAGCCCTATACAGTCTACGAGAACGACCTACTCACCTACAGTCGCACTAAAAGCGAAGCCAATCTTACTCCTGTACATCGTATTGGTCTCAAACGTCATCAACTGCCTCCACATCAGGCATTCACGGTACAAATGGTCATTCCCGACAATATTCCCGACAATCTCATCGATAAATTGACTATTGTTTGTATCAACGGCAAGAATACCAGCGCCTTATCGACCAAACGCAACGGCAACACCCTTACCGCCCCCTCTCGCTCCTTTGGCGGCTTTGCCATACGCCTCGACACAATAGCCCCGACCATTAAGCCTGTTAATTTCTGCGACAAAAAAGCCTTCAACGGATCACTAATCTCCGTTAAGATTGCCGACAACCTCACCGGCGTGGTCAGCTACAGCTGCCTTGTCAATGGCGAGTGGCAGCTGGCGGAACACGATGGCAAGACTGCTACCCTCAACATTTCGGCCGAAACTCTGCATAAAGGCAGCAACCGTATAACATTCAGAATCAGCGACGATGTTGGCAACATCACAGAACAAAGCTGGACAATAATCAAAAAATAGTTCTATGCGCATCTATCTCATCGGCTACAGCTACAGCGGCAAGACGACCCTGGGTCGGGAACTGGCGAAACTGCTCAAATACAGATTTTTCGACACCGACAAAGCCATTGAGCACAAATACCACACCACTGTGCCGATGTTCTTCAACCGCTATGGCGAACAAGCCTTCCGCATAATTGAACGCCAAATACTGCAATCCACCGATACCCTTGACAATGCCGTGATTTCCACCGGTGGTGGCACTGCCTGCAACGACGAGAATATCAAATTCATCCTCGAACACGGCATTGCCATCCATCTACAGATGAGCGTGGACGACATTATGCAACGTATTGCCAAATCACACAAGGTCAGACCTTTGCTTCAAGAAAAAACAGTCGAGGAACAGCGCCAGTTCGTCACCGAACAACTCAACGAACGACTTGTATACTACAACCAGGCACCCGTCACCTTTCCAGCATTTCAGGCCACAGCAAAGGAACTATTGGACGAACTAATCAAGAAAAATGTGGTATAGCCACTTGCTGCAGACTTCTCTTGTCTGGATCCACCTGGAGGCAAAGACTTTGAACCCCATTGGTCAACAGCAGATAAGGCACCTGCAACACAAGATTATAACGACACGCCTGGTCTACAACCTTCTGTGTCAGTTTCACACTCTCTTTCTTGCACTCCACAATCATAAACGGCTTTACCAACTTATCATAAACAACTATATCGCAACGTTTTGTCAGACCGTTAAGAGTTATGGCCGCCTCTATCTGCATCAGTTCCAGCGGATAGCCATAAGTTTCCGCCAAATCCGCCACGATATTCTGCCGCACCCACTCCTCGGGCGTGAGTGACACCCAACGGCGGCGGACGACATCAAACACCTCGCGACGACCGTTGGATTCACGTATCTGAATAGCTGTCCTCTTATCCATAGCCTGTTGCGGAATTAATCAATACACCACACTGTCTTCCCCTCCCTCTTCTTCCGGCTGCATTCGCTGCTTGAGACCGTTGTTGATTTTCCAACTAAAGCCGACGGTAACAACTGGCGACAGACGTCTGGCTTTGACAATACGATTGAAAGTCTGACTGTAGGTGGTGTGGCCCCAGCCGCCTGTGCAAAGAACATCGCTCACACGCAGGTTTATGGTGCCGCGCCTGTTGAGCACCTCTTTCTTCACTGCAATATCGACCCAGTAGTTTGGTTCCATCCTTGTCTGCAAGTCAAGCCACGGTGCCCAGTACTGACCGCTGAGTTGAACCGTCCAATCCTTCGGCAACGTCATAAACGAACTGATTTTGCCGCTGACGCGGAACGATTCGCTGCTTTGGTTGTACAGCAGTTCCGTACCTTCTATATGGCTCTGATAGAGGTTTATGCTGGCATTGAGCTTCCACCACTGGAACGGCTGCCAGTCGACAATGAACTCCATACCGTAGTTGTAGCCTGTATTGAGGTTGATTCGCGTCGAGGCGCGGTAGCCGTCATACTGACTGTTGTATGGCTCCCACCACGCATAGCGCCACACGCTGTCGGCACACCACGTAAAACCATAATGGGTAATCATATTGTTGGTCTGGCGGTAATAAAGCGATGTGAATACATTTACATTCTTGACACCGAGGTTGTAGCTGAGCTCAAAGGCGTTGGTGTACTCGGGGTCGAGGTTGGGGTTGCCAAAACTCATCTGGTTGTCCTCGCGTATGTCCAAATAGGGATTGAGGTCCCACATATGGGGACGGTGCACACGACGGCTATAGCTCACCTGTGCACTCTGCATCTCGGTTATCTTGTATGAGAGATGCAACGTCGGATAGAACTGCCAGTAGGGTTTGTCTATCGGAGCCGTCTGCGGATGGTAAAGGTCCCGGCCATAGATTGATGCATATTCGCCACGCAGACCTGCCTGGAGCGACAACGCCTCAGTCAGATTACCTCCGTAGGTGGCATAGACCGCATGCACCTGCTGACGGTAGTTGAAGTGGGTCGACGACAACGAGTCAAAATATGAGTATAACGTATGGGGTGTAACCGTCAGATCGTACACAGTGCGGTAGTAGTCGGCCTGCTGGTCGGGCCAGTCCATACGGCCCTCATAGCCTGTCTCAAGACGCCATCCGTTATCGAACGGCCGCAAGTAATTGAGCTTGATGTTAAGTGCCTGATGATGGTTCTCCGTAATGCTTCTGCGCAGGTAATAGTTGGCGAAATTGGCTGCCGGGTTGACATAAGTCTGCTCCTGATCGCCATCGCCCTGCACGTGACGCATACTGAAAGTGGCATCAAACGTCAACTCCTCGTCCTTACGGTCGAATTTGCGGGTGTACAGCAGGTTGAACGAATGGTTTATGTTGTCGTTGTCGCTGGTGGTCATCTGGGTATAATGCAGCGAGTCGTCGTACAGCACATCCTTGGCATAAATATAGTTGTTGCGTTTACGGCTGCCACCGCGCAACTGGTAGGAGAGCAACAGGCTGTTCTTGTCGTTGAAATAGTATTCGCCTCCAAGTTTCACGCTGCCCATACGGTTGGGATTCAACCCATACTGCGTGATCTCGTTGTGCGTAATCGGCATTCCCGGACCTGCAAGATATTCAATATCCGACTCTACCTTGTTGCCCCACTGACGCAGGCCGGCATCGGCGTTGAAGAAGAGATTATATTTCTCGGTGGAGTAATTGAGGCTGATGTTGCCCATCGCTGTCGGTATAAACGACGGCAGCGAATCGGGAACCATAAACGGCAACGGGGCGCCAACGTTAATGTTCACCACACCGTTCAAACCCAATGCTCCTGAAGTCTTGTCTTTCAATTTGATGTTGATGATTCCGCTCATACCTTCGGGGTCGTATTTGGCAGACGGGTTGGTTATGACCTCCACGCTCTCCACACTGCTGGCCGGAGTCTGCTCGAGCAGAGTGCTCAAGTCGCTGGCCAACAGCTCGCTGGGACGGCCATTGATAAGAACCTTGACATTCGACGAGCCGCGCAAGCTGACATTACCGTCGTTGTCGACCGACACACTGGGCACATTCTGCAACACATCGGTGGCCGTGCCGCCGCTGGCAACGATGTTCTTGTCGACATTCACAACACGCTTGTCGAGCTGATACTCAACCATAGTGCGCTCTGCCGTAACCACCACGGCATCAAGAGTCGCCGCACTGGGCGAAATGGAAATCCTGCCCAAATGTATAGTATGATGCTGCTCCGACACCGTAACCTTATCAGGATGAATATAAGGGGCATAGCCCATAAATGTGACTCGCACCAGATAGGTGCCGTAGGGTGCCTGGAGCGTAAAGGCGCCGTTGGTGGCAGTAATTGCGCCTATGCCTTTGACCATAGTGCTGTCCTTGGGGTTGAGAAGCACCACCGATGCATACTCAACAGCCTCCGACGACTTCTTGTCTATCACTTTGCCTGTAATCTTGCCCTTCTGTGCTTGGGCGGCGAAAGAAAGCGTCATCGCGACGACTATCGCCAGTACTCTAATCTTCATCAATCTCAGATGTTATACGTTATCAGTTTGTCTTTGGTTGGCGCACGAAGTGCGGCATATCGAACGGAATTTCAATCGAATACTCTATTAATCCGCCAAAGACGCCGTCCTCTTTGAACCACGGGGTTTGATAGATAAGCTTCTTCACCTTGCTGCCGTCGGCAAGGGTCTTCTCGATGGTGTAGGCGTTCAGCTCCTGATGCTCCAGCAGGCCCTTCAGCTTTGTCTTGGCAGGCTCGGGGTGACAGTTCATCAGGTTGTAGCCCACAATCTTCTTGCCGTGACTGTTCACATCGGCGCTGTGCTGGTTCATATCCAGTATATTGCCTTCGGCGTCGCACACCGTGATGGCAATGTTATTCAAACCTTCAAAATATTGGTCCATATAAAAACCTATTAAAAGAAGGGTCCGAAGCCATAAAGTCTTCAAACCCTTCTTAATGAAAACTTTTACAAAACAATTACTTTGTGTTCAGGGCTGCCAGTGCGATGCTATAGAGTTTCGACTGGATGCTGTCGCCACGGCTGGTGAGTACGCAGGGAACCTTGGCACCCACAACCATACAAGCCAGTTCAGCACCGGCAAACTTGGTGCAAGCTTTGTAGAACACATTGCCGCTCTCGATGTTGGGGAACAGCAGACCGTCGGCGTCACCGGCAACCTCGCTGGTCAGTTTCTTGGTCTGGGCACTCTCCTTGTCAATCGAGCAGTCAAGGCTCAGCGGGCCGTCGACGATGGCACCCTTCAGCTGACCGCGCTGGCTCATCATACCGAGCCATGCACCCTCCGAGCAAGCGCGCATTCCAACGCTGACCTGCTCTGTGGCAGCGATAACGGCAACCTTAGGTTTAGCGATTTCAAGGCTCTTGGCGGTGCTGACAATGTAGTTCAGCATAGCCTGTTTCTGCTTGAAGTCCGGGTCGGGGATGATAGCCACATCCGAGCAGACGAGCAGTTTGTGATACGAAGGAACCTCGAAAACGGCGATATGGGTCAGCATATCGTTCTTCTTGCCAGGCATCAAGCCTTTTTCCTTGTTCAGGATGGCACGCATATACTTATCGGTGCTGAGCAGACCCTTCATCAGGAAGTCGGCCTCGCCCGAGTTGACCAACTCAACAGCCTTGGCACCGGCCTTGTTGTCGTCGGCTTCCTGCACCAGCTTGAATTTGTCGGGGTTGATACCTTCCTCGGCGCAGACCTTCTTGATGGTCTCGATGTCACCCACGAGGGTAGCGTCGACAATACCTTTGTCGATAGCCAGACTTACGGCTCCGATAGTGTGCGAATCATTGGCGTAAGCAACGGCCAATCTTTTCTTACCTTTTGTTTTTACCAACTCAAGGAGTTGCTCTAACTTTGTAACCATATCGTTTTCAGTTTATTATTGTAAATTAATCTATTTTTCAGAGTTACAAAGATACGATTTTTTTTATACTTAGAGAATAAAAACAAAAAAAACATAGTAATTTATCAGGGTAAATGTTTCAAATCTAACTATTAAAAGAAATCTCCTAACGGAGAATGGGTTATGGCAGTTGTTTTGTTGATTCTATGAAAAGAACCCCGTTGTGCCGGATCTGCGCTCCGCCATAAAAGTGTATTGTCCCTTTTAACTCCCATTTTAACTCCCTCTTTAACTCCCTCTTAACCTTAACCAAGCTAGAAACTCCTAACATTTCGTAACCGAAGCCACCAGTTTTGAGGGAATGGCGTTAAGAAATCCTGGCTGGAGGAGCGTTAAGAACCGACTCCGTTCAAGCAACGGGAAACGTAGAAACCAAATAGAAATGATGGCAGTTATTATTCAGAGAAAGCCAATTACTTCGACATACGTGCGCGTTAGTCGGTTTAGCTCAGGAGGGCAGGATTTTAGCCAATTCCCTCAGCGGTATTACCTCGACGGTACAAGCTCCAGTGGAGCGCGTAGAGGAGCCTTGTGCGTGGCCGCCCCGTATCCCTTCACATTCTTTAACCTTTGCAAAATAGAAAAAGAAATGCTGACCAGAACAATCAATTCTTTAACTTTCACAGGCCCCCTTCCAACCTTTTAAGCGAAGCAAACCTTTTCAACCCTTCAAGCGCAGCGAACCTTTCCAACCTTTTATACCCGTTGTGCCGGATCTGCGCTCCGCCATAAAAGTGTATTGTCCCTTTTAACTCCCATTTTAACTTCCACTTTAACTCCCTCTTAACCTTAACCAAGCTAGAAACTCCTAACATTCCGTTAACCGAAGCCACCAGTTTTGAGGGAATGGCGTTAAGAAATCCTGCCTGGAGGATCACTTCTTCACCAGCCGCTTGGTTGTTGTGCCGGCTGTAGTGGTGATGCGGAGTATATAGGTCCCTGAAGGATATTCCGTCAGGTCGAGGGTCGTCGAGAGACCTTTGGCGGCGTATGACGCTATCCGTTTGCCGTCGCTGCCGAAGAGGTCTATCCTGCGCAGCTGGTACGACGATAAGACCGTCACCTTCTCGCTCGTAGGGTTGGGCATCAAGTAAGTATACTGCCCTATCGCGTCCTCAATACCCTCGGTTCCGCCGCCAGGGTTCGGATTGGGCACAAAGAAGCGCACCGTGTCGCTCCATTCGCTGACGTTCGTGCTGTCGCACAACGCCCGCACCCGGGCGCTGTACCACCTTGCCGTGTCGAGGCCGTCCAGCTCCACATACTCCACCTGGCTCCGCAGCAGCACCGTATCGCTCGCGCCGTCGCCCCACACCGCAAGCTCCCACTCGCCGGCATCGCTGTAATCCCATCTCACTACCGCGCTCCCTGCCGTAATCATCGGCTGCACCCGCAAGCCCTCAGGCACCTCGCAAGGCTCTACAATATAGTCGGGAATATGGAAGCTGAAAGCAGCCGACCACGGGCTTGTGTTAATATGCAGCGTGTCGCACACCGACCTAACCTTCACGTTATACCTTAACGATGTATCCATCCCGTGCAGCGTCAGGCGATTAGTCTCCACGCTGAACAGCATCCCGCTGTCGGGCTCCGTGCCGTCAGCCCACAGTTGCACATCCCACAGCAGTGCCTCGCTGCTGTCCCACGATATGGTTATGCTGTCCATATCAGCTTCTATCACACCCAAACCCGTCGGCATCTGACAATTGTAATAAACATAGTCCGTGTCGATTATGGCGAAGAAGGGATAGAATGTACATCCGTTAGGACTAAATTGGAATTGACTTGTGTCAAAAATAGCCGGGGTAGAGCCTTCATGGCGTTCCACGTATGGCCAATAATAACGATACATTAGTACCCTCGCAATCTCAGGGAGACAAGTGCTATTAAACGCTAAATGATAACCATAATAGTTTGTAAAAAGATGCTCGAATTTATTATAACCATTAGGGTCTTCTGCTGTGTATCCCATGCGTAAATTATTGTGTGCAGTACCACCCACATAAAACAATCCACTTACAAGTATCGGTTTGTCAAAATAAACTTCATACACTTCCAATGTATCTCTCTGCCTCCCTCTTCTAAACTCCATTCTATAAACAGGTTGCTCCGCATACCAATCCTCTTCTCCGAGCAAATTGCCGTTTGCGTCATAAATTTTAAATTGTTCTGGCAGCCTGCCACTCAAAGTTGTATCCACTGTAATCATATAATCATTCCCTGGAGCGATTTTAACCGCACCTGCAATCCCTCTGACCAATATTGGCGTATCGGCCACACAAGCCCTTGCCAAAAAAAAATCAGCACAATATGACGGGAAATGCATTTGTATACTCGCCGGATAAACAGCCTCATTTGGATACAACTGTTCATATCTATCCACCCAGTTCGTATCCCAATAATAAAGGTCTGCCTTTCTTTCTCCAAACGGTATCACAGGCAACGTACTCTGAGCATAGGAAATGCCCGACAACAAAATTAAGAAAACAAATATATAACGTTTCATAACTATGCAATTACCCCATTTTATAATATAGTCACAAAAAATGGCCTTTTCGCTGTAAAAAAAATGAAAAAAATTTTTCAACAGGCAAAAATGCCTTGGATAATATAGATGAAAAACAGCCCATAAACCATCAAAAAACACCCCAAAAACGGTTCCGGGAACGGTCATTTTTCGCCCAATCTTAACTATATGTTAACCAAGGATTAAAGCCTTACCAAAGTCTTACCAAAGTTTAACCAAAGTTTTATTAAAGTTTACTAAAGTAAAGTTTGATAAAAGTTTCTAAAAAGTTTAGTAAAAAATTAAGATAGAGGGACGGTGGCGAAAGGGTGGATAAAAACAAGTCTGGACAAAGCGGCGGGCGGGCGAAGATATAAGTCGGGCGGTAAAAGAGAGTTTGGCAAACGGGCGAAGAGGGCAAGGCGGACAGGCGAAGAGAGAATGATTTTAGGGTTTGGGACAATAAAAAACGGGAAAGGGCGTTTAAAGAAGGATACAAATTATATTTTGGGACGATGCCATTTATTAACGACATATTACGCCATAGGAGCCTGTCGATAGTCGGGTTGGAGAAGAATACCGGCAAGACAGTGTGCCTCAACTATATACTGGGACGTTTAAACCAGTTGGGCGTGGAGTGTGCCGTAACCTCGATCGGCATCGACGGGGAGCAGACCGACGCTGTGTATGGTAGCGCGAAACCCGAGATAACGCTCTATGACGGAATGACTTTCATCACTTCGGAGAAGCACTACAGGATACGGAGGCTGGTGTCGGAGATAATTGATATCGACCCGCGCCGCACATCACTCGGACGGCTGGTGACGGCCAAGGTGAGGTGTGGCGGCAAGGTGCTGCTGAGCGGCGCCGCATCGACGGGCTTGCTGCGCGAACAGATAGGCCGTTTCAGCGCCGAGGGGATGCCGCTGACCATCGTCGACGGAGCCCTGTCGCGGCTCAGCCTGGCGTCGCCCACGGTGACAGACGCTATGGTGCTTGCCACAGGTGCGGCGGTGTCGCCCAATATAGGTCAGCTGATTTCGAAGACACGCTTCGTGTGCCGCCTCATCGCCCTCGAGGAGGTGGAGCCGCAGCTGCAGCAGGCGTTGAGCCCGCTGGAACGCGGAATATGGGCGGTGGACAGCGAGGGCTGCATACACGACCTACACCTCAACTCGGCGTTTATGCTTGACAAGGAGAACGACGGCCTGTTTGCCTACGGCACGACCCTCTTTGCCGCCGGAGCGGTGAGCGACCGGCTGCTGAAGCACCTTGCGGCTCAGAAGAACATAGCCGATATAAGGCTGATTGTGCGCGACTTCACCAAGCTCTTCATCACGCCCGAGGTATATGCCAACTACATAAAGCGCGGCGGCCAACTGACAGTACTGCAGCGCTCGAAGCTGATTGCGGTGTGCCTCAACCCCACCTCGCCGCAGGGATATAACCTGAATTCGGCAGAGGCTTGCAAAGCGCTGTCGGAGGCGCTGGGGATGCCGGTGTGGGATGTGATGAAGGTTGAGTGTTAATTAGGAGTTAAGAGGAGTTAAGGGACAATACATTTTTTAATGGTATTATGACAATAAAAGACAAAATAACTGTTGAACCTGGGTTTATGTACGTTGTCGACAAGATGGAACTGATGTCGGCGGCGGGACGGCGCCGTATGCTGCAACAGCCCTTTGTGACCGACAAGGCAACGCTGATAAATGAATATGACAACACAGAACGCATTGCCAAATGCCTGCGCAACACAGAGAACAGCCGGCCTGTGGCTGTGATACGCCACCAGCTGATGCAGATGCACGACCTGCTGGGCACGCTGTCAAGCCTTAGGCAAAGGACTGTATTGGAGGAGATTGAATTGTTTGAAATCAAAAACCTAGCCTTTCTATGTATGGAGACCGCCAAGGCCGCCACAACGCTGGGCATCAACGATATACTGTGCATTCCCGACCTTAAGGGCGTATTCGACCTGCTCGACCCCGACGGCAGCGGCATACCCACCTTCTATATCTACGACAGCTATCACCCCGAGCTGCCAGAGCTGCGCAAGCAGCTGAAAGCCAAACAGACGCTGCTCGACAACTCGAACGGCACCATCGACGAGAAAACCGCCCTGCAACGCTTGATCAACGACCTCTTTGAGAAGCAGAACGAGATACAGCAGCAGGTGGTTGCCGACCTCTCGGAACGGCTCTACGCCCATTGCGGAGCGCTCGGCGAGGCCTTTGAGAGAATGGCCTACACCGACTTTGTCTTTGCCAAAGCCACCCTTGCCGAGGAGTGGCATCTGTGCCGCCCGCAGATAGGCGACGCCGGCAGCACTTTCACTTTGCTGTGGAACCCGCGCCTGCGCCACCGCAACGAAGAGCAAGGACTGCGCTACCAGCCAGTCGACATCGAGCTGCGGAACGGCGTGTGCCTCATCACCGGAGCAAATATGGCCGGCAAGACGGTGTTGCTCAAGACGGTAGGCATCGCCCAGATGATGGCGCAATTCGGATTTTTAGTGCCCGCCACAGCAGCAGAGACAACCCTCTTCGACGACGTGGTGTTCTGCATCGGCGACGAGCAGAACGAGATGAACGGCCTATCGTCGTTCGCCTCGGAGATAATTAAAATCAGCGACACCGTGAGCCGCGCAGCATCGGAGCGGCTGCTCATACTTATCGACGAGCCGGCGCGCACCACCAACCCCATAGAGGGCAAAGCCATAGTGCAGTCGGTGGCGACATTGCTCGAGAAACGGCCGTCGACAACGCTCATCACCACCCACTACAGCCAGCTGGGTCTCGACTGCCGCAGACTGAGGGTGAAAGGCTTTGTGGAGGATATGGCCGACATACCGCTGTCGCCCGAGAACATCAACAGGTTTATGGACTATTCGCTGCTGCCCGACAACAGCGACGAAGTGCCGCAGGAGGCGCTACGTATAGCAACCATTCTGGGATGCAACAACGAGCTGCTTGAGACGGCAAAAGGATTGCTCGAACGAAATCAAAAAAATTATTAATAAAGATAAAAGAAGTCCTCATTTAAAAAATAATTTGTATTTTTGCAGGCGATTTCAAAACACAGAAAACTATTGGAACAATGAAAATAATAGGAAGAATCTTAGTGTCAGCAATGCTGTGTGTCAGCATTTTGACCCCGTTCAAGAGTGCCGTTGCCGGCGACATCAGCAAAACAAAAGCCCGTCAAGTAGGCGCCTATTTTCTTGCAGCGCAATTTGGAAGCAAAGCAATCACCGCCCAAAGCCTGAACCAGGTTTATGAGTTTCGCAACGACGAGCGCGACATTGCCACGCTGTATGTTTTCAATACAGCCGACAACCGCGGTTTCGTCATCGTGGCAGGTAGCGACTGTGTCGACCCCATCGTTGCCTACAGCACCGACGGAGCATTCGATGCCAACAACATTGCTCCGGCAATGATGTGGTGGCTCAACAGCCAAGCCGAGCCCATCAGCTATGCCCAGAACAACGACCTCGAGCCGAGGATGGAGTATGTGGCAGCTTGGAAAGAGCTTGAGAATGAAGCTCTGCCCTATTTCGGCACAGATTCAAAAGCCATCACACGACTGACGACCTCGACCTGGAACCAAGAGCCTCTGTACAACAATATGTGCCCGATAGATCCCAGGACCAATCAGAGATCCGTCACCGGCTGCGTAGCCACAGCAATGGCACAGATCCTCTATTATTGGAAATACCCGCGTGTAGGCAAAAAGACCAGCGTATATTCCTGGGAAGGCCGCGACATTAGCGTTAACTTTGCCGAGGCCTACTACGACTATGACCATATGGTTGACGCATTGTCATACTCGAGCACACAGCAGCAGATTAACGCCGTGGCTCTGCTGAGCTACCACTGTGGCGTGGCAGTTAAGATGAACTATAGTTCCAACTCCAGCGGCGCCCACTCGGAAGATGTACCCAAAGCCCTTTACAAATACTTCAAGTATGTAGAGGACTCAATACGGATGCTTTACCGCAGCGATGCCGAGTTCTATAATGCAAATTATATTTCATCACCCAATGCAAAAGACACCCTGTGGGTCAACACCATAAAGAACGAGATTCTGAATGGACGTCCCGTGTATTACTCCGGAGCCTCTCCCAACAGCCAGGGAGACCATGCCCGTCACGCCTTTGTATGCGACGGATGGAACCCCGTGAACAAGAAACTGCATTTCAACTGGGGCTGGGGCGGCAGCGGTGACTGCTGGTGCAATGTCTATCGTGCACAGCTTGAAGTTTACAATGGCGGTTACAACTTCACCAACGAGAACAAAATCATCATTGGCATCACTCCTCCCGCCGACAGCCTTGTCACCGTTGGCATCACCACCGTCGAGAACCCCGCAATCACCGAGGTTTATCCCAACCCTGCAAAAGAGCAGATTACCGTCAGTTATCATCTGGACGGCAACACCTCGGACGATATGATGATTTTCGACATCGCCGGTCGAGAGGTGAAGAGAACCAAGGTCTACTCCGCATCGAACATTGTGACCATCTCGGTGAGCGACCTGCGCCCGGGCGTATACATCTGCCGCCTGCAAGGACACAGTTCGAAGTTTATTGTGAAATAGATCAATACTTATAGATTTTAAAAGAGGCTCCCGCTAATCCAGGAGCCTCTTTTTTTTAAAGTGCTTATTCTTTAATTGTATTAACATACTAATGTTGATACTTTTACGTTATCAGTAACAAACAAACAGATAATTTGCTGTATTTTTACACAGCAATAATTAAAAACGATTTATAAATATGTTACTGATTAACAGCATTCTGCTTCAAGCCGACCCGACCGAGGTCGCCGAAAAAATCTCTGTCTTGACCCTTGCCACAAAGGGAGGCTGGGTGATGATAGTGCTTGTATGCCTTCTTGTCCTGGCTCTTTACATCTCTATTGAACGCTATCTGGCGCTGAACCACGCCTTGAAAGACGACTCGACCAACTTTATGAACAACATCCGTGAATACGTCCACAAAGGCGATGTCGAGGGTGCCAAGACCCTTGCCAAATCGACCGACTCGTCGATAGCCCGTATGGTTGCCAAAGGTCTGTCGCGACTGGGGCGCCCGCTGAGCGACATCCAGACTGCCGTTGAGAACGAGGGCAAACTGGAGGTGGCAAAACTGGAGAAACGCGTGTCGCTTGTCGCCACCGTGGCGTCGTTGGGACCTATGCTTGGTTTCCTCGGCACAGTGACCGGTATGGTCAAAGCCTTCCAAGATATGGCTCACGCCGGCAACAACATTGACATCCAGCTGCTTTCGACAGGTATCTATGAGGCTATGGTGACAACCATCGGCGGTCTTATCGTCGGTATCATCGCCTATTTCCTCTACAACATCCTTGTGAACCGCATCAACAAAGTGGTTATGCTGCTCGAGGTGCGCTCGATGGAGTTTATGGACCTTCTGCACGAACCGGCATAATTATGTTTAAACAATTTGAAAGGACCGCTTCGCTTAAAAGATGAAAAGGGTCGACTGTCTTTAAACCCTTTAAACCTTTACAACCCTTCAAACCCTTTCAAGCCTTTAAACCTTTACAACCTTTTAAACCTTTTAAACCTTTATAACAAAAATTATAATGATTAAAAGTCAAAATCAAATAAGGATAGAAACAGGCTCCTCGTCGATGTCCGACCTGGTGTTCCTGCTGCTTATCTTCTTTATGCTCACGTCGACACTTATCAGTCCCAACGCCGTCAAGCTGTTCCTGCCCGAAAGCAACAACAAGACGATGGCAAAGGAGAGTGTGACGGTGTATATCTCCGACCTGAATATGCCTGTCGAGGAGGGTTCTGCCCTGTCGCGGTGCGAGTTTCAGATTGACGAGACTCCGCTTGCCGCACAAACCGGCAAAGAGCTTGTCGACGAGATGAAGAGCGTATTGACCGCCGAGCTGGAGCGCCTTGCCCCCGGCGATGCAGAAGCAGGAGTGTTTGTCCGCGCCGACCAGACCGTCGACGTACAATATATTGTCAATGTCATCGACGCCGTGAACCAAATCAACAAAGAGCAGGATACCAAGCACAAAGTCGTTCTCGGCACCCAGCAACACAATTAATCTTCCAAAGAGATGCAACAGGATAAAAAAGATAAAACCATATCGGCCGTCAGCACAGCGATAATAATGTTTCTGTGCGTGCTGCTGTGCTCGTGGATAGGCTACAAGCTGCCCAACCCGCCCATCGAGGAGGAAGGTATGGGTGTGGCCGGCGAAGTGCTTGGCGAGATAGAGGGTTTTGGCAACAACGACAACGCCACCTTCGACGACAACAGTGCCGCCGCCTCATCGTCATCGACTCCCGAGGAGAGCTACACGGCATCGGAGGAGCCCAGCCCCGTAGCCAAGACTCCGAAGACCGAAGAGGCCAAGCCCAATCCCGTGAAGAAACCCGAACCGGCAAAGACCACCACCGACAACAACAGCAACGCCAAAAGCGAGACACCCCAGCCCACGACCAACCCCAACACCACCTTTAAAGGCAAAAAGAACGGTAATGGAGGCGAGGGTAAAGGCACAGCCACCGGCAGCGGCCAGGCTGGCAGTCCCGACGGCACACAGGGAGCCCAAGGCGGCACCGGCAAGGGTAACGGCAGCGATTACGACCTTGGTGGACGCGGACTTAGAGGCACTTTGCCAGAGCCGACCTACAACAGCGAAAAACAAGGCACTGTAATAGTTGAAATATGGGTAGACCAGAAAGGCAATGTGGTTGATGTAAAAGCTCCTGCCAAAGGCTCGACTGTCACAGACAAGGCACTTGTCGAGGCTGCCAGAGCCGCAGCATTCAAGGCAAAATTCGAAGCCGACCCAAATGCAATCGAAAAACAAAAAGGCATTATAAGATACGTATTCCGCAGACAAGGATAATCTTTTTGTAAAAAAGAGACTGATATTTTGCAATAAAATACTTAAAAAGCATACTAACCAATGTTGACCATCGAACAAGAGCAGCAAGTACTGCAGCAAATCCTGACAGGCGACAAAGAGCGTTATGCCCTTATTGTCAAAGAATATCAGGAGATTGTCGCCAACCTATGCTACAAACTCGCTGGCAACAAACTGGACGTTGAAGAGGTCACGCAGCAGGTCTTTGTAGAGCTCTATACAGCCCTGCCGCGTTTCAGACAAGACTCCAGACTGAGTACTTTCATATACCGCATCACAGTCAATATCGTCTCTAAAATGCTGAAACACGAAGGCCGGTTTGTGTCATACGACTACAGTCAAGAAAACTCCAACACCGACTACCAGCACTCGAGAGAAGACCAACTGATGAAGGAAGAGCAAATCAGAAGGCTCCACGAGGCCATAGGCCATCTGAAGCACGAACAACGCACCGCGCTGGTGCTCTACACCTTCAACGACTTCTCGTACAACGACATTGCCGACGTGATGCAGATATCGCTCTCAAAAGTGGAATCGCTGATATTCCGTGCAAAGAAGAACCTGCAAAAAATGATGACGCTATGAAACCGACCGACAACAAGACAAAGACCACCGACATCTGGTTTGAGCAGCAGCTTGAGGCCATACGCCAAATGAAACCTGCCCATACACCCGATGTGACCGATGCTGTGATGCAACGCATAGCCTCGATGCCGCAGCCTATGGCACTGCCCAAACGCAAAAGCCGCATCAATCTTAAAGTTGCCAACGGTCTTGTTGCCGCCTGCTTTGTCGGCATTGTCGTCACTACATTCGCCATCACCCACACCGGCGCACAAGCAGCCACCACCCACCCCGACCTTTCAAACAGATTCTTCGATGTCTACGAATACTGCAACGACTACGCCAACGAGGAGAGTATTGAAAGTCCCGCCTATTATGACAACCCTGTTACCGATTTTATATAATCCATTGACTTTTCTGAAACCAACAACGATATGAAACGATTTCTTTTAACAACCCTCGCCATTTGTTTTGCTTTCACCGTACTGGCGCAGGAGAATAAACAGCATAAAGGTCACGGCCAGAAGGAGAACATAAAGATAGAAGATATTGTTTCCAATCTGTCGACCCAACAGAAGAACAAGATTGACGCCATCACCCGCCGCTCGACCAAGGTTATTGAGGATTACCGCAAGCAGTTGCACACAGTCCGCGACAGCATCCGCTCGATGATGGCATCGGCCGAGGACCTCAGCGACAAACTTTTCCCACTCTACGACCGCGAAGGCTATCTGCAAAGCGAGATAAGCAAAGAATATTATCGTACAAAAGTGGCGATAGACAAAGTGCTTACGTCAGAACAGTACCAGCAGCTGCGCGAGAAGATGGCACAAAGACGCCAGAACAAAAAGCAGAACACAAAGGCGGCACCCAAAAAGTAGAAGAACAACGTAAGAATAATATTAGGAAGTTAAACTGGACATAACCAGTTTAACTTCTTTTTTTTAATTTCCAAACACTACGTGAGCCGGACTTGCGCAGTTCGTCCATTGCGACCAACCTGAGGGCAAACTACCACTCCTATTTAATGCATCTCTAAGGCTGTTACTGTTACCGGCATCATCGCTCAGAGAGACTGCGCTGCTTAATGTTGCACTTGTACCGTTGTTCGTACAACTTGAGTGACAGATGGTATAGTCACTTAGGTAATAACAGCGGTCAATTACATACTTGTTGGTGTTTATCGAGCTACCGGCAATGCCAAACTTATTATTACAAGGAATTTCACCACAATAACATGTGATTGTACCATAATAATAGCAGTTCTCGATATCTACATTCGCTCCCAATCCGTCGCCGTATGCGACAATTCCACACACATATGTACCCTGCAATGTGCAATAAGCATAACTGTTTCTGATCGACATTTTCTTGTCATAAGCTAAAAGACCTCCCACGTACATACTTTTAACACTTCCATCAGCCGTGATAGTACCTTCATTATAGCAATTTAGAATTGCTATACCTGTACCATCATTATTGCCTCCCACAACTCCACCAACATATTTATTCGTTTCATCAGTAGGTACATTGCAAGCAATAGTACCCGTATTGTAGCAGCCAGTGACATTAACATTGGCCAATCCACATACGCCACCATAATAAGAAGCAACAGATGATTTCTTCGCAATTGTGATTGTTCCCGTATTATAGCAATCTGTTACAGATGTCGAATTTGCATAACCTGCAACACCACCGCAATACCATGTTTTAACAGCATCAGAGGATGAAGTAACTGTGATTGCACCAGTGTTGCTACATCTAGTCATTATACCACCCTGACCGGCAACACCACCAATATAATATGCATTTGAAGAGATATTGCCTTCGTTCCTACAATCCGTCATAGTACAATTATTTGCATTACCCAACAGACCGCCGACAAAAACTGTCACAAAGTCAACATCACAGGTCATACTCACTTTGTTAACACAATTAACGAACTCAGCATTTGAATATGCCCTACACGCCAACGCACCGAAATATCTTGTTGAGCCATTTACTGCTAGCACCGGCGATGTTACAGGACTATTAGCCCTTATCGTCACATTCCTGATCTTGCCGCCAACCACTGCAGAAATCAAAGAAATATTGGCAGTGGTGAGCGTAATGGTATGGCCTTTGCCGTCAAGTATAGCACTAAACGAACCGTTATACGTACTGCCTACTTCAATATCACCGTTCAACTCAATATATTTTGCACTACCCATAATGGCCCCTGTCATCAAATGGTTCCAACTGGTGCCTGAATAGACTTGATAAGGATAAACTTCAGAACCATCCATCGTTCTCGCCACCACCTCGTTGCCTCCATACATCATTTTGGTTCCATCATAAGTGTTGACATCGTTGAAATGATAGATATTGCCTTTGTCAAACGTGTAATCCGCAGACTTGTTCTTCTCAAAGACTTTCACCGTGCCATCGGAATTCTCGACTACAAATCGCAGCGTAAAACTCGTACCTTCGCTTACCGGAGGCACCACCAAGTAGCAATCCTGTTCAGCATCGCTAAGAACCAGCGGTGAAGTGAACTTCAGCGTACGCTTTGTATTAGCGTCGGCTGAGAATGAAGTCACCTCCCAATTGCCGGTAGCGTCATTATAATCGGCCGTCATTGTGCCCCACAAAGGCTTGTCGGACTCGACCTCAACAGCATAAAGCTTTGCGCCTCTACCCGAACCGCTGCCCTTAACCTTGAAATGAAGCATTGCACAGAGGTTCTGGAATAAGAGTTTCGATCCGTTCGCCTTGGCAGCCATAATGCTATGAACCACCTGATTGCCTCCAGCTGCGGAATAAGTTTCTTCCTCAGTGATGTCAAATGTCACCCTGCCGTTGGCAGCGATGCTCGACATCGAAGCCGGATATGCAGCGTAGTATTCGCCGCCGAAGTCTGCGACGCCCTCAGCGTTGACAGTGGCTCGGTTGCTATGCTCGCCATCGACACTGACAGCGTATGTGCCGCCATTGATACGCAACACGTCGCCGTCGCTCCAATAAACAATATTACCACCCATATAATCTTTGCTGCCTGAAAAGCCTTGAGTAATGGCAGTGAAGACCTCTGAATCCTTGTCGCGATTGCAGCCCGCGAATGCCACACAGAGAAGAGCAAAGAGAAAAACGACAAACTTATCCGATTTCATTTTTGTTAAAAAGTTGTACGGTTTCATAAAAATCAGTATTTTTGCAAATTATATACAATGTATGCATTTTATTGAAATGCAAAATTAATAAATTCTGTTTGAACGTGCTAAACTTTTTAAAGAAAATTATTTTTCGCTTGCCATTTCTCGCCTTGACAATGCTGTTTGTGCCCGTCTATGAGGTCGGCGCCCAACAGGTTGGGGATGTGCTAGTCAACGAAATCCTATTCAATCCCAAGCCCGGCGGTGCCGATTATGTAGAGCTCTACAACAACACCGGCAATGCCCTAAGCCTTGTCAATTTGCGGCTTGCCAAAGTGTCGGACAATGAAATCACCCGCCTCTACCCTATCGCCGACAGCGGTATGCTGCAAGCCCGCGACTTCGTAGTCGTGACCACCGATGCCGCCTACGTAAGCAGCGAATACACAGTCCGCCATCCCGACAAGATGGTTCAGGTAGCCTCAATGCCCTCCTACAACAACGCTTCGGGCAGCGTGGTTGTAACCACCGCCGACACCGTTGTGCTCGACTGGTTCAACTACACCGAAGATATGCATAGTCGCCTGCTGCGCGACAAAGAGGGTGTCGCCCTTGAGCGTCGCTCCTACGACAGCCCCACTCAAGAAACCGCCAACTGGTATTCCGCCGCCTCTACCGCAGGGTTTGGCACACCCACCTACCGCAACTCGCAAAGCCGCGAATTCCTATTCGTCGACAACGATTTCGCCTTCAGCCAGACCGTATTCTCGCCCGACGGTGACGGCTACAACGACCTGCTCGACATCACCTACAACCTGCAACTATGCGACCTCGCAGCCAACATTCGCGTCTATGACGCCCGCGGACGGCTTGTTCGAACCCTTGCACGAGGGGCGCTGCTAGGATGCAACGGCATAATGACCTGGGACGGCAACGACGACAACGGGCGTGCTTGTCCGCGCGGCAGTTATCTTGTCGTCGTTGAGGCATACAATACAAACGGCGCCAGCCAAAGCTGGCGCCGCAATATCAGTCTGGTAAGGCAGTGAGATGCAACGGCATCCCTTGCGTCACTCCTCACCCTTGGGATTCTTCATAAACCTTACGAGCGACACAGTCATATAGACAGTGTATACCACATACAGGATTAGGAAACCTATGGCGAAGCGCTTGCCTCCAGCAGGATTCACCAGCATTCCGCCAACCAGCACCACTATGTGCAGGAACAGCACCGCCACCGTCGTTGCCAGAAAGAACTGTATGAACGCCTTAGGGTGCTTGTTGACACTGCTGACAGACAGCCAGTACTGCACACCGTAGGCAACGGCAAAATAGACTACGGCCACCGGCAGCAACCACATCGGCACCGGTGCAAACAGCGGCATCGCTATCCATTTGACAACAAAAGCCAGCAGCAGCATTACAGCGGTTAAGATGGACAGGCCACAGAGGTAATGTTTCATATCTCCTGGAATTTCATTGTCTCTTTGGTGGTGAACTTCTCGCAATAGTGGCAACGCAACTTGAGGTTCTCTTTGTCAACCACATAGAACTTGGTGTCGATCTGCTCGAAGTTGGTGATGCACTTTGGATTCATACACTTGATGATGTGGTCTATACGGTCGGGGATTTCGGCTTTGATCTTCTCCACAATCTCATAATTGCGGATAGTGATGATACTTGCCAGTGGAGCCACCAGAGCAATCTTGTTGATTTCGTTCTTGTCGAAAAACTTGTTTTTGATCTTCACGATACCCTTGCGACCATATTTCTTGCTATGCAGATAGTTGCCTATGAGCACCTCGTCGTTGTATTTGTCCAATCCAAGAAGGCGGATAACCTGATAGACGACATCAGTGGGGATATGGTCAATAACAGTGCCATTCTCGATGGCAGGTACTATTAATTCTTTTTTTGCTTCCATTGTTTTTTTAGGGTTTTAAAGGTTTGAAAGGTTATAAAGGTTTAAAAGGATTAAAGGGTTTGAAAGGGTTTAAGGGTTTAAGGGTTAAAAAAAAACATCTTTTTTACCATTTAAGCAACGCGGGCCCTTTTCACCTTTATAACTATATTGTTTATCTTACACCGAGTATGGCTGCCATCAGAGCCTGACGCACATAGACACCGTTCTGAGCCTGCTGGAAATAGTAGGCATACGGGGTGCGGTCGACATCGACGGTGATTTCGTTCACTCTCGGCAGTGGGTGCAGCACCTTCATTGTAGGCTTGCAGCCCTCAAGCATCGAAGCCGTGAGGATGCAGCTATCCTTGACACGCTCATACTCCAGCGGGTCGGGGAAACGTTCACGCTGCACACGCGTCATATAAATGATGTCGGCGTTGGGGATAACGTCTCTGAGATCCGTATACTGATAATATTTCAGGCCAGCATTCTTTATAGAAGCCTTTACCGACGACGGCAGCTTCAGTTCCTGAGGCGACACCAGATGGAACGTAGCGTTGAAGTTGCACATTGCCTGCACCAGCGAGTGGACCGTGCGACCATATTTAAGATCTCCCACGCAGGCAACCTGCAGATTCTCAAGCGTACCCTGCGTCTTGCGGATGCTGTAGAGGTCGAGCATACACTGTGTCGGGTGCTGATTGGCACCGTCGCCGGCATTGATTACCGGCACAGCGCTCACCTCGCTGGCATAGCGGCTGCTACCCTCTTTCGGGTTGCGCATCACAATAAGGTCGGCATAGCTGGCTACCATCACGATAGTGTCGTGCAGCGACTCACCCTTCTGCACACTCGTGCCACCCGGATCGCTGAAGCCGATGATGCGGGCGCCCAGTTGATTGGCGGCACTCTCGAAACTCAGACGGGTACGAGTCGAAGGCTCAAAGAAGAGCGTTGCCACCACCTTGTCGCTCAGAATAGGTTGTTTTGGATTCTTTTCAAATTCCTCAGCGATGTCGAGCACCTGAATATACTCGTCGCGGCTGAAGTCTGTAATGGAAATCAAATTCCGTCCTTTTAAATTACCCATAATATTTACAATTTTATTTTTCGATTTTTGATTTATAAGCTAATTTTCATCCGTCCAATTAAAAAAAAAGCGACTGCCAAAAGTCGCCGCTTAAGAAAAAACACCCTCCAGAGCACCGCTTTCCAGTGCCGTACAACTGACTGTCAAGGCATTACTATCGTTTCGCATTAATTTCATTTGCATACAAAGATATTCTTTTTTTTTTGAACTACAAAAAAAAGATTTCAACATACCTGTTATAAAAAAAAAGAGACACCCTCTTTTTATGTGTCTCTTTTTCATCTTGCGGAAAGGAAGGGATTCGAACCCCCGAAGCGCTTTTAACGCTTACTCGCTTTCCAGGCGGGCCTCTTCAACCACTCGAGCACCTTTCCGTGTGTTGATTTCATGCTTTCAACTCGCACTTTCCACTACTCAAAATCGGGTGCAAAAGTACAACTTTT
>DBXH01000053.1:11104-14906 GCA_002309335.1 Bacteroidales bacterium UBA1217 | reverse complement strand
CACGAACTATTTGGATGTCCATAATTGCGAATGGCAGGTGGTTGTAAACCCTAACGCTTGTGAGGGAAAATGTCTGAAATTATGGAATGAAGTCTCCACTCTGCTGATGCAAAAAAATATTAAGTGTGTGTTGCATCTGGCGGATGCAGCTGGGAAAGGTACCTTGATAGGCCAGCAATTGTGCGCTGAAGGGCACCGCCATCTTATTGCTGTCGGTGGTGATGGCACGGTGAATGAAGTAGTGAATGGCATATTCCTATCAGGTGTTGAAACGAAAGAGGTCTTTTTGAGTATTCTTCCGCTTGGGCGCGGTAATGACTGGGCCCGTACACATCATTTTTCCACAGAGAACAGTGAGAATATTCGCATTTTTGACGAGGGAAAATTTATTCAACATGATATAGGTCTGGTGAAAACATTACAAGATGATAAGGAACTCGCCAGGCGCTATTTCATCAATATCGCCGGTTTCGGCTTTGATGCGGAGGTTATCTACGATGTTACCCACCAAAAACCTCATTTCTTGGGCATTTCAGTATATATTCTGAGTCTTATCCGCACCATCTTCAGTTTCCGAAGTCAGCCTGTTGTGGTTCAAACCCCGGATTTCCAGTTTAACAATAAGACTTTTTTGATGGTGGCAGCCATTTGCCAGTACAACGGTGGCGGTATGCGGCAAGCACCTATGGCCGTGCCCGACGACGGCTTCCTGGATGTCGTAATTGTCCCGAAAGTGAGCAACTGGACGGTGTTCAAGAACTTCAAGAAAATATTCTCCGGCGACCATATCCATACCATAAAAAGCATAAAAACCTGTAAAACTGACCACCTTGAAATTTCTTCCACTGACTTGCTCCGGGGTGAGGTGGAAGGCGAATTGCTTACGACGGGCAATTATAAGATTGAGGTGATTCCTGGGGCGCTGAATGTGCTGACGAATGTCAGTGGTTAGTGGTCAATGGTTGTCATTTTAATAAAAAAAAACCACCGTTTTTCGGTGGTTTTTTGCTTATGTTCGGTTGGTGAATATCGAAGGAAGGAAGCGGGTTCGGAATAACAAAAATTATTTGGAACCTTTGTCTTTATTGCCTGCGTGTCCGCGGAAAATACGGGTGGGGGCAAATTCGCCGAGTTTGTGGCCGACCATGTTTTCGGTGACATACACGGGGATGAATTTGTTGCCGTTGTGGACAGCGATGGTGAGGCCTACGAAGTCAGGGGAGATCATAGAGGCGCGGGACCAGGTTTTGATGGTGGTCTTCTTGCCGGATTCCTGAGCGGCGATCACGCGTTGTTCCAGTTTGTAATGTATATACGGACCTTTTTTTAATGAACGACTCATAATATTAAGCTTTTAGATTATTTCTTTCTTCTTTCGACAATGAATTGGCTGGAATTCTTCTTCGGGTGTCTTGTCTTATAACCCTTAGCAGGAATACCCTTGCGAGAGCGCGGGTGTCCACCGGAGGCGCGGCCTTCACCACCACCCATCGGGTGATCAACAGGGTTCATAACAACACCGCGGTTGCGAGGACGACGGCCGAGATGACGGTTGCGACCGGCTTTACCGCCGACCTCAAGGTTATGCTCGGGATTCGACACAATACCAACGGTGGCACGGCAAGCCTGAAGAATCATACGCATCTCGCCCGAAGGCATCTTGATGATTGCATACTTGCCATCGCGCGACATCAGCTGTGCGTAAGCACCTGCCGAACGCACCATCTTGGCACCCTGGCCAGGACGGAGCTCAATGTTGTGGATCAATGTACCGAAAGGAATTTCGGCCAAAGTCAAAGTGTTGCCAATTTCCGGGGCAACGCCGCTACCTGACATAACTGTCTGACCGACTTTCAGTCCCTGCGGAGCAAGAATATAACGCTTCTCACCATCGGCATAGAACACGAGGGCGATACGCGAACTGCGGTTGGGGTCATACTCAATAGTCTTTACAGTTGCGGGGATACCGTCTTTGTCGCGTTTGAAATCGACAAAACGATACAATTGTTTGTGACCACCGCCTATGTAGCGCATAGTCATCTTACCCTGGTTGTTACGACCACCGCTCTTACGGATGCCGAACACAAGGCTCTTCTCGGGCTTCGAAGCGGTGATGTCATCATTGGTGACAATCAGTTTGTGACGCTGACCCGGGGTTGTCGGTTTAATTTTCTTTAAAGCCATTTCTTTTCTTTTAATGTTCTCTTATCAGTGGAACTTACTATTATTTAACTATTTTCTACAAAATTAGATACTGCTATAGAAATCTATCACATTCTCCGGTGCAAGGGTTACGATAGCTTTCTTGAAAGCATTCGTGCGGCCCTGGAGGAAGCCAGCCTTGGTGTAGCGGCTCTTTGATTTACCGGAATAGTTCATCGTGTTAACATCGACGACCTTAACGTTATAGAATTGCTCGACAGCCTTCTTAATTTCAATCTTGTTGGCGCGCTTGTCAACGATAAAACCGTAACGGTTGTTAGCCGGTTTAAGCTGAATACCCTTGTTACGTTGGATGCGGGTGAGCTTCGGTTCAGCAGCAGCTTCCGTAAGGCGGGTCATCTTTTCGCTGATGAGCGGTTTTACTATTACATTCATTTGTTAAAAATTCTTAAACGTTCTTAAAACACTCTTTATTTCGTAGCCAAAACGCGGACAATTTCAGAAATTGAGCCTTCCGAAACGACAACATTGGTGGCATTAACTATGTCGTAAGTATTTAATTGCGACACATTTACCACTCTAACGTTCTTCAGGTTACGAGCAGACAAAAATACGAAATTATTTTGATTCTCAACAACAAAAAGTGATTTTTTGTCATTAACGTTGAGCTTGTTCAGAACCTCAACCATCGATTTGGTCTTCGGAGCATCGAAGGTAAAGTTCTCGACGACGGTCAGAGCGTTGTCGGCAGCCTTGTAGCTGAGAGCCGAACGACGGGCCAGACGTTTCACCTTGACGTTCAGTTTAAAGCGATAGTCGCGGGGCTTGGGTCCGAAAATACGGCCGCCACCTACGAATACGGGGCTCTTGATATCACCCGAACGTGCACCGCCAGTACCTTTCTGACGTTTCAGTTTGCGTGTGCTGTGTGCAATTTCGGAACGCTCTTTGCTCTTATGGGTGCCCTGACGCTGGTCGGCAAGATACTGCTTGCAATCCAGATAAATAGCGTGATCGTTGGGCTCGATTGCGAAGATAGAATCGTCCAATGTGATGGTTCTACCGGTTTCGCTTCCGTTGATGTTATAAACTTTTAACTCCATCTTTCAAGTTTTAAAATTGAACCTTTGGGTCCCGGTACAGAACCTTTTACAATCATTAAATTCTTCTCAGCGATAATCTTCACAACCTGGAGGTTCTGAATCTTAACGCGATGGTTGCCAGTCTGGCCGGCCATACGCATACCCTTGAAAATACGTGAAGGATAGGACGATGCACCTATCGAACCAGGAGCGCGGAGACGGTCGTGCTGACCGTGAGTGAGATCTCCAACACCGCCGAAACCGTGTCTCTTGACAACGCCCTGGAAACCTTTACCTTTCGAGGTTCCGACGACGTCAACAAACTCGCCTTCCTGGAAGACTTCGACAGTCAATACTTCACCATATTTTTTCTTGTGGCCTTCCTCGAAACGCGAAAATTCAGCAACATAGCGCTTCGGAGTTGTACCGGCCTTTGCAAAATGGCCTCTCATAGGCTTCGTGGTGTGAGACTCTTTCTTCTCACCAAAAGCCAACTGAATGGCATCATAGCCTTCTTTTTCGACAGACTTAACTTGTGTCACAACACAAGGACCAGC
>DBXH01000053.1:8693-11076 GCA_002309335.1 Bacteroidales bacterium UBA1217 | reverse complement strand
AGACTGGTCATTCCAATTTTTTTACCTAATAATCCTGACATTTCTTTTTTTTGATGGATTAGTTGTTTTTAGTTTTCAGCTTACGTACAGCTTTTACGCTGCATTGGCATTGGCTGAGTTAATTCACACTTTGATTTCTACTTCGACGCCACTGGGCAATTCCAGCTTCATCAATGCATCGATGGTCTTGGTACGGTCATTGATTTCAATGTCCATCAGACGCTTGTACGAGCTGAGTTCAAACTGCTCACGCGACTTCTTGTTGACGAAAGTCGAGCGGTTCACAGTAAAAATCTTTTTGTTGGTCGGCAGAGGTATGGGACCATTGACCACTGCCCCCGTCATCTTGACGGTCTTAACGATCTTCTCGGCCGATTTGTCGACGAGGTTGTGATCGTAAGATTTGAGTTTGATTCTAATTCTTTGACTCACGGTTTTTTAGTTTAGAGATCTTTTATGAATAAATATATTTACTTTTCAATATTGCATCCTGCTGCTCCTTGCCCACCTCAGCATAGTGCGAGAACTCCATAGTCGAGTTGGCGCGGCCCGAAGTGATGGTGCGAAGCGCAGTAACATAGCCAAACATTTGCTCCAGAGGCACCTTGGCATGGACAGCCTGAACACCAACCTTGGCGGTGATATTCTCAAGCATACCGCGGCGGCGGTTCAAGTCGCCGGTAACATCACCCACATAAGCATCGGGAGTCAGCACCTCAAGTTTCATAATAGGCTCAAGCAGAACGGCACCGGCCTTCTTGCAAGCATTCTTGAAACCAATCTTGGCGCAGACCTCGAACGAGAGCTGGTCGGAGTCGACAGGATGGAACGAGCCGTCGATTACGCGGACCTTCAAACTGTCGAGAGGATAGCCGGCAAGCACACCGTTCATCATAGCCTCCCTGAAACCCTTCTCGATGGCAGGGATATACTCTTTCGGAATGTTGCCGCCCTTAACCTCGTTGACAAACTGCAAGCCCTTGACGCCGTCGTCGGCAGGACCCAGTTCGAACAAGATGTCGGCAAACTTACCCTTGCCGCCCGTCTGCTTCTTGTATATCTCGTGATGCTGCACGGTCATAGTGATAGCCTCCTTGTAGGCCACCTCCGGACGACCCTGGTTCACCTCAACGCCAAACTCACGGCGCAGACGGTCAAGGATAATGTCCAAATGCAACTCGCCCATACCGCTGATGATTGTCTGGCCCGACACCTCGTCAGTCTTCACTTGGAACGTGGGGTCCTCCTCGGCAAGCTTGAGCAGAGCGTTGGTCAGCTTGTCCATCTCGCCCTGAGTGAGAGGCTCAACAGCGATGCTGATAACCGGCTCGGGGAACTTCATCGACTCGAGGATAATGGGATGATGCTCGTCGCAGAGCGTATGACCCGTCTTGATATCCTTGAATCCCACAGCAGCTCCGATATCGCCGGCCTCAATACGGTCGAGCGGGTTCTGCTTGTTCGAGTGCATCTGCATAATGCGCGAAATACGCTCCTTCTTGCCCGTGTTGGCATTGTAGACATACGAGCCCGAATCCAAAGCACCCGAATAAACGCGGAAGAAGCAGAGACGGCCCACATACGGGTCGGTGGCAATCTTGAATGCCAGAGCCGAGAACGGCGCGTTGACATCAATCTTGCGGGTCTCTTCCTTCTCCGTCTTCGGGTTGATACCCTCCACATCGTTGATATCGAGCGGCGAAGGCAGGAAAGCAGCCACAGCGTCGAGCAGAGTCTGCACACCCTTGTTCTTAAAGGCCGAGCCGCACATCACGGGAGTGATCTTCATCGCCAACGTAGCCTTGCGGATCTCAGCGATAATGTCATCCTCCGTAATCGAGTCGGGGTCGTCGAAGAACTTCATCATCAGTTCCTCGTTCTCCTCAGCCACACCCTCGATAAGTTTCTGACGGTACTCGGCAACGATATCCTTCAAATCCTCAGGCATCGGCACTTCATAGAACTTCGAGCCGTTCGACTCCTCGTCCCAAATCAGAGCCTTGTTGGTGATAAGATTCACCACACCCTTGTACAGGTCTTCCTGACCGATAGGAATTTCGATAGGAATAGGATTGGCACCGAGGCGCTCCTTGATCTGGTTCACCACCGAGAAGAAATCGGCGCCGGCGCGGTCCATCTTGTTGACAAACGCGATGCGGGGCACCTTGTATTTGTCAGCCTGACGCCACACCGTCTCCGACTGCGGCTCAACGCCACCCACCGCGCAGAAGATGGCGATAGCGCCGTCCAACACGCGCAGCGAACGCTCCACCTCGACGGTGAAATCCACGTGACCTGGAGTATCTATTATATTGTACTTATAATGATTATTCTTCCAGTCCCAATAAACGGTGGTGGCAGCCGAAGTGATAGTGATACCACG
>DBXH01000053.1:8448-8583 GCA_002309335.1 Bacteroidales bacterium UBA1217 | reverse complement strand
TGCGCCATAATTCCTATGTTTCTTGTCAAATGTAAATCGGACATTGCTCTAAGTTGCTTGGCTGGTTATATAATCTATATTGTACTATATAATATAATGTATTCTTAACTTTTAGAATCTGAAGTGCGAGAAAGC
>DBXH01000053.1:0-8375 GCA_002309335.1 Bacteroidales bacterium UBA1217 | reverse complement strand
TCTTCCTTGTAAGCGGCCTGGATTTCAGCAGCCAGCTTCAGAGCCATAGTCTTCTCACTGCGTTTGCGCGAGAAGCTGATAAGGTTCTTCATACCGATCGACTGCTTGCGCTCGGGGCGGATTTCGGTAGGCACCTGGAAAGTGGCACCACCGATACGGCGGCTCTTAACCTCGACCGAAGGAGTGATGTTGGCCAAAGCCTTCTTCCACACCTCAAGGCCGTCCTCTTTGGTACGGTCGGCAACCACGTCGATTGCCTCGTAGAAAATCTTATAGGCGATAGTCTTCTTGCCGCCCATCATCAGGTTGTTGACGAACTTGGTAACCAGAACGTCATTGTATTTAGGATCCGGAAGGATGATTCTCTTTTTCGGTTTAGCTTTTCTCATTGCTATTTTTCTTACTTAATTCTTAAACTTAAAACTATTTAGCGGCTTGTTTCGGACGTTTTGCACCGTATTTCGAACGACGCTGACGACGACCGTCAACTCCAGAGGTATCAAGGGCACCACGGATGATGTGATAACGAACACCCGGCAGGTCCTTTACACGACCGCCACGAATCATAACGATGGAGTGCTCCTGAAGGTTGTGGCCTTCACCCGGAATATAGGCATTGACCTCCTTCTGGTTGGTCAGACGCACACGCGCCACCTTACGCATTGCCGAGTTAGGTTTTTTAGGAGTGGTAGTGTACACACGGGTGCAGACACCACGACGTTGCGGACACGAGTCCAGGGCGGGAGACTTGCTTTTGTACTCCATTTTCTGACGTCCTTTGCGAACTAATTGTTGAATTGTTGGCATTGTTTCTTTTTGATATTATTATTTCTAAATTAATGTTTTCCGTTCAATTTCGAGGGCATACTATGCCCACAAAATGGAGTGCAAAAGTACAACCATTTTTTATACTGGCAAAACGTTTGTGCGCCAAACATTCTTAAAAAAAGTTAAAATTCTTCGGGCGATTTGATTGTTAGTGAATTACAAAATGTATTTTTTCATAATTCAGCCTCATTTTCACCCGTTTTCGCCACAATTTCAAACCCCTTTTTCAACCCGTTTTTCTGGATTTCGGCAAAATTTATCAACAATTGTTGAAAAGTTTTTTCGCACCCCAAAACACCCCGTAAACCCACCAAAAAAAACGCCCAATCGCATCATCAACGTAACTATATGGTAATTAAGGGTTAAAGCCTTACCAAACTTTTACCAAAGCCTAACCAAAGTTTACCTAAAGTTTACTATAGTAAAGTTTGATAAGGCAATTGTTAAAATTAACTTAAATTATAACCTGGAGGTAAGATATAACAGGGGTTTATTAACCCGTGTGCGAAAACATAGCAAAAGAAAGCCGGCTGCATTGGTAGCAGCCGGCCGACAAATAGGTGCAACATTAGTATTCTGGAAGGGACTCCTATTTGAGTTTAAAAGTAATCGGCAAGGCATATTGGCCTGCGGCAGGCTTGCCGTCCTTAATAGCAGGTTTCCAATAGGGCATAGCCTTGACGACACGGACAGCCTCCTCGTCGCAGCCGCCGCCCAGACTTTGCGACACTTCGACGTTAACAATACTGCCATCTTCCGTTACCGTGAACCGGACAACCACCCTGCCCTCAATGCCTTCTTTCTTGGCCTTCTCAGGGTAACGAAGGTTCTTGACTAAATAATTACGGAGGCTCTCGGTGCCACCAGGGAATTCGGGGGCTTCGTCAAGCACCGACGGGTCGGGCTTGGAGTCGTAAACGACAGGCTCAATCGAAGGCTGCTCCGTCGCGCCGACGGCTGCGACCTCCTGATCGTCGGTGGCCGCGGCTTCCTCGCCGGGTTTGCAGCCAACCACCATCAGCAGAGCCGCTACGGGCAACGCTGCTAACACCTTCCAGGCACCATAGCGTGTTTTTTGTTTTTTCATCATAATGATTCGCTTTTTAATGTTAATATTATTGAATTTATTTGTGATATGGCCATATCCAACACCAGTGGCCTGCCTGAAGAGCAAGCGGAAATAGTTTTTGCGGTCGACATTGTCTATCGTTGCAGCGTCGGCCTGATACTCGTGTACAGCCTTCAACTCGCGCAACATCAGCCAGGCAAAAGGGTTGAACCAGACAATGCAACAGATAAACCGCACGGCAAGCACATCCAAGGAATGCCGCAGGCGCACGTGTTCACTCTCGTGAGCCAACACCGACCGCAGCTCATCCTCGCTCATAGTCTTCCTCCCAATCAATACGCGGTTGAAGAACGAGAAAGGCGATGTGTTGTCGTCCAACAGCGTCAACTTAAGATTGCCCCGTTGCTCATAACTCATTTTATGCAGGTGTAAAACCACACGCCCCAAAGAGAACAGCAACAGTGCCATAGACACCACGACTCCAAGCAGATACACTACTGAAAGCAACGAAAAACCATCTCCTTGCGAAACGACAGACGACGTAGCCGCAATAGACGAGCCAACAACGACCTCATCCAAGACTGTCAGACTCATTCCACCCGTCAAAGAGGCCACCGGAATCCTCACCAACGGAAACACCAGCCCAAAGACAAGGGTGGAAACAATATACACCCGCGAAAGCTGGAACCATCGATCGCGTCCCAGCGTGAGGCGATAAACGAGCCAAAAGAGCCCGATCGCCAAAGTTGAAAAGAATGCCCAACGTATCATTATTCAATCTCCTTTGTTATGGATTCCAAATCTTCAAGTGTGACTTCATTGCGGTCGACAAGGAATGAAACCAGAGACCTTGCCGATGAACCGAAATAGCGCTGCGTGAAACTGCTCAGTTGCTGCTGCATATACTGTTCGCGACTGACGAGCGGATAATAGCGGTTTGAGCGATTGAAAGTCTCGTGCGCCACGAAACCCTTCTGTTCCAACACCCTCACCACTGTGAGTACCGTATTGTAAGCCACATCGCTCTCAACAGCGGCAACTATTTCATTTGCAAACCCTTCACCCACTTTCCATATGGCTTGCATCACCTGTTCTTCTGCCTTTGTCAGCTCTTTGTTCATAATTATAAATATTATCGTGTAACTATTTTTCTAATTACGAAACGAGACATTAAGTTTATTATTGTGTACTGATGAAAAAAATTTTTGTTTTTTTTCTAAAACCTTCAAAAAAATCGCAATACAACAATAAAAAAAACATTGTGTCGTTTTAGCAGCAATGGAAAAAGAGACGAATAAAAACAAGATACTAATATATGTCATCACGGCGATGATTCTCGGGGCGTTGGCAGGGACCTTCGCCACAACGCTTGCATACAAACGGCATACCGTTGACCTGGACATCGCCAACGGCCCGAGCGACACGAAGCTCAACGCCATCTGGAACATAGTCGACCGCAACTATGTGGACCGCCTCGATGCCGACACGGTTATGGACAAGGTCTATGCCGCTATGCTGTCGACGCTTGACCCGCACAGCGTGTATCTTACACAGAAAGAGCTGATACGGGAAACCGAGTCGCTGCGCGGCAATTTTGAGGGGGTAGGCATAGTGCTGTATATGAACAACGACACAGTGTGCGTAAGGCAGGTTATCGCCGACAGCCCGTCGGAGCGTGCAGGCCTCCTTGCCGGCGACCGCATACTGGAAGTGAACGGCGAGACGGTGTCGGGAGTGAAGATGATTACCGACAGCGTGGTGACGCGGCTCAGAGGTCCGCGCAAGAGTATCGTCGATGTGAAGATAGAGCGGCCGAGCGAGAAGAAAGTGAAGACCGTTAAGCTGGTGCGCGACATAATAGGTATGCCAAGCCTCATCTACAGCGGAATGCTTGACCGTCAGACAGGATATATGCGTATTGAACGTTTCAGCGAAACGACATACGATGAGTTCTGCAAATCGGCAGAAGAATTGAAACAGCAGGGAATGAAGCGCCTTGTGCTCGACCTGCGCAACAACGGCGGCGGATTATTAAGTTCAGCGCTGGGTATCTGCGACGAGTTGCTTCCGGGCAACGAGCTGATAGTCTACACAAAAGGAGCCCATCAGCGCCGAGCTGAGGAACGTTCAACACCGGGCGGATTGTTCTGCAAAGGCGAACTGATAGTGATGATCGACGAGTTTTCGGCATCGGCCAGCGAGATTGTTGCCGGAGCCATACAGGACAACGACCGCGGCATCATAGTGGGCCGCCGCTCGTTCGGCAAAGGGCTTGTGCAGCAGCGCTTCCCCCTCCCCGACAACTCGGCCATACAGCTCACCATATCACGCTATTACACCCCTTCGGGACGTTGCATACAGCGGCCCTACAACAACGGGACCGACAAGTATTACGCCGATTTTGCGCAAAACGTCATAAACGAATATGAAGGCGACACCTCGCTATATGCGATAAACGACTCGACGCCCTACCACACACGCAAAGGCCGCGTGGTGTATGGCGGCGGCGGAATATACCCCGACCACACAATCCACTACAAGTCCGACGAAAAGATTGTTTACTATAACACCCTCATCAACAAAAACATACTGGACGACTATGTGTTCGACTATGTATCCGCCAACGCATCCAACATCAAGCAGAAATATCCCACCGAGCAGGATTTCCTGAAAAACTATACCGTCGGCGACGCGATGCTGAAGCAGCTCTTTACCAAAGCCGACCGCAAAGGCATCAAGCGCGACGCGGAATGCATAGCCTCCTATCGCGAAGAGATACGCGCACGCATAAAAGCCGGCATAGGCAATATGCTATTTTCCTCCAATGCATTCTATTACCTCCTGCTTCCCTACGACCCCGAAATCAAGGAGGCCCTTTCATTAAAACGATAAACACCTTTTAAAATGAAACGATTCATATTTTCGGCATTATTCATCCTAATCGCATCTGCCAGCCTCAGCGCGCAGAACGTCACGGTGAAGCTCAAAGTGTCAGGTTTCCCGAAAGACACAACCTATATCCATATCGGACATATCAGCGGAAACCAGCTGCTTGTATCCGACACACTTAGAGTTAGCGAGAACGGTTCATTCTATTTCGAGTCCAGCGAAAACGAGCCGACACTCTACCTGATAGCATTCCCGAACAGCGACAAGCAAGCCATCCATCTTATGTTGGAGCCCAAAGACAAAGTTGAGATAGCTTTGCAATACGCCGACAGCCTGAAAACTATGGATATAACCTCGGCAAAGGGGTCACGCAACATACAGGTGTATCAGCAATTCAACAATATTCTGCGTCAAAACGAGATACAATTCCTGGCCATCAACAGGGAATACACCAACCCAAAAACCACCGAAAACCGCAAGCGCGAGCTGAGCCTTCAGTTCCAGCAGGCGCAAACCACACAGAACATAGCCATCCGCAAACTGCTCGAGAGAAACACCGACGTGCTTATATCGGCCTTCCTTGTCACCTATTTCGACAACGACATAAACACCTACATCGAGCTCTTTGAATCGGTCGAGAACGGGTTGAAGAAGAATTACGCTGACAATCAGTTTGTACAATACATTAGTTCGAAAATAAAGGGAGTGCTCGTCCCCGGTCGTGAAGCACCCGAGATAGCGATGAAGGACCCCAACGGCAATATACGCAAACTCAGCGATTTGAGGGGTAAAATTGTGATGATCGACTTTTGGGCGTCGTGGTGCCGTCCGTGCCGAATGGAGAACCCCAATGTGGTGAAACTCTACCACCGCTACCACAGCAAAGGCTTTGAGATTTATAGCGTTTCGCTCGACAAGCAGCGCGACCAGTGGCTGCAGGCAATAAGCCAGGACGGACTTGAGTGGGACAACCACGTCAGCGACCTGAACGGCTGGACCTCGAGCGGCGGTGCCGCCTACGGCATCACCAGCGTACCCAGCACCGTGCTTATCGACCGTCAAGGTCGCATCATAGCCCGCAACCTGCGTGGGGCGGAGCTTGAGAACAAACTGCGTGAAATATTCGGTGAATAGCGTTCCCCTTAGAACCCTTTAAGCAAAGCGACCCCTTTTAACCTTTTAAACCTCCTCCCGTGTACACCTACGAATATCCCCGTCCTGCATTGACCGCCGACATAGTGCTATTCAATCTCGACCGCACCGAGTTGCTTCTAATCCGCAGAGGCAACGAGCCATACAAAGACCATTGGGCCTTCCCCGGCGGCTTCTTCGATATGACCGACCCCAACATTGAATACACCGCAGCACGTGAGCTGCAGGAGGAGACCGGTCTGGCAAACATCCCTTTACAGATGGTATATGTAGCTTCGCGCGAGGGGCGTGACCCTCGCGGGCGCACCGTAAGTGTGATTTTTACTGCCAACGTAGACCCCTCGACCATAGAGCCGCGTGGCGGCGACGATGCCGCCGAAGCCCGCTGGTGGCCAGTCGACGCGCTCCCACCCCTCGCCTTCGACCACAACGAGGTGCTGGAGCATATAATTTAACCGACGGATGAGATTCGTCACTCAACAAGCCCACGGTATGCGTGTCCCCATCCTATCAAAGCCCAGCGGGACTAGATATTTTTCAAAAAAATTTTGTCAATTCAATTATTTGTATTACTTTTGCATTTAAAAGTAATACAATATAATACAACTATGAATATTGCAATCGAAAGAAAACCAGCATCTTTCCGTCTTAGAACCGACCTTTTGGAAAGGCTGAGAAGGAATGCCGTTCGTCAAAACCGCACCCTAAACAACTATGTGGAGAGTCTCCTGCTCGATATTGTTTACAACGAGCCCAACGACACCACCCGTGCCGCCATCGAGGAGGCGATGTCCGGCCGCAACCGCAAAAAGGTCTATGCTAGTGCCGATGAGATGATGAATGACATTCTCAACGACAAATGATGAAAAAGCTACACCCCACCACCCAGTTCAAGAAAGACCTGAAGCGGTACAAGCATCAGCTTAAGTTGCTTGCGGAGCTGAAAGTTCTTTTGGATCTGCTGATTAACGAGCAGCCAATCCCCGAAGAGTACTTTCCTCATCCTCTTGTCGGCAACTATAAGGGCTGCCTGGAATGTCATATTGAAAGTGACTTCCTCTTGATATGGATTGACGCTGAGCGGGATATCATAGAGCTGGTGCGATTGGGTACACACTCGGAACTCTTCGGGAAATAAAGTTTCCCTCTACAATTAAAATTTTCACAATTCACATTCTCAACAACGCAAAGTCAGAGAAAAGTCAGAGTTACATCAGAGTTACATTAGACTTACTAAATATTTTTGCCATTTGTGGCAGTAGCATCGCCATCAACCCTTATGATTGACTTATGGGTGCAACATCCAGTCAATTAAGTTCAGTTTTCAGAATGCTGTCGGCAAACATGTCGGCCTGCTTTTCTCCAATCTGTAGTTGCTTAATATATTCAGGTACACCGCCATAATGTATATAATTCGCCAAAGTTTCGATATTTGACAAGTTTGGCGATTTTATATGTATAAAATTATTGTATTCAACGAATTATATTGACAAAAGATTGATTTCTACATAACGTCCAGTCAGCAATGTAGCCAACTCACCGGAGAGCATGTAAGCGTTGGAGCCAATGATATAAACATCCGCATTGGGCTTGATATAGAGACTATCGGCAAGTTTTTTAATGAAAACACGCTGCAAAGATACAACTTTTTGCCGATACCGGCAAATTTATTTCGGATTTATTTCCGACGTTTCCCGACAGTGTGGAGAGTTTGTGGGTTTAATATAACATTCCAACTTTATGCCATAAATGGCTATTTTTTGGAATGTAAAGATACAACAATTTATTAATACGGCAAAATATTTTCAAAAAATCAATGAGAATACATAAAAAAAGCGGAGCCGTAATAGCTCCGCTTTTTCGTTTGGTATAAAACTGACGATTGCTCTTCCTCGGCGGTGACAAAGCAATTCACGGACAGAATATGTCTTCCCTACCTGTCTTGCACCACCAATAATCAGAGGCTTTTTCTCCTTGCTTCTCCTCCAATCTAGCAATTGCTTGTATATCTTTCTTTTCATATCCTATTTACACATTTTTATATTATTTCCAGGTGTAAAAATACACATTTTTCTAATATCGAACACTATAAAATTACACATTTTTACACAAATAATAAACAAGCTCCTAATAATCAAGTTATTCTTATTGCTGATTATCCTCCTGAAGATATACAAAATGTAAGTAAAAAAAAGTCATACTCAATCCGAAAAATCACATATTTACGCATTCTCAAAGCGCATTCCCACTAACGCATTCTGCCTGCTTTGCAGGCTTTAAGCGCCGCTAAAATAAATCAAATCATGCGAAAAACCCCTATGCTATTGGGGAGGGCATCGATAAACTCTCGTTAAGATTTCACATATTAAATTCAAACTTTTTTCATTTTTTTCTTTCTATTGACAAAAATTTGCGTATCTTTGCAGTCGAAATAATT
>DBXH01000021.1 GCA_002309335.1 Bacteroidales bacterium UBA1217 | reverse complement strand
GAAACCCTGAAAGGCACTGTAAGGGTTGAGGGAATAGTAAAGGATAGATGAGATAGAAATGATAGAGATAATAGACAGAATAGAAAGATTATACCCCCTTTAATATTTCTCAATGCTCCTTTACTATTCCTTCTACAACCATTCCACTATACACACCTTTCTTCAATCTCTTAAACGGACATTTTCAATATCCGTTTAAAGTCTTCTCTATATCCTTTCTAACCTTCTCCTTTTTATACTATTTACCCACTTTTTTTTTACTCTCTAATAGTATAAAGCATCAAGTCAAAAAAAAGGGGGGTGACATTCTTCAATATCAATGGCATTAATCAACATCCTCGGCATCAGAATTACGGTATAGCACAGGAGGAGTTGTAGGGTCTGGTATTATGCTTCTCAATCCCCATATCTGCTCCAGGTCATCCATAAAGCTGTTGGCTAAAGCCCACGTTTTCTCGTCTCGGCATAGTAAACAAGTATTACTCTGCCCTCGACCTATCGAAAACGTTCGAGAATAGTTCGGTTAGGGGTACAAAAGCGACAGAATCAAGAGGTTCTCTCGTTTTTTTCGCTAATCTTCGTCCCAAATAATTTTATACCAATCGCCTTTGGTGTCAAGCACATTGCCCGGAGAGCTTAAACTTAATCCCGTAATGCTATCTTTGACTTTAATCATATAAAAGTCTCTGTCGTTTGATGGGTAGTCTATTCTATCTCTATTCATTATTTCGGGATCAATATAATAGGGTCTGTCGTATAATCGATTGAATGGTATTACCTTTATTAAAGAATCGAGAGCGGACTCAAAGTCGTAACCGATAGTTGCTTCATATTTGATATATCCGGCACCGAAATAGTATATTCCCTTGGAGTCGTCATTTCTATCACAAGCGGCAAAAAGCGCAACTGTGGATATGAGTAATATAATGGCCTTTTTCATAATTGTTAATTTTTTTTTTGCAAATATACACATTTTTTCATTGTGCAAAATAAATGTTAAGGATAGATAAAATTATACTGCTTCAACAACATCAAAATATATCCTCGGCATCAGAATTACGGTATAGCACAGGAGGAGTTGTAGGGTCTGGTATTATGGTTTTCAATCTCCATATCTGCTCCAGGTCATCCATAAAGCTGTTGGCTAAAGCCCACGTTTTCTCGTCTCGGCATAGTAAACAAGTATTACTCTGCCCTCGACCTATCGAAAACGTTCGAGAATAGTTCGGTTAGGGGTACCAAAGCGATAGAATCCACAAATTCTGTCGCTTTTTTTATTACGAAATACATACTTTATTAAGATTTACACCCCACAATACAATATTCATTATTTTATAACGTTGTTGAAATATTTATTGGAAAATAATGAAATTAAGAACCACTCCATATTCAACAATAGCGGCAACGCTGTGCAACCTGTTGCTGGCCTATGTCGTCTATATGTTGAGCCGTGTTGCATACGTGTGGGAGAACTGGCCGCTGTTCTCTTCCAGCTGGGAGGCTCTGAAGTGCAGCGAGTTGCTGCGTGGCTCGCTACGATTCGACAGTGCAGCCATCTTCTATACCAACTCGCTCTACATCTTCCTTATGCTGCTGCCGCTCCATCTGAAGGAACGCGACTGGTGGCACACTATGACAAAGTGGATTTTCGTTGTAATCAACTCGCTGGCAGTAGCCATAAACCTCTGCGACGCTGTATACTCGCAATATACAGGCAGGCGCACAACATCGACGTTCTTCTCGGAGTTTAGCAACGAGGGTAACCTTGGAACAATCTTTGGCACCGAGTTGCTAAACCACTGGTATCTGGTACTTATCGCGATCTTAATAATCGCCCTTCTTTGGTTCCTCTACACAAAGCCACAGGGCAAACTATGTTGCAATGGCTCATTGCTGAAATACTACATCCCACAATCCGTCATCTTCCTTATCGCCTTTCCTGTGGCGATCATTGCTATGCGTGGCGGTGCAACACGCACCACACGTCCAATAACAATCTCGAACGCAAATCAATATGTCAACCAACCTAGCGAGGCAGCAATAGTCCTCAACACCCCCTTTACACTTATCCGCACAATAGGCAAAACAACTTTCGCCGACCCGCAATATTTTGACGCAGAGACTCTCGAGACAATATACTCCCCCCTGCATTTGGGAAACGGAGAACTGAGAACGGAAAACGGAGAACGTCTAATGCAACAATCCCCGACATTACAGCCACCTATCTCTAAAAATGTAGGCCTGAAGCGGAATGTTGTAATACTAATTGTCGAGAGTTTCGGTCGCGAATACATTGGTTTTTACAATGATGGCAGAGGCTACACACCGTTTGTAGACTCGCTTCTGGCCAACTCGTTAACCTGGCAGCAGACATACGCCAACGGACGCAAAAGTATTGATGCTATGCCATCTATACTCTCGTCGATACCTATGTTCGTCGAACCTTTCTTTGTAACAAATTATTCTCTTAACAAGGTCGGCGGCATAGCCACCGAGCTTGCCAGCGAGGGCTACAATTCGGCATTCTTCCACGGCGCCGACAACAACTCGATGGGTTTCCAAGCTTTTGCCCGCGCCACGGGATTCGAACAATACTACGGACGCGAGGAATACTGCAAGGACGGACGCTTCGACGGCAACAAGGATTGGGATGGATCTTGGGCAATCTGGGACGACCCCTTCCTCCAGTTTTATGCACTAACAATGAACGACATAGAGCAGCCATTTGTCACCGCCATCTTTACAGCGTCGTCACATCATCCTTTTGCAATCCCGAAAGGAACAGAGGCTCGATATCCGGAAGGTACGCTTGCCATCCACAAATGCATACGCTATACCGACGACGCATTGCGCCATTTCTTCCAGACTGCCAGCCAACAACCTTGGTTCAAAAACACAATCTTCATCCTAACCAGCGACCACACCAATATGTCGGAGTATGATCAATACCGCAACGCCATAGGGCAGTTCTGCGCTCCTATACTTATATACGATCCTTCGGGCGAACTGCCGCGCGGAGTGATGTCTGGCGTGGCTCAACAGATTGATATTATGCCCACACTGCTATCAATATTGGGACATCAGCGGCCTTACATCGCCTTTGGCAAAGACCTTTTAAATACACATCCTGACAGCAGCTGGATTGTGAACTACTCGAACGGCATCTATCAATATCTGCAGAACGACACATTGATTCAGTTTGACGGAGAACACCTATCGGGTGCCTACAAACTCAGCACCGACCCATTGCTAAAACAGCCTCTGTCCTCCCACCCTGCCTGGCACGAAAAGCGTCTCAAAGCAATCATACAGCAATATATGAGCCGTATGGTAAACGACCAGCTAATGATAAAATAAGCCTCTCTTGTACTTAACTAGGATCTCTTAATCCCCTCCCAAATAACTACTTCTCCACACTAATAACCACTCTGAATCCCATATCAGCCGCTTCTTTTGAGCCGAAATAGAACTGGCGGGCGGTGTTGCGTAGATAGTAGGGTGACTGAAGGAACGAGCCGCCTCGCACAACGCGTTTTTGAAGGTTTGCATTAGAAGGAATGTCCGGCCCTTGAGGATTTGTCTGCGGCGACGACGGATATTCGCCATACCAATCCGTACACCATTCCATTACATTGCCCGACATATCATATAATCCAAACGTGTTGGGTTGCAACGTTCCAGACTGATGTACCTGCAATCCTGAATTTTGCGACGACCACGCCACAGTACCGGCATCATCGCTGCCAGCAAATAGAGTATGTGGAGCGGATGCTCCGCCTCTTGCGGCATACTCCCATTCAGCCTCGGTGGGCAAACGGAAACGATAGCCTGTGATGCGGCTCAACGTATCGACAAAACGCTGGGCGTTGGTGAACGACACGTTATGAACTGGCAGCATCAAATCAGACACCTGCGACGGGTTACTGCCCATAACGGCGAAATAAAGAAACTGCGACACCTCGACATCAGCAATCAAGAAAGCATCAAGCGAAACCGTATGTGGAGGCTGCTCAAGTATGTCGGCGTCAGGGTCGTAGACAGGTGAACCAGCATTTGTTGTTGCGCCCATCGTGAATGTTCCAGCAGGGAGATATATCATATTAAACCGAATCCCTTTTGCCTCGAAAACCGTATCATGGGCAGGTGCCAGTTTCAGCACCTGCTCCTGTTGATGTGGTGTGTCTGGGGTTACAGGCTCCTCTGGTTCCTCTTCTGGACCGCAAGCCACAAATGCCAGCAACAGCGGCAAAAAGAGGTTCCATTTGTTATGGAAGATTTTTTTCAATTTTCAAATAATATTTCACAATTCTACATCAATCCCTCGATGTCAGCTATAATCTTCTGAGCCAGAGCGTCGGCCTGCTCAGCGGTATGAGCCTCGCAATAGATGCGGATGATCGGCTCGGTGTTCGACTTGCGCAGGTGTGCCCAGCTATCGGCAAAGTCAATCTTCACACCGTCAATAGTGCTGACCCTCTCATTTTTGTACTTCTCGGCCATCTGGCGAAGAATAGCGTCAACATCCATATCGGGCGTAAGGTCCTTGCGGTTCTTCGAAATTACATAGTTTGGATAGGTGGCACGCAATTCCGAAGCCTTCAAGCCGCGTTTGGCCATATTGGTGAGGAACAAGGCTACTCCTACAAGCGCGTCGCGACCATAGTGCAAAGCGGGATAGATAACACCACCGTTGCCTTCGCCGCCGAT
>DBXH01000029.1:1578-11400 GCA_002309335.1 Bacteroidales bacterium UBA1217 | reverse complement strand
GCCATCATCGAGAAGGAGGAGAACGGCGGCCTGCAGCCCGAGGTGCTGGCCCGCCGCATAGTGAAGCTGGTCGAGAAGAAGAACCCGCCGCTGCGCAACGTGGTGGCCAACCTCGAGCAGTGGCTCTCCACCGTCATCAAGCGCATCCTTCCCGGCAACACGATGGTCTCGATATTGCGCGACTACTACAAGAGCTAAAAAGAGAGGGCCGGAAACTGATGCTTCCGGCCCTCATTGTCTGCTGTCTTCAGCAGCTTAGATTTTCTTGAACTCGGCAATGTTCTCGGGCTTGTCGGGGTCGGAAAGGACCAGCTTGCTCTTGGTGATCTTGTCGATGTTCAGGTTTTGGCTGAAACCCATAACGGTGATGGTGAGGACATCGCCGTCGACAGCGTAGGTACCGTAGCTGATGCCGTTCATGGCGAGGGTGTTGTCGGCCTTGAACTCATAGGTGAAGTCAACGTTCTCACCTTCGGTGTAGGTCTGGCCGTTGTCAACGACTTTGACGCATTGCCATTTGCCGATAATCAGGTCTTCGGCCTTCTGGCAGGAGGTCATTGCGAAGCTGAAAGCCACGAAAGCCATCAACATGGCAGCAATTTTGAACTTTTTCATGATTGTGATGTTTTTGGTTAATAAAATGGGTTTAAAAATGTGTCTTATTAAATCTCTTTTCCAAACACGGCACGCTGCATCAGCGGCTTGGTGTGGTACTGGGTCTCCCAGATTTTCACAGCTTCGTTGCCCATGATCTGGGGGTTGGTGTAGGCGGTATGCACGCCGAAGCGGATGGCAGCCTCGTTCATGTCGCTGTAGTAGATGCTGTGCACGCCGCGTTTCTGCCACTCGGGAAGCACGCCGTTGAGCAGCAGGTCGATGGTGTCGAAATGCTTCAGGTCGTGCAGGATATGGTACCAGCCGAAGGGGAAGAGCTTTCCGTTGGCCTTCTTGTAGGCCTTGGTGAGGTCGGGGATGGAAAGGCCGAAAGCGACAAGGTTGTCGTTCTCATCCTCTACAAACTGCACGAAATCCAGATTTACAAACGGTATATACTCCTTGATATAGACAGAAATCTCCTTCTCGGTCATCGGCACGAAGTCGTAGAGGTCTTTGAACGACGAGTTGATGGCATGGAAAAACTTGTAGGCATGGGGGTAAATCTCCTTGCGGGTCTTGACCTTCACCAGGTGCAGGTGGTATTTCTCCATGATGAGTTTGTTGAGTCGGGCCACCTTGTCCGGCACCGGCTGGTTGGCCTGCATGGAGTATTGCTGCCACTTGCATTTTATCTCATATCCGGCACGTTCGATGAACCGCACGTAGTATTCGGGGTTGTAGAGCGTGGAAGTGTTCTGGCGGGCGTCGAAATTGTCGATTGCCCAGCATTCCTTGTCCATGTCGGTGAATCCGAACGGTCCCTCGATTTCGGTCATGCCGTTCGCCTTGCCGTATTCCACCACCTTGTCGAGCAACGCTGTGAAGACATCGTAGTCCTCTATAAAGTCGAACCATCCGAAACGGACGGCTTTCTTNNCCAATGCTCGTTGACGGTGCGGTTGATGATAGCGGCCACGCGGCCAGCCACCTTGCCGTCCTTGTATGCCAGGAAGAGTTCGCGGGAGCAATGCTCCAACGAGGGGTTCTTGTCGGTCAAGAGGTTGATCTCGTCGAAGTCGAGTGCCGGGATATAACTCGGCACGTCCTTGAAGAGCTTGTTGGGGAAGGCGATGAACTTGTTGAGGTCACGCCTTTTCTCGACTTTTTTTATAACAATTTCTGCCATGTTTTTGTCTTAACAACTAATCACTATAGCACACCTTGTTTCTTGAATGCCTTGTAGATCTTCTCCACCCCGGTGTCGATCTGCTCGTGGGTATGGGTGGCCATAAGCGCGAAACGGATAAGGGTCTCGTCGCTGGGCACAGCGGGTGATATGACGGGTGTGACGAACACACCGTCGACCAGCAGTTCGTGGGTGATGGTGAAGGTCTTCACGTTGTCGCGGATGAAGAGCGGTATGATAGGCGTTGAGGTGTTTCCGATTTCGAATCCTAGATCCTTAAAGGCCTTGAAAGCATATCGCTGGTTATCCCAGAGGGCGGCGTTGCGTTCCGGTTCGCTGCGCATGATATGCAGGGCTTCGAGCACAGAGGCGGTGCTGGCTGGGGTGATGCTGGCGGTGAAGATATAGGGGCGCACCGAGTGTTTCATCCAGTTGATGGTATCGGCGTCGGCAGCAATGAAACCGCCCACCGAAGCCAGGCTCTTGCTGAAGGTGCCCATGACGAGGTCGACATTTGGCAGCATGTTGTAGTGGTCGCATGTTCCGCGGCCCTCGCGGCCAAAGACACCGAGACCGTGGGCCTCGTCCACCATCAGGGTAGCGCCGTATTTGTCGCAGATTTCTACCATCTTGTCGACATAAGCCACATCGCCTTCCATCGAGAAGACTCCGTCGGTGACGACAAGCTTTGAGGCCTCGGTCGGCACCTTTGCGAGCACTCGCTCGAGGTCGGCCATATCATTGTGCTTATACTTCTGCGTAGAGGCATTGGTGATGAGACGACCTTCCATGATTGAAGCATGGACACGTTCGTCGTAGAAGAGATAGTCGCCACGGCCGCAAATATTGGGAATGACACCGCTATTGGCCAGGAATCCAGCCGAGAAGAGCATCACTCCGTCCTTCCCGAGGAATTCAGCCAGTTCGTCCTGAAGCTGGATATGGATATCAAGCGTACCGTTGAGGAACGGCGAACCGGCACATCCGGTACCGTACTTGTCGATTGCACGCTTGGCTGCCTCCTTAAGGCGCGGGTCGTTGGTAAGTCCCAGGTAACTATTGCTACCAAACATCAATATCGGATGATCGTGACCCGTTACGTAGACTTCGGTATTCTGCTCACTGCAGATGGGGGTGAAATAGGGATAAATACCCAGGGCTCTCATCTCCTGGGGATAGGTGTATTGAGCTAACTTTTGTCGCAGTGGTTTCATACTATTTTTAACATTAAACCAAAATGCAAAGTAACAAAAAATTTCTGAATTAGCGGTAAATTAAAATGTTAAAAGTGAGTATAAGCTTTCGGTCAAACTGCTAGCTCCGATTCTAAATGTCTGATTATTAATAAACTCTGCACCCATTATTTTTTGTGCCAATTGAGCGTAAGCGATAGCCTCTTCTGGGTTCCGAATACCTCCGGCAGCCTTGAAACCGATTGTTTTTTTGTTAATTTTAACGTTTTCAGCTATCACTTGCAGCATAATTTCGGCAGCCTCCAGAGTGGCACCCTTTGATATTTTTCCAGTCGAAGTCTTAATAAAATCGGCTCCTCCGTCGATGGATGCCTGGGCGGCGCGACGAACAAGGGTAGGGGAGGGGAGTTCTCCTGTTTCGAGAATCACCTTGAGCGTACTTTTGCCACAAGCCTCTTTCATAGCGGCCACCTCGTCACAGACAGCGTTGTCTTCGCCTGCCAGCAACAGGCCTCGGTTGATGACGATATCCACCTCGTCGGCACCGTCTTCCACGGCACGATGCACTTCGGCCACTCTCAGGCCGATGGGCAGTTGCCCGTGAGGAAAAGCGCCGGCGACACTGGCCACTCTTATACCGCTTCCTTGCAACACGCGAACTGCTGTGGTTACAAATTGAGGGTATACACACACGGCTGCTACCGTTTTGTCTCCCTCGATCCTCATCTCGAGCGTACGGCGGCAGAAAGCATCGACGCCCGCTGCGGTGTCGGTGGCATTGAGGGTGGTGTTGTCGATACAGGTAAATACCTGTCTGGCCAAAGTCAGATCCATCACAGCAACTGGCTTATCTTCTCAACACGGCGCTGGTGGCGACCACCTTCAAATGGGGTATCAAGATATTCGTCCACAATCTTCAGGGCCGTCTCCTCGGGGATGAAGCGGGCGGGGATGGATATGCAGTTGCAGTCGTTGTGCTGACGGCCGAGATGGGCAATCTCTGGTGTCCAGCAGAGAGCGCAGCGCACATTCGGGTATTTGTTCACCGTCATCTGCACTCCGTTGCCGCTTCCGCAGATCACTATGCCGCGCTTGAACTCTCCACGATTGAGGGCCGACCCTACCTGATGGGCGAAATCAGGATAGTCGCAACTCTCCGACGAGTGGGTTCCGAAGTCCTTCACCTCGAATCCCAATCCCTTGAGATGCTCTATCACTTTAAGTTTCAGTTCATATCCTGCATGGTCGCAGGCTATCGGGATAATCTCTTTCATATTTGTGTTGATAACTGTTTTCCGATTGCAAAGGTACAATAAAAAGTTAATCCGCTCAGAACTAACCACTACAAATTATCAACATATTATCCCACTCATTATCCAACCATTTGTGAAATAAAAAGATAACAATTTCTTAACAAAGGTTGTCAAAATAAAAGTAGATAAATTTTCAAGTGATGTTGAAATATAATTCATGGTTGAAAAAACACCCACTTTTCAATATTCTAATTAACAATTTAAACTTCTCCAACTTCATAATTTTCGATAGTAACAAATGCCTGTTATCTTTCATTTCAACATAATGTTAATAAAACTGCGAATGAATGATAATATAGGAAGTTATATTGTTGAATGGTTTGTTAACTGCTATTCATATTGCTTACTGAAAAAACAGTCATTACCTACATTTTCAACAATATTAACACCCAATAAAAAAAGGAAAAATTTCTTTTAAAAGATTATTTCTTTTTTTCCTTTTAATTTATGTTTTGTTCAAATCAAATTTTTTTTTCTGTTTAAATTGAGTGACATTCAGCAAACGATCATCCTATTTTATAGAATTTCTATCATATTCACAATAAATCGGTTCTATTTTCGTTATAGTAGTAGACATCGTAATGTTTAGTGTTATGCCATATAAATTTCCAATTCGAATTTTATTTTTTGCATCATTAATGTGTGGATTGACTGTATATGGACAGAACGGTGATATATCAAGGTTTACAGATATCAATGGGGAACATATAATTTCTGCGGCACATAGGAAAGGAGAATTGTTTGTCACGTGCGCACATTCGGTTGACAAACGCAGTTTATTTATGGTAGAAAATAGGGTGAGTGGTGTAAAAAAGAAGTTCTTCACTACGGAATATGTAGAACCATCAATGTTTTACACATGTAGTGGATATATAGTAAATGATATTGAGATAGATAAAGATTACAATTGTTGGTTTTGTGGGAAAAAATGGACAAGGACAGGGCAATATATTTACAACACAAACGGAATGCTCGAACCGGAAACAACATATTGCGGATATATAGGGAAGTTTAATATGGTCAATGTAATTAATGGAACTGGTACAATTGATATAATGACTGTGGACAATTCGTTTGAATTTGAACATCTGGCATTGACAAACGCCGGTGGAATATATGCTACAGACAATATGTTGATTTACTATATGGATCCAAGTGGAAATGGATATGATGTGAGTGTTGGAAAAATAAGCCATCCTGGTGCAGGAGGCAGATTTATGGATGTTGTATGTTTGGGAGATACTGTTATAACACTTTCATTATGTGTGGATAGCAGTCATTTTTTCCACTATCATGATATGTTCTACTTGAGTTATGGAGAAAGCAATGATTTTATCAACGATGACAACACATACGGATATGATGTCTATTATGCATATGGTGATCGCAGAACAAGAAGGTGGAGTGATGCTCCGGTTTTTATGACGGCAACGCACAACGGATGCGGGGTTGTCGTGTCTTACATTACTGAAAATACCGATTTTCCAGAGCACGATTTTCCCGGTAAATTGATAATGTTCCACATTCCAAGTGAAAATGCAGTTCCTTCCGAGATAATACACAATGATGATACTGACGTGTATGTTAAGATAAAGGACATAAGAAGTAGCGATACTTCCTTGGGTAACCAATTCATGGCTGTGCTCCTTGAAGATTCATACGGTAATTCCTCTATGAGATTTCCAAGGATAGGTACAGGAAGAACCGATAGTCAGAGAGACAATAAAATACCATGGGGATGCAGCAATGAGAGTTTCGGGATATGGAAAATAGATTATTGGGGAGAACAGGGAAACGGTAGAAGAACAAACAATTTCTACATTACTCCATACTCTGTCTTTGATTCACACACAACATTTAGTCCTTACAAAATAAGTGCGTCAGATGTAGCGACAAACGATCCAATAGAGGGCAAATAGATAATTGAGAAATAAACGATAAAAGGAAAAGATATGAAAAAATGTGTGATAATTTTCATTGTTTCTGTTGTATCGATATGTCTTCATGCACAAAATAATACTATATTTGGACGCAACAGCGAGTATTTATATCCACAATGGTACGACCAGTGCGACTTTTATATCAATGATCCAGGACTCTCTATAGGAGCTGCGCCAGTATATTTTTCTGTAGATTATTTGGCATATTCAAGTGACTTTTTGTTGCTTAGTCATGAGGAGGTGTCAGTTCCTCATGTTGTCGATGGTATTGCCGTTATGATATCTACAGATTCGCCGCTAAATCAACCTCGAAACCCTGTACGCGCTCCCGAATGGGTACTTCTCTGCCTGGCTGATAGTTCCGGTATGCCAATAGATACAATAGCCAGCGTTCGATGGGACACCATTACTCCACGAACCATGATACTCCCGCAGAACTTGCAAGCTCAGATTACCCACAACAGCACCAATGCCATGGTGGTTTCGGTCTACGAGGCACGTTTTGAACATCCTGTCGTTGTAGAAGGTGAAGTTGTTATTGTTGCTACCAATAATAGTAATGTTATGATAGAAAATGTATACGATTATTGGCCATCATTTTATGCTTATATAACCGACTATAATGCAGATTTTTGTGGGAATTGTTTCCCATCGCCAATTACTGCAGTCAATTTGAGCAGTGGAGTTGAACATAGTAGTTTTCCAAGACATTTCAGTCCTTTCTTGTTCATTCTGGATACCGATAGTATCATTCTTACGGTTGTGTCGGCCGACAGCCTTATGGGAACAGTAAACGGCAGCGGAGAATACCGTACAGGAGAACCTGTGGTAGTCACCGCCACACCGTCACCATTTTGCCATTTCACCAGTTGGAGTGACGGCGTTACGGACAATCCACGGGTGATGTACCTTTACCAAGATTCGACGGTCACAGCCTTTTTTGTCAACGACAGTAGCAATTATGTCCGGGTGCTGGTGAATAATCCAGAATGGGGAACAACCGACGGTACCGGCATCTACCCATACGGACAAGACGCTGTTATTTCCGCTACTGCTTACGATGGTTATGTCTTCACAGAATGGGCCGATGGAAACGATGACAATCCGCGCAATGTTGTGCTATTGTCGGACACGGTAATTACCGCAATTTTCGACCCCATACCTGCCGGCATCGATACAGGTTTGCCCCTTGAATTCTCGATAACCCCCAATCCGGCGCATGGGATATTCACTATCAATTGTGAATACGGCAATCATATAATCCATCTTTACGATGCAGCCGGACGACAGACATTCACACAATCTTTTTCAGGCGACAGTTTCACCATAGATGTGGAGTATCTGCCAAGTGGTGTCTACACAGCTGTTCTCTATACAGGCGCCCGTAAGGGAACGAAAAAAATAGTCAAGCTATGAACGTTATGAAAAGGTTGTTTTTTGTTTTGATTATTGCATCGGCCGGGTTGTTATATGCACAACCACAATACCGTGATTGCGACACCCTCGACCGTTTGCCGCATCGCTATTATACGCCCGAATGGTATGCCGATTGTCCAATATTTCTGACTGACACCCACGTTTTCTCAAGCCCAATACATTTCATTTATGGTTCACAACATCCATACGTCACCCGTAAACAATATGTTAATGAATACAGTGTCAACGGGCAGATGGAAATCAAAGGTATGATGTGTCTCGTGGAGGCCCAGCTGCCACCCTTGGGCAATTTTGTAGTTTCCAATACAGTTCGTGCCCCCGAGTGGCTTACTCTGTTGCAGGGTGGAGCCATGTATCCGGCTACGGGCAATTTCTTTCCCCGCGATATGGCCATTGTCGACTCGCTCAGATGGGACACCGTTTTGCCGTATCTCGTTCGCTTACCACGCTTTGCCGGCGCCATTGCCGATAGCGACCACTTTTTGTTCTACGCCTATGAAGTCTACTTCCCCACACCCGTCGTGGTCGATTCGGTCTTCTACATTGCCGGAACACTTCGTAGCAACACCTACAATGAAGAAATTATCGACAACTATACCAGCAGAAAGGTTCTGGAATATTATCCCACGGTTTACGGATGTATTGCACCGGTTACAAATGGAAACAACGACTGTGACTTTTGTACTACACGCAATAACCGAATGTTCGCTGCAGATGATGGTCTTGTTCACGATCGGGAGGACTGGTATATCACATGGTACCCATACAGCTATTACCACGATCGCTTCCGTCAGATAACAGGTCCTATGTTTGCCATCGTTGATTTACATTCCTTGACTGTCAACAGTTCCAACCCTGATGCTGGAACCGTGAGTGGCGGTGGAAACTACCCGCACCTTTCGAACGCCACCATTGAGGCAACTCCTGCACCAGGATGCAGTTTTGTAAGGTGGAACGACGGCTCTACGGAAAATCCGCGCATTATACAGATGACAGCAGACGTTCGCCTTGTTGCAATATTTAGGTAGTTTTGCCGAAAAATCTTTAATTGCAACCCCGCAACACAACCCGGTAATTATTGTGTTTGCGCATCGCTGGCCATGACGACATTCTACTCTATCTATGCAACATAGAGGTGTAATACCGTTGTATATAACTATCTCGTAAAGTTTTTTTGCCTGGCGAATGGTTTTTTTTAGTAATTTTGCATTTTCAAACAATAACACAAATACTATGACCAACGAGCAGCTAAAGCAAGAGATTATCCGTCTGAAACAGGAGAAAAACGCCGTCATTCTCGGCCATTACTATCAGCGACATGAAATACAGGAACTCTCCGATTATGTCGGTGACAGCCTGGCATTGGCACAGGAGGCTCAGCGTACGGAGGCCGACATCATTGTGTTCTGCGGTGTTCATTTTATGGCCGAAACGGCAAAAATCCTCAACCCCGGCCGCAAGGTGCTGCTGCCCGATATGGAAGCCAGCTGTTCGCTGGCCGAAAGCTGCAAAGGTGAGGACTTGGCCCGCTTCAAGGCCGAGCATCCCGACCACATGGTGATAAGCTATATCAACTGCACCGCCGAAATCAAGGCCCTCAGCGACCTTATCTGCACCAGCGGCAATGCAGAGAAACTTGTACGCTCGCTGCCCGAAGATCAGAAAATCATCTTCGCCCCCGACCGCAACTTGGGCGGATATATCAACCAGGTAACCGGCCGCCAGATGTTGCTTTGGGACGGTGTCTGCATGGTGCACGACGCCATGCAGGCCGAAGCCATACTCAAACTCAAGGCATCCCACCCGGAGGCACCTGTGGTCGCCCACCCCGAGTGCAATCCCGCCCTGCTCAAGGTGGCGGATTTTGTGGGATCGACCAAGGCAATGCTCAACTATATCAAGGCCTCGTCGGCCAAACAGTTCATCGTGGCCACCGAGACGGGCATCCTCTACGAGATGCAGCGCGAGAATCCCGACAAAGAGTTCATCACCCTGCGCGACGACAAGAGCTGTGCCTGCGATGACTGCGCATATATGAAACTCAACACACTTGAGAAACTCTACCGCTGCCTGCGCGACGAGCAGCCCGAGATACTGATGTCGGACGAGATGATCGAAGCCGCCAAACGGCCCATCGTCCGCATGCTCGACATGAG
>DBXH01000029.1:0-1506 GCA_002309335.1 Bacteroidales bacterium UBA1217 | reverse complement strand
CAGAAGAAGACGATAAGTATGCTTACCGCAAACCTGCTGGCGGTCGCCTTGTTTGTTGTCGTTGGGGCGTTGTCGGGTATTGCATTTTATGCTCTTTACGGTGCTGGAGAATTGGATTCGTGGAAGACCATCTTCCCTTGGCTCCTTCTGCTAATGCTGGTGGGTATTGTGGTGCACGAGCTGGTTCACGGTATCACATGGCTCCTTCTCACGCACAGGGGCTTCAGCCACCTCAGTTTCGGACTCCTTCCGGGCGGAGTGTATTGCCATATCGACGTGCCTATGCCCAAAAAGCAGTATGTCATCGGGGCACTTATGCCTCTTCTGCTGGTGGGCATTGTGCCCATGCTGGTGGCCTTCTGCATCGGAAGCCTGTTGTGGTTGCTGCTGGGCATAGTGTTCATCGTGTCGGCCGCAGGCGACATGATGATCGTGTGGGCAATCAGGAAAGAACCTGCCGACGTGCTCGTCTACGACCATCCGTCGGAGGCGGGTTGCTATGTCTACCATAAAACTACGCAGTCATGATCGGACAACCGCAAGTGTACGAAGCCCTCGAGCGAATGGGCATCCCGTTCGACTACTATGAGCATCCCGAGGCTCCCACCATCGAGATTGCCGCCCGGTTCTATCGTGGCGAGGGTACCACCCTCTGCAAGAACCTCTTCTTCCGCAACCATAAGGGCAACCGGCACTACCTCGTCATCATGGACAGCCGCTTCCCGATGGATATCCACGATATGGAACATCGCCTGCACCAAGGGAAACTCTCGTTCGCCAGCCCCGAACGCATGATGCGCTACCTGGGTGTGAAGCCGGGCAGCGTGTCGCTGTTTACACTTGTAAACGACCACAATCACGAGGTGATGCTTTTCGTCTACCGAGGCTTGATGCAGGCCGAGAAGGTGAGTTTCCACCCCAACGACAACCGCGCCTCGCTGGTGATAACCCGCGCCGATATGTTGAAATTCATCCGGGAGACAGGCAACCCGTGGGAAGTTGTTGATTTGTATACCCCGAATTGTTGATAACCTAGTAAAATCCGATGTTTCACGTGAAACATCCATAGTGTGGAACGAGTATGAAGAAAAACGAATATCAGGTGGCCGAACCGAAGGAGTTGCTGGTCTTTTTGTCGGAGGTTCTGCCCGACACATCGAAGACCCGCCTGAAAGAGCTGCTGGCCCATAACGTATATGTCGATGGACGGCGCACATCGCAGTTCAACTTCCCCCTGCAGAAAGGGATGAAGGTATCTATCGAGAAGGCCACCGGCCGCGACCGTCTGCGGCCACGCGACCTCGATATCGTCTACGAGGACCAGCACCTCTTCGTGGTCAACAAGCACGAGGGGCTGCTCAGCTATTCAAAGTTCCCCAACGACAAGACGGTTATCTCCGTGCTCAACCAATACCTCGAGGCCAGCCATCAGCGGTGCCACGCCCATATCGTCCATCGGCTCGACCGCGACACGTCGGGCTTGATGGTGGTCAGCAAGAGCAAGGA
>DBXH01000055.1 GCA_002309335.1 Bacteroidales bacterium UBA1217 | reverse complement strand
GTTGGATGTAGCAGTGTACTCCTCATTGAAGCCGCTGTTCCAGACGTGGATGCTCCACTGGGTCTCTTCGCCGCCGGCGGTCCAAGCGAGGGTTACGCTGGTAACGTCAAGCTCGGTAGCCTGCAGATCGCTAGGCTCGAAGCACGGCAGGCTGTCGGTGACAAAAGTACCTTCTGCCCAGGTAGATATCAAGTTTTCGGTAGCGTCGCAGATAGCGCGTACACGGTACTGATAAGCGATGGCGGGTTGCAGGTTGTTGACAACAAGGCTCGTAGCTCCAGAAACGGCAGTCTCTGCCGGCCAGGTAGCATCGGTAGCGGTCTTCACAGCCACCTCGAAATCGGTAGCAGTGCTGCTCCAGTTGAGGGTAGCGGTGTTGTAGCTCAGGTCGCTGACAGGCAGCAGAGTCGGACTGCTGCAAGAGGGAGCACTTGAAGTAACCTCGATATCGTCGATACCACAGGAATAGAAGCTTGTGTTGTAGTACCACTTGAAGGCAATTCTGGTTGCCGTGGCGGGCACGGTGTCGAAACTAACCGAGTCGCGTGTAAGTGTGGTGTTGCTGGCAACAGTCTTGATAGGAACAAAACTTGAGTTATAGTCCGGTCCGGTAACATAACCCACATAAAGGGTGCTACCGTTGGTTGCATTCTCCATCTTGTACCAGAAGGTCATCGAAAGGGTATTCATAGGCTGGTCGAATGGCGGCAGGACAACGATCTTGGTATCGCCATAGGAGCCGCCGCCTGATGTCATTGTCAGCGCGTTGGTACCGCTGTGAGGATACGAGTAGGAGCCACTGCCTGTGATGTGCGGGAAGTATACTGCTGAGGTTCCGTTGCTGAAGCCATCCCAGCAAACGGGCAGATCGCCTGCGGTGCTATAGGTGGTGCCAGAATAACTTTCAAAGTCCTCATTGTAAGGCAGTGATACAAGACTGCATTCGGTAGCCACTCTAATCGGGTTGCACCACATACCAGTGTCGGAAGCACCGCAGATAGGACGTACGCGGATTGAGTAGGGTGTCGATGACAGGAGAGTGGAGATGGTGGTAGGATGTGCGTTAACATTGATAACGTTGGTAGCGCCATTGCCGGTGTACTCAATCTCCCACTCGGTGGGCGAACCGCCAAGATCGGTCCAGTCAATAGTGATCGACGTGGTGGTTGCTGAAGTGGCATGCAGCGTGCTCACCTTCGGACAGGTAGGCAGATAATTGACCATAATGTCGTCGATGTAGTGATAGCTGTAGTAAGTAGTCGACGACGAGGTATACGTGTTGCGGAATGCTATGGTACGGCTGTTACCGTGATAACTTCCAAAGTCGATTTCATACTCTACGTGTGAGCTCGTCGGCGAGTTGATAGTCTGGATTGGGATAAATATGCCGCCTTCCATAACACCTACCTGAAGGCCATAGCTGGTGCTTGTGGTGTAGTCCCAGAAGGTCAACTGCAGGCTGTCGAGCGTTGTCGGCATCGGCGGCAGCATTGTGTAGCTTTCGCCATAGAGACGCAAACTGTAGCTACCACTGTGAGCGTATGAACTGCTGTAGTAAATCTGCGGCTGATAGGATGCACCCTGATAGGTAGAAGAGCCTGTCATAATATAGTCCCAGCAGTTGACCTGCACGCCGGTGGCGGCAGTTGTGCTGGTTGTGTAGCTGTCAAAGTCCTCAGTATACGGCAGGCTAACAAAAGCACAAGGTGTTGTAAAGGTGTAAAACACCGTGTCGCAAGGCGAGCATACATATACATCATACTGAGTCTGGGCGGTGAGACCCGTCAGCGATACGTTGCGTGTCGAGACAGTGGTCTGCGCACCAGTGCCGAATGTGAACCCGTGCACACCATACTCAACAGTGTAGGAGCTGGAATTGCTGCGGCTCCAAACAATGTCGACCTGGCTGTCTGACAGATAAGATGTATGGACATTCTGCGGTGCTATACAAGCCGGAGCCAAATCAATTACGAGGTCGTCAATGTAGTGCTCAGAGATTGTACCCGTACCTCTATTGTAGTTCATTATAGCAATGCGGTTGGCAGTGCCCGTGTAATCCGAGAAGTAGCTGGTGACATTGTAGATACTCTGGTTAGAAGTGAACACCACGGTATCGTAAGGCACAAAGGTCTGTGCGAAGCCAGTGTTGACATTGTCCACAGTACCGATAATGAGACCATAGCTCTGCGAGTTAACGTTGCACTCGTGGAACGAGAGCTGCAGAGTGTTCAGCGGCACACCCATTTCGGGCAGAGCCACAACGCCATTCTCATTCATATAGAATGCATGCTGCGGCGAAGAAGCCTGAGCTGAATTGGTGGTGTAGACCACGTGGGCTACAGCACTGGTGCTAGTCTCCGAAGCCCAGCAGTTGGGCAGAATCGTTGCGATGCTAGAGCCGGCGGGCAGCAAGTTCTCGAAGTTCTCCGTGTAAGGCAGCGTGGTGTACGGTGCGCAGTCAGTAGTGAACTGGACAACCGAAGATGCTATCGAGGTTGCGTTGAGCAGGTCGCATACGGTATAGACATAAGCATCGTAGTTGGTGCTGTGGTTGAGACCTGTGAGAGTTACCGGCGAGCCAGTAGCCATCATTGTATCGCCCTGACCGGCAGTGAAACCGCGAGGACCATAGATCACATAATAGCTTGTAGCGTTTTCGCCGTTGGTGTTCCAAGTGATAGTGGCGCTGTTGACGGTAGCTGTGGCGCTGAGGTCAGAGACCGGCGTACAGGCAGGAATCAACTCAACAACAATATCATCGAGGAAGCTGTAGCTTTGCAAACCATCCCAGAAAGCGATACGGCTGTGGTTGTAAGCAGCGGGAATATTCTCGAACGAATAGGTGAGGCTTACAGTGGCAGTTGTGGTATCATAATCGTAACGCGACAGAGTGTCAAGCACATGCATCGTCTGAATAGGCATCGAAGCATCGTCAATTACACCGATGAAGATACGTGCATCATCGTTCCCCTGAGTCAGATTGAAGCGTATCTGGCAAGCGTTGAGGTTAGTGTCAACCTGCGGCAGTATTACGTATGCACCATAGCGCATAAAGCAAAGCATATTGTTCTCGTCGCCAGTAAGTGTGGTAATGTATGGGTATTCCCTGTCGGCGGCAGAAGGATTGGTGAGACCAGTCACCCAGCAATTACGGGTGAAGTGGCCATAATCGTAACTCTGGAAGTTCTCGACAATCGGCAAGCTGGCCAAACCACAGAGAGTCTGTATCGGAGTAACACCGCTGACTGTATTGCCGTTGCAAGTGTAGCTTACGCGAGCCTCACCGAGGAACGAAGCACCGAGACCGTTTATAGTAGCCGAGCCAACAGTATTGCCGGTGGCGACATTAATCCAGTTGTCGGCACCAAGTGTACGGTAGTCAACACTATAGCTGGTACCTTCAGTGGTGCTCCAGCTGATGTCGACGTGGTCAGCGTATGTAGCCGTCTGCATAACGATAGGAACTGCACATCCATCGTTTTCGCAAGCGGCATTGCCAAACACTATATATGCACGATACTGATCTCTACCGTATGAGCCGGAAGGTGATGCAGGATTGATGCTGCTTGTGCTGCTGTACATACGCATAGCACGGTAGAGGGCGGGGTTCTCATATTTTGTGGTAGCCCAGTAGCAGTTGGTGGCGTTGGGAACACCGGTGTTGTCGACAAGTGCAACAACAAGGTTGCTGTCGGCTACGCGAACGTATGTATTGTTGAACTTCAGGCTTATCCAGCCAAAACCGCTCAGACGACCGCTGTAGACTTGAGTGAGGTTCGACATCGGCACATAGTCGGCTGAGCTTTCAAACTCAGTCTTGTTGGTGTAGCCGAGATATACAGTTACATTACGGTCATTGTAGCTGTAGCCGCGCTGATAGAAGGCAAGCGAGCTGATACTGTCTATGCCGTTAAGTTCGCTGGCCATATAAATCTGCTGAGTGTAGCTGTAAGCTTGAGTAGCATAGATAGGCTGTGCCGAATAGTTGGCGCCATAGTCGCCCACAGTGTCCATCTCGCAGATGGTAGTGGTAACATATCCGCCGTCATAATCGGCATTGTCACTGCCACAGAGTGTTCTCACAGCGTAAGCATAGGTGGTAGCCTCTTCAAGACCCGAGAACATATAATAGGTGGAAGTGACAGTATCCATAATCCAGTGCTCCTGATTGTCATACGGAGTGTTGGTGCACTGACGCAGATAGACAACATAGCTGGTAGCAGCATCGCCAATAGAAGGAGCATTCCAGCTAAGACCGAATGCATTGAAGTCGACACCGCTAAGGGTCAGATCCTCAACCGGACCACAGTTAGAAAGCGTAGTAGCTTGGACTGCAATAGGACGGCTCTGCTCAGCAGAGCACTCGCCAGCAACCCAAATATAATAGGTGGTGCTGCCATTGAGACCTGTGATGGTGTAGCTGTTGCCGGATGTCACAGAGGCACTCTGGGCTCCGGAGGTGGTGTTAACTGTGTTCCACATAACTGTTACACCGTTAGTGTAGCTGTTGCCAGCGGTGTCAACCCAGTTTACAACGATACTGTTGTTGGTAATATCGCCGAGAGTGACAGCAGGCGACGGGCAGTTGGTGTTGTGCCATACCGCGATGTCATCAATATAATGGTAGCTATAGTAGGTCGAAGTCGTAGTATAGGAGTTAAGGAATGCTATGTAGCGGCCAGTACCTGTGTAAGAACTGAGGTTGACCTCGAAATACTGTAATGCTGCAGCAGCAGTGGTCGCTGTATGTTGAATCTCCTGTATCGTATCGAAAGTGCTGGCATTGGTAGGATCGCTCATCACACCCAGGAAGAGTTTATAACTGGTGGAGGTTGTCTTTGCCCAGAAACCGATAGTCACCGAGTCGGCAGGACAGGGAAGCTGCGGCAGTGTGTGGTAACCATTACCATAGAGACGCAGACTATAGTTTCCACTATGGTTATAAACATTTGACGAGTTATTGCTGTAGTAGTAGACCTGAGGCAAATATGCGCCTGTCTGATATGTGGCTGTACCTGTCATCAAGCGGCCCCAGCAGGGAATCTCAACGCCGGTGGCAGCAGTCAAGCTGTTGGTAAGGCCGTCAAAGTTCTCGCTATAAGGCAATGCCATATAAGGCTCGCACTCTGTACGGGTGCTGATGGTCCAAGCCAAACTTGAATCTTCCGACGTGCAGAGGGCACGTACTTCAAAGGTGTAAGCAGTGTTGGTTGTGAGACCTGTGATGGTGATGTAGGGGTTGGTTGTAGTATAGTAGTTGGTACCATCGGTTACCGACCACTCAGTCTCGATACCAACTGGTATCCAGCTCAAGCTGACGCTGTTCTGCGATGTCGAGTCGACAGTAAGATGGGTCACGTGCGGACAGGAAGGAATAACATCCAGCGTAAAGTCGTCGGTATAGGCATACCAGGCGCTGGTAGGACGGTTGGCACGGATAGCCACATATCTGCCTTCGCCTTCATAACTGTTGAGGAACACCTCGTAGAGAGCCCAGTCGGTGGTAACGTGGTCAACAATAATGCTGTCAATGAATTCGAAAGTGCTGATATCTGCAGGATCGGTCATTGCGCCCACCAGGAATACGGGAGCGTAACTGACACTCGTGGGTTTTGCCCAGAAGGAGAGTTGCAGCGTTCTAATGGGATTAACATTGGTATCCACTGGAGGCAGAACGACTACCTCGTAGTCGCCATAGGTACCGGTGGTGGTAATCAGGCCCCAGTATAGACCGCGGCTACCGCTGTGGGCTGCCGAAGCATAAATGTAAGGATATCCCGGATAGCTGGTAGCATTGTTCAAGTGGTGCCAGCAAGGAATGTCGGGGCGAGCCGAGGTGGAGCCTGTGGGCACATCCTCAAAGCCGTAGCTGTAAGGCAACGACACATTCGAGCAAACCGTTCTGGCAGTGACAATGCTGCTGTATTCTGTGCTGTTGGCATCGCCACACTCGAAGCTGACACGCAATTCATAGTCAGTGCCTGGTGTCAGGTTGGTGAACTGATATTCGGTCGAAGTCTCGCCCGTGGCGACGGTTGTCCAGGTGCTGGTACCCAACTCACGGTAAGAGAGATCCCAAGAGGTCTCGTTGTAGCCGGGAAGCCAGGTAATGTCGGCTGTGGTGGCAGTGACGTCGGTCACAGTCGTTGCAGGAGCTGAGCATATTGCCATAGTCTGACATTCACCGCTCCAGAAATGGATACTGGCACGATAGGAATAGTTGGAACCAGCATTACCTGAGTTGTAGTCGGTCAATGTAAATGGCGAACTGTCTCTGTAACGGTAACGTGCTTTGTTAGATGCCGAAACATAATAGCCGGTAAGTCCTGTCGACGAAGTCTGGCTTACTCCGCTAGGCTGGTTCATAAAGGTGGTCATAATAATATTGCTAACACCGTCCCATGTAAATGGAGTGGTGAAGTCGTAGTGCTTCCAGCCCGAAGTATTTAACGGGTGTGCGGCAGGACCGTAGACTTGAACCTGATTGTTGGGATCCTCCATTGTCGCATTACTGATGGATGAAATATTGGTATGACCCAAAAAGATCGTAAACTCTTTGGCGTTGGCGGTGTTGGCAGTGAAGCCCAGATCTATACCTGTAATGGTGCCTGCTGTCAGACCGGCAGCAGTAAGTTCTGAAGCAGTATAAATCGTCTGGTAGATTGTATTTCCGTAACTGCTGTATGCTATACAACCGGAAATACCTGACGTGGAGTTCGTGAAACGCACCGAGTCGATTGTTGTTGAGTCAAGCTCCAGACAGCTTAATGCTGTTGTCGAGAAGGTGATGCTGTCAAATGCACCGTAGTCGTTGCCGCAGTTGGCACGGATAAATACCTTATACTGGGTTCCAGCCTCAAGGCCGCTGAGCAAAACGAATTGATCGGTGGGATTTAGTGTTGTAGGCGATGAGCCATTGATGCTGTCGTAAACAACCTCATACTCTGCCGGCTCATCATAGCCGTTCTGATAGCCCCAAGTGATCATAGCACTACCAGCAGTGGCAGTAACATCAATGTCAACAATGGGCGGGCAGTTGGGCATAATCTCTATTGTGAGGTCGTCAACGGTGGCATACCACGAAGAGCCGGGACGCAGGGCTCTGAGAGCAATGTAGTTGCCATTACCCTCAAAGGCGCCCAAAGTAACAGTGTATTCGGTGTAGGTAGTACCCTCGACATTGACACTCTCCACCAACTGGAAAGTGGTGTAATCGTGAGGATCAGTCATCACACCGACCTGGAACACTGGATGGTAGCTGGTACCGGTGGCGCGTGCCCAGAACTTGAACTGCAGGGTATTCATCTCATACTGGTCGGTGTCAATGCCAGGCATAACAACATACTGGTAGTCGCCATAAGTACCCGCAGTTGCGGAGTTCAACCAATACAAACCTTTTGTACCATTGGGTGTGTGGTTGTAACTGGCTGTGGCACTAACGTATGGCCAGCCGAAATACTGCGTACCATTGTTGAGACGAGTAAGACAGTCTACAAACACAGCGCTGGTTGTACCTCCGGTAGCCGCACTCTCAAAGGTTTGAGTATAGGGCAGGCTGTCGAGGTTGTTGCAGAGCGTACGGATAGAGCCGCATATAAACTCACTGTTGCTCGACGTGCACTCGGTCGACACTCCATAAGCATACTGGGTGTTGGCTGTAAGGTTGCTGAAGGTGTAGAATGTGTCGGTCACAGCATTAACTGTGTCTGTCCCCAGAAACACGGTGAAGCTGCTGCCGCCGTTCGAGTTCCAGCTTACGGTAACCTCGTCAACTGCTGAACTCGCGGCGACATTCAAAGGTATGTCGCACCACTCGTCGGTGAGGAAGATATCGTCGATGGCCATATAGCTTGTCGAGCCGGGATTCGGCCACTTGATGGCGATATAGCTGCCCGTGCCGGTATAGCTTGCAAACGATACTGTAAACATCTGCCACGATGTTGTGATGTCCGTGTTGGTGAAGGTGTGCACGGCCGTAAAGGTCGTGGCGTCGTTCGGGTCGGTCATAACACCCACGATGGGCATCGGGTGATAGCTGGCGCTCGTTGTCTTGGCCCAGAACGAGAGCACAAGGTCGCTGATTTCGTATACGTTCAGGTCAACCGCAGGCAATACAGCATACATGTTCTGTGCATAGCCTGACGATGACGAATGATACCAGTACATACCATTCGTGCCGCTATGAACGTATGTTGCCGTGTTGGAAACATAAGGATAGTAGGTGTAGCTGTTCGTGGCGTCGTTGATACGGTGCCAGCAGTAGGGGAAAGCTTCTGCATAAGTGACTGCAGAATAGTAGGGGTCGTTCTCAAAGCCGTTGCTGTAGGGCAGCTGGCTGATGGCATCACACTCCGTGCGGAACGCACCCGACGATGCAAAGCTCGTGTCGCCTGATCCGCAGATGGCGCGTACGCTGGCCACGTATGGTGTATTGGCGTCAAGGCCGGTCAGTGTGTAGGAGGTTGTGGTGGGGTAATATGTGTCTTCGTCGACAGTAAGTTCCCAGGCGCTCTCGGTGCCGCCGGCTGTCCACGATATGGTGGCTCCATCGGCCGTTACATTGGTAACTGTAACTCCTGTAGGTGCCGGGCAGCTGATATTGCTGGGATGAATGAAGGTGTAGTAGCGGTTCGCGTCAAACCAGGTGCCAAGGGCGTTGGTGGCGGTGGAACCCGCATTGAAATGCATAGCAGTGTTGGTGGCAGCGTCAATGACCCAGCCGTCGGAAGCGCTTGCGCAGAGTCCGCACTGGTGGGCCACATTGGGAGCCGCAGCAGGCAGTGCCGATGCAGCGGGGAAGACGATGTCTATGTTACCGTCTGAATAGAGGTGAATCTGCCATTTGTAAAGTTCGTTACGGGTGGTACTGTTGAATGTTCCCGTACAGAACTCCACTACGAGCAGTGAGTCTCCTCCCGTCAGTTCCTGAGCCAAAGCCTTCACATAGTGAGTACCCGAAACACCATAACCGTCGCATCCGAAAACGTTGATCTTCGGATTGTTGATACTGGCGTTCGTTGAATTGAACGGGGTAGTGTAATTGCTTGTCCCCGTGACGGTGGCGCCCAAGCGCAGGTTACCGTCGGTGTTGACGGAATACTGCGTGTAGGTCTGACCTGCAAACGGGAAGGCAAAACCGATGGTCTGTACACCCGAGGCAAGACCATCGTTACCCGGGTTACCCGAGGGGGTCAGAATCTGCGTGGCAGATGTCATATCAACCCACTTCGAGGCGTCCACACCCGTAGCAAAGCCGTAGCTCTCGAGGGTGTAGCTCTGTGCCTGCGTTACCCACGGCACCATCAGTGCCGCAATGAGTAACATCCTTTTGATAAAATTAAACATAACTTAAAGATTTGGTTAATAATGAATTTGGTTAAAAATATACAGTTTGAAGGGTTTTAAAGGTTGGAAAGGTTATAAAAGGTTTTAAAGGTTAAAAGGGTTAGAAAGGTTGAAAGGGGGGTAAAGGTTTCAAAGTTCACGCCTCAAGGGGCACTATATTAATTAACAATTCTTTGGAGCAATAAACGCTCCAAAAAACCATAAAAATATGAGTGCAAAGTTACGATTTTTTTCAAAACTGGCAAAACATTTCACCAATTTTAACTTTTTTTAGTTACCACAAATTAGCCAAGGAATAATAAAAAAATAAGTTGTAACGATGTTATAGATTATTACATTAACCGCGAATTAGAAATCATCTTTAACCTTTAAACTCTAACCTTTAACCTTTACTAAAATTGACCGTGAGTCAGAAAACATCTTTAACCTTTAACCTTTACTAAGTCAGAAAACATCTTTAACCTTTAAACTTTATCAAATGAGTTCTGTACCATTCATACAGCCAGCGAATGCCATCGCGGAGCTCGACGCTATGGTGCCAGCCGAGACTGTGAAGGCGCGACGGGTCGGTCAACTTGCGCGGTGTGCCGTCAGGCTTTGATGGGTCGAACTCTATCCTACCCTTATAGCCAACCTCCTCGGCAACCATCTGCGCCACCTGACTGATTGTGTGCTCAATACCCGTGCCCACATTGACAAAGTTGGTGTTGGGCACCGTATGCTTCGATGTGTGCGACACAAGGTTGCCGCCCACTGCATCGACATTCTCAAGCATATAGACACAAGCCTCAGCCATATCCTCACTCCAAAGGAACTCGCGCAACGGCGTACCCGTCCCCCAAAGGGTTAATTTTGATTGTTGAATGTTGAATTCAGAATTCAGAATTGAGACTATCTCCGAAAAAGGCGTATCGGCTGTTATGCCCTGAACCGGACGGCGGGCAAGGTCTTTGCGAACAGCTTCTTCATTATTGTCCATCAGACACTTGGCAAGAAATATCTTGCGTAGCATTGCAGGTAGCACGTGCGACCCTACAAGGTCGAAATTGTCGTTAGGTCCATATAGGTTGGTGGGCATCACGGCGATGTAGTTGGTACCATACTGACGGTTGAAAGCATCGCACATTTTCATACCGGCAATCTTCGATATAGCATAGGGCTCATTGGTCGACTCCAGAGCCGAGGTCAGCAGGCACTCTTCACGCATCGGCTGTGGCGCCATACGGGGATATATACAGGTGCTGCCCAAAAAGAGCAGTTTGCTGACTTTGTGGCGATACGCTTCGCCGATAACATTTTGCTGAATCTGTAAGTTGTTGTATATAAAGTCGGCAGGGCGCGTCGAATTGGCCATAATGCCTCCTACAAGGGCGGCGGCAAGAACAACTACATCGGGACGTTCAGTATCAAAAAAGTCGCGTACTGCAACAGGATCCATCAGATCTAACTCGCTATGAGTGCGGCCAACAAGGTTGCTGTAGCCACGCCGCTCGAGTATATGCCAAATAGCGGAGCCCACAAGACCCTTATGTCCTGCGATATATATTTTAGTAGTTTGGTTCATTTCATATCATTTTCAACCATAATTCGCACCAACTCCTCAAAAGAAGTCTTTTGCGGATTCCATCCAAGCAGGGTACGTGCTTTGGTGGGGTCGCCAAGCAACTGTTCCACTTCGGCGGGGCGGAAGAAACGAGGATCTACCGCAACCAAAACTTTGCCCGTTCTAGTGTCGACACCCTCTTCGTCAAGACCCGACCCGCGCCATTCAAGTTCTATACCGGCATAATGGAAAGCCAGGGTAACAAACTCTCTTACAGAGTGATTCTCACCAGTAGCGATAACAAAGTCGTCAGGCTCCTCTTGCTGCAGCATCAGCCACATACACTCTATATAGTCTTTGGCATATCCCCAGTCGCGAAGAGCGTCGAGATTGCCAAGATAGAGACGGTCCTGAAGCCCTTTGGCTATACGTGCGGCGGCGAGAGAGATCTTGCGCGTAACGAAGTTCTCTCCTCTCCGCTCGCTCTCGTGGTTGAATAGGATGCCGTTGGCAGCATATATTCCATAGGCCTCGCGATAGTTCTTCACAATCCAGAAAGCATACTGCTTGGCAACGCCGTAGGGCGAACGCGGATAGAACGGGGTATTCTCGTTCTGCGGTATTTCCTGCACCTTGCCGTATAGTTCCGATGTCGATGCCTGATAGAGGCGTGTTCGCTTGGTGAGGTTAAGGATGCGTATAGCCTCGAGCAGGCGCAGTGTGCCAACAGCGTCGACTTCGGCTGTGTATTCAGGCACATCGAAGCTGACCTTCACGTGGCTCTGAGCTGCAAGATTATATATCTCGTCGGGCTGTGTTTCTTGAAGGATACGTATAAGCGATGACGAGTCGGTCATATCGGCATAATGCAGATTTACAAGGCGTTTATTGTGCATATCGCGCACCCACTCGTCAAGATAAAGATGCTCGATGCGACCTGTGTTGAACGACGACGAGCGACGCAGCAAGCCGTGAACCTGATAGCCTTTCTCAAGCAGAAACTCTGCAAGGAAAGAACCATCCTGACCCGTGATACCGGTTATAAGTGCTTTCTTCATTGGCTGAACCATCCCGTTTGTATTGTCCATTTTTACTTCCAATTTAACTTCCTTTTATTACTTCCACTTTTACTTCTTAATCTTTATTCTTTTTTGTCCAGTTCGCAGTAGATACTGTTGTTACTGATGAATTCGGGAACGATGGACTTCATTTTGGCAACAATCTGACGGTCGTCGAGGGTATACATAATATCCTGCAACTCACCATATTCACGGTCGATGGCATCGATAGGATACTTGCGTACCTCGGCACGCAGAATTTTGGGATGATAGGTGGGTATGTTGTTCTCCTTGGTGGCGAGGAGTTCCTCATAGAGCTTTTCACCTGGACGGAGGCCTATCTCCTTTATTTCTATGCCCTTGAGTCCAGAAAGCTGTATCATCTTCTTTGCCAGATCGTAGATCTTGACCGGCTTGCCCATATCGAAAACAAAGATGTCGCCGCCTTCGCCCATAGCACCTGCTTCGAGAACGAGGTTACAGGCTTCGGGGATGGTCATAAAGTAGCGGATGATGTCTTTGTGGGTGACGGTGAGCGGACCACCGGCGGCAAGCTGCTTTCTGAAAAGCGGGATGACGCTGCCGTTCGAGCCCAGCACATTGCCGAAACGGGTTGTAACGAAGTGCGTTTGCTCGGTTGAGCGACTCTGGATGTAGATTTCGGCCATACGCTTGGTGGCACCCATCACGTTGGTAGGATTGACAGCCTTGTCGGTCGACACCATAACAAACTTCTCGGTGCCGTACTTGATGGCAAGGTCGGCTACATTCTTGGTACCGAAGACATTGACATAGATAGCTTCGTAGGGATTCTCCTCCATAAAGGGCACGTGCTTGTAGGCGGCGGCGTGATAGACCAGGTTGGGACGATAGGTCTCAAACACCTCTTCCATACGTGCATAGTCCTTGACATTGGCGATGACGAACGCCATCGAGTCGACATATTTCTTATAAGGCTCGTTATTTTTCAGTTCAAACTGCAGGTCATAGAGCGGCGATTCGGCCTGATCGAGCATAATTATCTGTTTAGGCTTGTATTGCAGGAGCTGACGGCAGATCTCACTACCGATGGAACCCGCGGCACCAGTGACAAGGACAGTCTTGTCGAGTACCTCGCGTATTACGTTGATATTGTCAATCTTGATAGGCTCGCGCTCGAGGAGGTCCTCAATCTTGATGTCCTGAATCTGAGTGGCTGTAAATTCACCATTCATCCAGAGCGAGATATGCGGTACAGACTTGACGGTAAGCCCAAGGTCGAGAGCTCGGTTGGTGATTGCCTGCTTGTGCATCAAGCGTATAGTAGGTATGGCTATGATAATCTGGCTGACTTTCTTGGAGTCGACAAATTTCTGGTTGAGCACATCGCGGGCACGCATAACAGGCACACTGTCAAGATTCTGGTTAACCTTATTCTTGTCATCATCTATGAATGCGACAACTTTGTATTCAAAGTGGATATCTTGTTTCAGGGCATTGTTGGCAATAACACCTGCTGCACCTGCACCATAGATGATTACATTAACTTCGCGACGACGACGCTTGAAGTATTGGTTGTAAATATAAAGAATCATAAACCTATTGAGCAGCATCAACAGCGCCAACATCGAGTAAAGCATTATTACAATCCTGTAGGACGGAACAATGTTGTTTTTGGTCGGAACCACCTGTAACCTGTTGTTCAAGAAGTTGATAAAACCACATGTAAGCGCCATAAAGACACAAGCCACAAGGACACGGAAAATGTCGTTGAGACCCATATGCCTTATGATACTGCGGTAGGTCTTAAATAAATAGAAGAACGCCAGAGTTACCACCAAGCAAATGGCAAGATTTACCCAAACGGCATTCCATGTTACCGTTCCTTCAAAACGCCAAGCAAATACTTCTGCTACTACAAATGCCACCACAAACAGACAGATGTCCATAAAGAGCATTATCCAACGCGGGACAGTTGAATGACGGTATCTTTTGACGAGGTTGTAGAATAATTTTTGAAACATAGTATGTTAATGGTTTTAAAGGTTGAAAAGGTTTTAAAGGTTATATTTTTTATTTTCAAAGTCTTGCATCTATTTGATGTCGCGGAAGGACCCCCTTGACATCATAGACAACACCTGGCTCAGGCACCAGCCGTCGCAAATCAATATCGGCAAACTGGCGATGTGCTACGGCCAGAATCGCAGCATCATATCTAATATCTTGATTTATGTTTTCTGTTTTTTTAATTTCAATACCATATTCTTTGCGGACACGCTCGGCATCGACCCAGTCGTCACAGACCGCTATATTCGGGGTGTATTCCTTGAGCGAATTGTAAATATCAACAACCTTGGTGTTGCGCGTGTCGGGGCAGTTCTCCTTAAAGGCAAAACCGAGTATCAAAATCTTTGCATCCTTGACGGGTACTCCTTTAAGATTCATCTGTTTAACAACTTGACCTGCAACGTATGCACCCATACTGTCGTTAAGTCTGCGGGCAGAATACATCACTCGCGGCAGAACACCATAAACCTGCGCTTTCTCAATAAGATAGTAGGGGTCGACGCTTATGCAATGACCACCGACAAGACCGGGCTTCATCTTTATGAAGTTCCACTTGGTAGCTGCGGCGGCAAGTACGTCGTTGGTGTCGATGCCCATAGCGGCAAAAATCTTTGCCAACTCGTTGATAAAGGCAATATTGACATCGCGCTGGCAATTCTCGACAATCTTGGATGCCTCTGCAACGCGGATTGAAGGGGCTTTGTGAGTGCCGTTGCGAAGCACGGAATTATAGAGTTCATCCACAAAGTCAGCCGTTTCGGGCGTTGACCCCGATGTAACTTTTATTATTGTCTCAACGGTATGTTCGGTGTCGGACGGATTGACCCGCTCGGGACTGTAGCCGACAAAGAAGTCTGTGTTGTATTTCAACCCCGATGCAGCAACAAGCTGTGGAACACACTCATCCTCGGTAACACCCGGATAGACAGTGGATTCATAAATAACCACATCGCCTTTGTCAAGGAGAGCGCCGACCGTCTGCGAGGCACCAATGAGTGGCATCAGGTCGGGATGGTTGTTGCAATCGACAGGCGTAGGCACCGCAACGATGTACACATTGCACTCTTTCAAGGCTTCCGGTTTGTCGACAAGTGTCAGCCTGCCACTTTGCAGAGCCTTCTGAAGTGTGGCGGCATCCACCTCACAAGTCGAGTCGTTTGCCTTTGCCAGTTCTGTGACACGAAGGCTGTTGCAGTCGTAGCCCACTGTGGGGTAGCGCGATGCAAACAGCGTAGCGAGAGGCAATCCTACATAGCCCAAACCAACAATGCCAATATGTATTTCCTCTCTCTTCATCATACCGCTGCAATTATTGTTTCTGTAACTTTTTCTATCTCTTGATCTGTCAAATAGGGATGCATAGGCATCGAAAGTACCGTATGCGTAAGTTGCTCAGCAACAGGACAGGGTTGTTGTCCAAGATGGGCAAAGGCCGTCTGCTGGCTCACTGTGCGGGAATAGTATATCATTGATGGTATATCTGCCTTCTTAAGGCGAGCCTGTATTGCATCACGATTGTCGCTCTGTATGGTGTATTGTGCAAATGAGGAGGTAACTGCCGGTGGAACAATAGGTGCTGTCACCTTCCCTCGCAACAAATCGTTATATCTTTGTGCGATATCATTTACCGCCTTGAGTTCGTCATCAAAATGTTTCAGTTTCACCTGTAACACAGCTGCCTGAATAGTGTCGAGACGCGAATTGAGACCGATTCGGACATTGTCGTATTTATCTACGCCCTTGCCGTGAACACGCAGCGAACGCAACAGGTATGCCCAGTCGTCGTTGTCGGTGAAAAGCGCTCCGCCATCACCATAGCAACCCAACGGCTTGGCAGGGAAGAACGAGGTGGTGGAAATGTCACCGAACGAGCAGGCCTTTGTTCCGCCTATCGCACTGCCAAAACCTTGTGCGCCGTCTTCAATGAGGTACAGATTGTGTCCTCGACAAAGTGGCTCAAGGTCAATATAGTCGGCTGGCTGACCAAAGAGGTCCACAGCTATCACTGCAGCAAGATGCAGATCTGTATGCTCTTCTGTATATCTGATCTTTTCTGACAAATCATCAACGTCGATATTAAAAACATCACCATTGACATCTACAAATATCGGCGTAGCACCTACCATAGCAACAGCCTCTGCTGTGGCAAAGAACGTGAAGTCGGGCACAAAGACGGCATCGCCGGGACCTATATTCAACACCATCAGCGCCATCCGTAGGGCATCGGTGCCGCTGGCACAGGTAACGCAATGCTTCACACCCACATAGTCTGCCAACTGCTGTTCCAGCTCGGCAACAGCGTCACCAAGCACAAAGGCTCCAGACGAAGCCGTTTTCAGCAGAGCCTCGTCGATTTCGGCCTTCATTGCCTGATACTGTCTATGTAAGTCTCGAAACTGCATTTTATTCTTCTACCTTTCCTATTATTTTTGCCGGCACTCCGGCCACAATTGCATAATCCGGTACATCCTTGGTCACCACGGCTCCCGCAGCCACCAACGCCCGTCGGCCAATGGTGTGTCCGCAAACGATGGTGCAATTGGCTCCCAGCGATGCTCCCTGCCTTACAAGCGTCTTCTCATACTTCCCGTTTACAGAACGGTCGGCGCGCGGCATCAAGACATTGGTAAAGACACAACTGGGACCCAGGAAAACATCATCTTCAATCTCAACACCCTCATACACCGACACATTGTTCTGAATACGGACTCCGTTTCCAATCACTACGTTGTTGCCAATATTCACATTCTGACCCAGCGAGCAGTTCTCGCCTATGCGAGCGCCACTTTGGATATGACAAAAATGCCACACCTTTGTGCCTGCGCCGATAACAACATTGTCGTCGACATAACTGCTTTCGTGTATGTAAGGGTCGTTGGGCATATCAATCTTTTTAATTAATTATCAGTTATTCCATCCAAAAGGATGTGGTGTGAGTGGTTGCATTGCAAGCGGATGATAGTCTCCTTTCAGACCTACCGGCTGTGCGTTGCGTATATCGTGAACTATCTGGATGCAGTTGCGGGCTTCTGAAATAGTAAAGCCTTTGCCTGCAAGGATATTCTCATAACTCTTGGTGTGTAGTTCTGTGAATCCGTTGCTGAACTCAAACTCCTCGCCGTCGACATATATGGCTCTGAATGTGCGCTGTCCAGCCTGGACAGCCTCCTTGGGCAGATGGTCGGCATTGATGCTCAGAAAATAGCGCACCCGTGCACGTTCCAATTCAAGGAATCCAGCCACCCTGTCGTGCGACGACACGTGCACCACGTTGTTTTTCACCTCGCCAAACACCCAGGTGAGCATATCATAGAAATGTACACCGATGTTGGTAGCCACACCGCCACTCTTGCGCATATCGCCTTTCCACGAAGCGTAGTACCAGTTACCGCGCGAGGTGATATATGTCAAATCAACATCATATATTTTGTCTTTAGCTCCCGCAGCTATTTTCTCTCTCAACGCGGTGACCGACGGATGCAGCCTAAGCTGAAGTATGGTGAATATTTTATGTCCCGTCTCACGCTCAACGCGTTCCAATCCATCTATATTCCAAGGGTTGAGAACCAACGGCTTCTCACATATCACGTCGGCACCGAGCCGCAATCCATAACGCGAATGGGCGTCGTGGAGATAGTTGGGTGTACAAACCGTCACATAGTCAATAGCCTCTCCCCTCCCCTTCAACAAGCTGTTGTGGCGGTCGAAGAGCTCCTGCTCGGTAAAGAATGCCGCATCGGGGAAATATGAGTCGAGGATGCCAACGCTGTCACACTTGTCGTATGCCGACACCAAACGGTTGCCTGTCTCCTTGATGGCTTTCAGGTGACGCGGGGCTACATACCCCCCAACTCCGATGATGGCAAAATTCTTCATTCTATCTCGTGGGTTATTATTGGTTTGCGACGGCCGTCGATGATACGTCTTATAGCACTGGTAAAAACATCTGAATATGAGCTCAATTGTTTACAACGGGCCGATAGCTTTTCATAGCGTTCCGGATTATGGTCGCGCAGATAGACAATATGAAAATAGGGCAGCCAATACACAACAACGCCGGTCAGCAAAATCAGCAGATACTGCAACGTCACATTCATTCCCGACGACGCTGTGAAATACCATATCGCAATAACGATAATGTTGGCAAACAATATCCTTAGCGTTGTAAACAGATGACTCATTCCCATATCAACGCACATATGATGCAGATGAGTACGGTCAGGATGGAACGGCGACTTGCCTTTTATTATACGTAAAAGTGCAACACGTATAAGGTCGAACACCATTGCAGAAATGATGGCTACCAGAAAACTCATAAAGTAGTTGTCTGCAATAAATGTCTTTTCATCTAATAAAGACGGTTCAGGGCAAGTCGACATAAACACGAAGAATCCCAGCACAAGCGAACCCGAATCTCCCATATACATTTTGTAGCGTTCCGAAAAGACATTGAACACAAAGAATGAACTCATCACACCGACAATAACAAATGAGATCAACGCTTGTGTAACAAATCCGTGACGTATATCCCAATATGACATCACTATGCCTGCCAATACTCCCAACCCAGATGCCAATCCATCTATTCCGTCAACAAAATTGACTGCATTCAGCAGCAAAATCCCTGAAAACAACGTCATCAAACAGGCCGCCCACATAGGTATTATCTCTATGCCGAAAACACCGTAAAGGGAATGCACACCATAATTGCCGCCAAAAAACAACAGCAAAATCGAGAATATCTGCACTCCTAACTTAAACTGCCAACTCAATCCTATATTGTCATCAAGCATACCAAAAATAAACAAAATCACCATCACACAAAACGCCGGATAAAGAAATCCCAAATCGTAGAACAGATTAAGTACGATAGCTGAAACGCATACTACCAACATAATCACCATACCGCCCATTACTGGAACAGGACGGTCCTGCATCTTGCGGGCATTAGGGTTATCTGTCAACCTCTTGCGACGAGCCATCAGCACCACCATTGGCAGCACCACAGGCACCATCAACATCGGCAGCAACACCGAAAGCCAATATAATAAATCAATTGACATAAAGTTTACTATTTGTTGTATAGGGGGGGGGTAACATTCTGATTTTAAATTAAATAATTAATACACTAATCACCGATTACCATACATAGATTCATAGTATTTCTCGTAGTCGCCACTGGTGATATTGTCCATCCATTCCTGATTGTCAAGATACCATTTGACAGTCTTTTCAATACCTTCTTCAAACTGCAAGCTCGGCTCCCAACCCAGTTCTCTCTGCAACTTGCTGCTGTCGATGGCATAACGCATATCATGACCGGCACGGTCGGTGACGTAGGTAATCAAATCCATATCGGCACCTTCGGGACGGCCAAGCAGACGGTCGACGGTATTAATCAGAACCTTGATTATATCGATATTCTTCCACTCATTGAAGCCACCGATGTTATATGTCTCAGCGACAGCGCCTTTGTGGAATATCAAATCAATGGCTCTCGCGTGGTCCTCAACATAGAGCCAATCTCTTACATTCTCGCCCTTGCCGTATACCGGCAGAGGTTTGCGGTGGCGTATATTATTAATAAACAGCGGAATCAGCTTCTCAGGAAACTGATAGGGGCCGTAGTTGTTCGAGCAGTTAGTAACGATGGTGGGCAGACCGTAGGTGTCGTGGAAAGCGCGTACGAAATGGTCGCTGCTTGCCTTCGATGCCGAATAGGGGCTGTGGGGCATATATTTCAAGTCCTCGGTAAAGAACTTCTCACCGTATGCAAGATGATGCTCGCCACTGCTTGCCTTTGTCGAGAACGGAGGCTTAATACCCTCCGGATGAGTCATTTCCAAAGCACCATACACCTCATCGGTCGAAATATGGTAGAAGCGCTTGCCCTCGAATTTCTCGGGCAGCGACTCCCAGTAGAGCTTGGCCGCCTGCAACATACTTAGCGTACCCATCACATTTGTCTGGGCAAATGTGAACGGATCCTTTATGCTTCTGTCCACATGACTCTCGGCGGCAAGATGGATAACTCCGTCAATCTTTTCGCGCTGCATAAGCGAGTAGATTGTCTCAAAATCACATACATCGGCCTTGACAAAGGTATAGTTAGGTTTGTTCTCAATATCCTTCAAGTTGGCCAAATTGCCAGCGTAAGTCAACTTGTCCACATTGAAAATGTGATAGTCGGGATATTTGTTCACAAACAAACGTACCACGTGTGTCCCAATAAATCCGGCACCGCCGGTGATAATGATATTCAAAATCTTAAATGTTTTAAGTTTTTAATTCTTTTTTAAATTTTCAAGACAAATCGCAAGTGAATCTGTCCAATAAGGAACCTCCACTCCGAAAGTCTTTTTTATCTTGGTCTTGTCAAGCACAGAATATGAAGGTCTTACAACCTTGCTGGGAAATTCGTCGCTGTGGCAAGGCGCTATGGAACAGCCTTCTATCGCCGCCTGACGGCCAATCTCCTTGGCAAAGTCGAACCAGCTGCAAACGCCCTCGTTGCTATAGTGATAGATACCGTCGTTGCCTCGATAGCTCTCATTCTCAACAATGTCGAATATCACCTTAGCCAGGTCGCCTGCGTATGTGGGTGTTCCCACCTGGTCGAAAACCACCTTGCAGGGTCTCTCGGGCAATATACGCAGCATCGTCTTCACAAAATTGTTACCGAACTCGCTATACAACCATCCTGTGCGTATCAGTATGTAATGGCATCCCACATCTGCTATGGCCTCTTCGCCGTGCAGCTTTGTGCGTCCGTATGCACCTGTGGGATTTGTCTGCGCATCCTCACGGCAGGGCTTGTTGTAGCTGTTGCCACCAAACACATAGTCGGTCGAGATGTGTATCAGCGTGCCGCCGCTCACCTTCATCGAGTCGGCCAAATGGCGCACAGCGGTGGCGTTTATCAACTCGGCAGTGGATTCATCATCTTCCGACTTGTCAACGTTAGTATAGGCGGCGCAATTCACAATGACATTTATGCCATTGGTCAGAACGTAATTGAACACAGCATCACGGCGCGTAATGTCCAACTCCTCGACATCGGTATAGAAATACCTGTTGTCGCTCTCACAACTCTCACCCAGCAGTCTTATATGGCTGCCCAACTGTCCGTTGACACCTGTTACAAGAATATTCATAACTTACACATTAGCATTCTTTTGTTCTATCAATTCTTTCAACATCGGGTGATGTTTATCCTTCTCCGAAAGGATTATGCTTTCACTAGGCAGATGCCAGTCGATACCCAGGTCTGGGTCGTCCCAGGCAACAGCACCTTCGCTCTGCGGGTTGTAGAATGCGTCGCATTTATACTGGAATACAACCTCGTCGCTCAGCACCGAAAATCCATGGGCAAAGCCCTTGGGGATAAAGAACTGACGATGGCTCTCTGCCGTCAACCGCACCGCAACATACTTGCCGAAAGTCTCAGAATTGGGACGTATATCCACCGCCACATCAAGCACTTCGCCTTTCACCACGCGCACCAGCTTGCTTTGAGCGTAAGGTGGACGCTGGAAATGAAGTCCGCGAACCACCCCATAGCACGACTTCGACTCGTTGTCCTGCACAAAATGTACCTTGAAGCCACTCTTCTCACGAAACTCACGCTCGTTGAAACTCTCAAAGAAATAGCCGCGCTCGTCGCCATAAACCGTAGGCTCCACAATCAGTACTCCAGGTATTTCAGTTTTTATTATCTCCATTTATATATGAATAATATATTTATTAATTCTGCTTGTCTTTTATCAACCCCAGCAGATATTGTCCGTATTGGTTCTTTGCCATCGGCTGTGCAATGCGGCGCAACTCGTCGTCGCCTATCCAGCCTTTTTCGTATGCTATGCTTTCCAGACAGGCGATCTTCAATCCCTGCCGTTTCTCGATGACCTCAATGAAGGTCGATGCCTCTGAAAGCGAGTCGTGGGTGCCTGTGTCGAGCCATGCAAAACCTCGTCCCAACAACTGCACCTTCAGTTCGCCGTCGTTGAGGAAAGCTTGGTTCACACTAGTTATCTCCAACTCGCCACGTGCCGACGGCTTGATGCTCTTGGCAACCTTGACCACCTTGTTGGGATAGAAATACAATCCTACAACAGCATAGTTCGACTTCGGTTCTTGTGGTTTCTCCTCTATCGACAGCACATTGCCTGCGTTGTCGAATTCAGCAACGCCGTAGCGCTGGGGATCTGCCACCCAATAGCCAAACACCGTTGCTTTACGCTCCTCTTCGGCGGCACGCACAGCCTCACGCAGCAGGCGCGAAAAGCCGTTGCCTTGGAAGATATTGTCGCCCAACACCAAACAAACGGAGTCGTCGCCTATAAACTCTTCGCCTATGATGAACGCCTGCGCCAATCCGTCGGGCGACGGCTGTTCTGCATACGAGAAATGCACTCCGTAGTCGCTCCCGTCGCCAAGCAGACGCTTGAACGCCGGCAGGTCGAACGGCGTCGAGATAATCAGTATGTCACGTATGCCCGCCAACATCAATGCCGATATAGGATAGTACACCATCGGCTTGTCATAGATGGGCA
>DBXH01000014.1:13731-13934 GCA_002309335.1 Bacteroidales bacterium UBA1217 | reverse complement strand
TTCTCGGCTTCGTTGACGCCGTCGGTATAGGCCACGATGCGGGTTCCGGCCGCGAGGTCTATGCTTTCCGACTGGTAAGGGAAGTCCTCGAACAGGCCCACTGCCAGATTGGGCTTTGCCTTCAGGAAATAGGGCTTGCCGCCCTCGGGCAGTATCATTATCGGGTTGTGACCCGCGTTGCAGTATTCCATACGTCCTGTCGT
>DBXH01000014.1:0-13720 GCA_002309335.1 Bacteroidales bacterium UBA1217 | reverse complement strand
CGGCCCACGAAGAGGGTGACGAACATATTGTTGCTGTTGATGTCGCACACGCTGCTGTTGATACGGACCATTGTCTCGTTCATAGGCAGGTTGAGGCCCGACACGAAACGCAGCGCCGCCCTGGTGATGGCCATCATCAGCGATGCCGGCACACCCTTGCCGCTGACGTCGCCCACAGCAAAGTAGAGGGTCTTGTCTTTAATAATATAGTCGTAAAGGTCGCCGCCCACCTCCTTGGCTGGGTTGAGCAGTGCATAGAGCTGCAGCGGGAAGTCGGTGCGCAGCATACCCATCTGTATGTTGCGTGCCACGCCCAGTTCCGACTCCATTCTTTCGTTGGCCGCCGTGGTGGTCTTCAGTTCCTCTATATAGTCGGCTATGGAGTTCTGCATAAAAACGAAGCTGTCCCTGAGGTTCTTCATCTCGTCCTGGCTTTTTATTTCAGGCAGCTCGGCCTTGAAGTCGCCCTTTGCCATATTCAGCGCCGATTCCGACAGCTGCGTGATGGGCATCGACAGGCGGCGTATCACCAGACGACATACGAAAAACAGCACCAGCAGCCCGAGAAAGCCGATAATCAAGAGGTTCAGCTGCATCTTCGTCACCCTCTCCAGCACATCGCGATACATACACGTCAGGCTCAGCGTCCATCCGTTGTGCAACGGGCCGAAGACCACAAACGAGAGGTTCCTGCCCTTGCCTATCCTGCGTCGCAGGCTGTCCTTGCCCGACAGCAGGTCCTCGCCCAGCGATGCCAGTTCCTTGTCCTCGGCAAACGACTTGCGTATCTGCGCCAGCATATTGGTATCTTTGATTCCTATCACCCCTCCCCCACTGCACAGAATCGACGTCAGCGAGTTCTTGTAGGGACGCAGCGACTCAATCTTGTGTTCCATCCATTCTATCGATAGGTCGGAAGTGATGATAGCCAACAAGCGGCCATCGGCATACACAGGATAGCAATACGTTATGGAACGAGCGTCCTGAAAGCCCAGCTGCCGGTGCGGGTCGGTCCATAGCGCCTGGCCCTTCTTGGCGACAGCGTCCGTCATAGCGTCGATATATCTTGCCTCGGCGCGTGCGGTGTCGAGGATGCCGCTGTGCATTTCCCCCTCGGCGTCGGCAAAGCAGTAATAGGTCGTGTTGCCCTTGTTGCCTGGCACAATCATCGAACAGCCAGTGACAAGCGAATCCAAACGAACAGTCTGCTGCAATAGCGAATGAATAGCCTTGTCCGAAGGCTTGGCACTCGCGGCAATCGGGGCAGCGTGGGCAGCCACCGTAGCCGTGATAATCTCCACGTGGCCCAGTGGACGCTCAATCTCGCTGATAGTACCGTGCAGTATATGCTGCGCTGCACGCGTGGCCTCGTCAGCAATAATCTGGTTCGACACGATGCCAACAACGAGCAACATCGTAACGATAATCGCCGACACAATTCCTATGATGCGCCAACTCAACCGACGCGAAAAAGACCTTTTCCCCATATCCTAAACTATATTTATATCCTTGTTATTTATATATTTAACGGCAGATTTGGTTCACTGTCGCATAAAATACGACCTTGCAAATTTACGAAAAATAATCATTTGCAAACGCTTTGGCAAAAAAAAGCAAACGTATTGTCAAAAGGCATAGTGTCTTTTACCCGCTGTAAGACAACACCTTAGCATACAAAATTATTATTTATGGCCCTAAAATATTTTTTTTGTGTAACTTTGCAGTCTCAAAACATAAAACAACTGTCATAATGAGTTTAGTAGATTTCATCTCCACGAACGCCCCCATTACCAACCTGCACGAGCTGCCGGGCCTGATGGGGCTGCAACACAACAATCCGCTTGGCTTTCCTCTGTGGCTGCAACTCGCCATCATCTTTGTCCTTGTCGAGGCTATGGGCATTGTCTACTGGCGTGTAAGTCGCAAAGGCGACTCGCAGCTCTATCCTCTGCTCTACACCATGCTCGGCATCACCCTGGTAGCTTGCGGTTACTACTGCTTTCAGAACACCTTCCCCGAATACAAGGTGTGGCCCGAACTCGACGCCCGTCCCTTCATCGGATGGTTCTGTATGCCCAGCATTGTAGGCTGGCCCCTCGCGCTGCTGATGCTTCTACTGCTGAGCCACGTCATCTACTGCATCATCTCCACCATTATGCAGACTATGGCACAGCTCAATGTCGAGGAACATTTCACCGAAAACAAGCCGTGGAAAGAGTGGAAAGCGGGTGTCTTCATTATGGTTATCGGAGCCTTGCTGACTACTGTGGCGCTCTTTGCCAGCTACACCACATCATCCTATCTGCTCATTGTAGGCGAAATAGCCATCATATTGTTCGTAATCTACAAAATCATTGCCGACACCGTCCGCAGCCGCAAATTCGGATGGTCGCTGCTCACCGGATTCATCTTCCTGCTTGGCATCGAGGTATGCTATATGCTCACCCTCGAGTGCCTGCGTGGATGCGTGGTCTTCGTGGTGATCCTCACGGCATTCCTCTCACAAGCCAAAGCCCGCAAGAAAAAAGCCTACAAGGAAGATTCTCAACCAACGGAATAAGCTCTTCCTAAAGAATCTTCAATTCATCTTCTCTTTCAGCAGATTTTCCAGCTCGTTCACATTAAAGTCACGGGCCGCAATCTTGCCGTCGGGAGCGAAGAGGATCATCGCCGGTATAGCGTTGATGCCGTAAATCTTGGCCGACATAGCTTCCTTGTCGGAGAGCACCGTCCATTTGATTCCCAAATCATTCACGGCCCTCTTTGTATCATCCATTTCATCGCTCACAGCGATGCCTATAGCCTTCAAAGCCTTGAATTTCTTGACCACAGCCTGCAGTTCAGGCGTCGCCTGGCGGCAGGGGCCGCACCACGAAGCCCAGAAATCAACCAGCACATAATCGCCCTTGCCCACATAGTCCGACAGCTTCACGCCGTTGCCGTCCAGGTCCTTCATCTCCACATCGGTAAACATATTGCCCGGCTGCATCTTGCGGATAGCCTCAAGCTGCTCGAAGAAAGGCTTGACCATTGATATTTCGCGCACATCGTCAGGAATCTGGGCTGCAAGCGAATCGACAAACGCAAACTCCAAATACGGCGACAAAATCCCCAGCACGTAAGCACCGACAAAGTCCGACGAATGCTCCTGCCAATGCTCGTCAAAGAACCCCTTTATCGCCTCCGGGCCGTCGCCCGACATAAACAGACCCTCAATCTGCTCAAGCCAGTCCTTAAGACCGTCGTTTATAGGCGTACCCATAGCATATTGCTCATTGGTGTCGATAATGATATCGCCTTTTTCGAGAACGAGAGTCCAAGCCACAGCCGGATATTCGTCCAACGAGCCAGGATGAAGGGCTGTCATTGCCAATGTGTCGGGGGCAACGCCTTTCATCTTGAACTGACCGTTCTCAATACGCGCCGAGTCGATAGCTACCGGCTCAGCTCCACTAATATCGTACATATAAATCCATTCGGCCTTAACACCCGAAGGTACGTTGCCCGAGATAGTGTAACGGTTGTCCGACTTCTTGTCCGTGCACGAAGCCATCAGGACGACGGCAGCCACAGCCAAAACGATGCCGCCAAACTTTGAAAAACAAATTCTCATAATCTATTATTTATTAATTTACAATTATTTGCAACAACATTACATTTGTCAATCATATTGCAAAAATACAAATAAATTTCGAATTACTATTAGCGATTGAAAGTTGGTGATTAGTGATTAGACAATTGTATCGTCCCTTAGTTATGTAAAGTTTAAAGGTTATAGTTTAAAGGTTAAAGAATTTGTATACCTCCGTTGCGTCGGAGCACAGATCCGCCACAACGGGTTTTCTCAAAAAAAAGCCGGAATGATGCAAAAAATACACCATTCCGACTCTAAAAAAAGTTTAGTCTTCTCAAAGCCTACTTGAAGGCGTTCTCGGAGAGGCCTTTGCCGCTGAGAGCCAGGTCTTTCATATAGGAGGGCACTTCGTGGCCAAGATATTTCTCGACATAGAGCTTGGAGAGGTACTGACCAAGCATAAAACCGTGGCCACGCAGACCGGTGAGCAGACCCACCTCGGGGTCGACAATGTAGCGCGGCTCGGTGTAGCGGCCTGCCCATACAGCGTGGAAACCGACCTCGCGCAGGTTGGGAATCCACTCGGCGAAGACCTCGCTGACAATCTCAAGAAACTCCTTGCTGTTGTACTTGATGTTCTGGCGCGTCTCGTAGGCGTCGGTGTCGGGGCTGGCACAGCCGATAATCTGACCCGTGTGGGCAAACTGCTGACCGTAGACGGCGCTGAAACCCTTGTAGTGGCGACGGTCGATAATCATATCAAGGGCGTCGCCGTTGACTCCCATCATAGGCAGACGGCGAGTGATAAAGGCCTGGTGCTTGACGGGATAGAGGCCCGTGTCGATGCCAAGCATATCGGTGAAACGCTCGGCTCCCCAACCCATTGAGTTGACAAAATGCTCGCAGCTGTACTCAATGTAGTGGCCTTCGTGGTTGCGCACGAGGGCTATGGTGCGGTCGCCGTTGCGCTGCACATGCAGCAGTTCGCAGTCCTCATAAACACGGCCACCGAGCGACTTGCCTATGCCGCGGATGTAGTCGATTACGCGGCCCGGGGTAGCCTGCCAGCAGTCGCGCGTCATCAGGGCGTGGCTGTAGGTGGTCTTGCTGTCGTCCCAGAGGGGTGAAATTTCTTTCTTGAAGTCCTTGCGGTCGACCATATAGGCGTCGCTCCAAGCGCGCGAAGCGTCGAGCGAACGATAGGTGGCGTCGTCGTGGACAAGGTTGACGTAGCGCGTGGGCTTGAAGTTGATATTGTGCACCTTCTGGATGGACATAAATATCTCGCGGTTATGCATAGCGATGTCGGCAATGTCGGGGTTGGAGAATGCCGGACGGCCGCCACCGATGTTGCGCCACGAGGCTCCACGGCTCCAGTTGATAAGCACCGGCTTCATACCTGCCTCGGAGAAATAGCGGAACAGGCCGCTGCCGGCAATACCACCACCGGCGATAAGGACGCGAACCTCCTCGCGGGTGACGTTGTTGTCCTTCGGGAATACGAAGACCTCCTTGGTGCCCTCGGTATAGATGTCGCCCAGTGTGACCGGTGCCGACAGCGGGGCGCGCGGCGTGGCGTCGCCGGTAACCTCAATGCCGTGAACACGCAGTATCTGACGTGCACGAGGTATGCAGCGTTTGCCGCGGCAGGGACCCATACCCATACGGGTAATGTGCTTCAATTCGTCGACCGAGATGTATTTGCGGTCGCCTATGACAGCAAGGATATCCTCGAGCTTCACATCTTCGCAATGGCAGACGTAAGTCTCGGCGTTTGAAAGGTCTGAAAGGTTTGAAAGGTTTAATGGGGCGGGGTATTTGTCTTTTGCGATGAATCCCTTGACATCCGTCAAGTTCTCCGTTCTCAGTTCTCCGTTCTCAGTTACCTTGACGCGCGCCACATTGGTCTTGTTGGGCTTGCGCAGAATCTTCTCTATAACGCCCTCGCCAATCTTGGCACCGTTGTTGTCGACCAGATAGACCTCCTTGCCCTCCTCGATTTCGTACTCGATGGGCAGGAAGCACCAGCCTTTCTCGACATTGTAGCCGAAGATGGCCAGGCCGGGGCACTGGTAGACGCACTCCATACAGCCGATACATTTGTCGTAGTCCACCACCGGTGTCGACGACGTGGAGGCCTTGCTGATGGCTCCCTGCGGACAAGAGAACGAACAGGGGTTGCAGGCAAAGCCGTAGAGACAGTCCATCTGCACAAACGGCTTGAGCTTCATTCGCTCGGGGGTGGGCAAATTGGGCTTGTCGAGGATGCGTACCGGGTGCTGCTGCGAGTCGATATACTGGCGCGAAACCTCAAGATAGTCGTCGTAGTTGAAGCGGACTCCCATATTCTGAGCCACCTCATAGGCCACCTGACGTCCGCGAAGCACAGCACTGGTGCCCTCGCCGATGCGGATGGCGTCGCCTGCACCGTAGGTGTTGACACCGAAGACATCCTTGCCCTTGGTCAAAAGCTGGCTGTCGGGCACAAGACCGGTGCAGATATTAATGATGTCGATGCCCTCCAGCACCTGCTCAGTGCCTGGGATGGCCTTAAAGTTCTCGCATTTTGCAATGACGGCGCCGGTGATGCCGGTGCGGTCGGCGTTGGGGATAGCACGCACCAGGGTATAGCCCGTCATAATGGGAATGCCCAACCGACGCACACGGTTGGCCTGAACCGGGAAACCGCCCTCGCGCGGCATCGCCTCAATGATGGCGCGTATGTTGGCTCCTGCCTGCATACCTTGATAGGAGGTGAGGTAGCCGATGTTGCCGGCTCCTACGGTGAGCACATTCTTGCCAAGAAGCGTATGCTCCTGGTTCATCATCTTCTGGAACACGGCAGCGGTGTATACTCCCGGCACATCGTCGTTCTCGAATGCCGGCATAAAGGGCACAGCGCCAGTAGCCACAACAAGATGGTCGGCATCGACATAGGCCACTTCCTGTGTCTCAATGTTCTTGATAGCTATGCGGCGACCTTCGAGTAGATCCCATACAGTACTGTTCAAAAGAATATCCTCAACTGCACCAGCCTTTTCGCCCTCCGCGGGCACGCGGCCGGCCAATGTCTTGGCAATGTCGAAGCCACGCATACCGCCGAATTTCTTCTCCTTCTCGAAGAAGAAGAACTGGTGGGTCTGCATATTGAACTGGCCACCGATGCGGGTATTGTTGTCGATAACCAGGTTGTCGATGCCGAAAGCGTTGAGCTGCTCGCGGCAGGCCAGACCCGCAGGACCGGCACCGATAATGGCAACCTGTGTTTTGTAGATTTTCACCTCGCGCTCAGCCACAGGCAGTGCGTCGGGCATATACTCCTTGTCGAGCTCGCGGACTTCCTTGACATTGTCCACCGGAGTGATGCAGATGCGACGTATCTTGCCGTCGACAAGCATCTCGCAGGCACCGCATTTGCCGATACCGCACTCAAGGCTGCGCGGCTTGCCGTCGAGACTGTGGCTATGAACAGGGAAACCAGCCTGATGTAGGGCGGCGGCGATGGTGTAGCCTTTGCGACCTTGAACTTTCTGACCATTGTAGGTGAACTCCACAATTTCGCTTTGCGGAATGTCAAGAATAGGGTGTTTTTCAATTCTATACATACGATAGTATACTATGGATTAATAATTTGCGAAGATTTATGCATCATGTAAAGACACCACAAAAGTAGTAATTATTATAAAAAGAGACAAGAAAAAAATGATAAAATTTATCCTGGAAATTCAAGACCAAAAAGCTTATCTGGCTCGCAAAGACAGATAAACACCTATATTCCAGTTACAAGTGCAACACAAACAGAATAAAAAAAGCAGGCAAGAGAACCTGCTATATTATTTTGTGCAATTGCCTAAAGGAAATACACCCTGCGACCAGCCCCGCCTCCATATAGGGAGACTCAGCGGCCGGCCTGACAACGGATATCCGAAAGTTTGGTAACAGTCTGCATACAAACACTGTGGAAGAGGCTTCTGGTTGTCATAAAAACGGCACTCGGGAATACGGTAGTTATGTGCCGTCGGCGGCTCCTCCGCCATCAGACGGCGAATGTTATCATCGAAACGCCTTATCAACTGCAATGCCGACGAAGAGATGCCGTAACTGTCGGGATAGGCTAGCGCATCGGATGTTGGCACAATATGATACTGCCTGCGGCCGTCAACAACCGCCTTGTGGACATAGAACGGCATATAGGCACAGCTGTAAATGTTGGTCACAGCTCCACGCTTATATAAATCCAACTCGAACAGTATGCCACCGTCGCACCCTGGGTCGTGCTGATTTGAAAGAAAATTACCCATCGAATAGACCACGAGTTCGGGATAGCGCTCGTTGTCGGGATTTACATCAATGGTCATATTCTGCACCACGTGGGGATGGGCTCCTATGACGGCATTGCAGCCATTATCGAACAACCATCGGGCTATCCGCTCCTGTTCTTTGTTGTTATGCTTTTGATACTCAATGCCCCAATGCACAACGGCTATAACAAAGTCCACTTTCTTGAGACGTGCAGTCTGCAAGTCTCGCAACATCATTGCTGTGTCAATCATATTGACCACATTGGGCTCCCTGACAGAAATGCCGTTTGTGCCGTAAGTGTAGTTGAGCAATGCCAGCCGTATGCCGTTACGCTCCACAATCAGAGGATGATCTTTGTAGCGCTCTTGCGCGGTGCGATAAGTGCCCAGATGTGCAACACCCAGCGAGTCAAGCACCCCTATGGTGCGCTCCAACCCCCGCCTGCCCTTGTCCATACAATGGTTGTTGGCTGTAACAAAGATATCAAAACCGGCATCCTGTGCCGCTGCAGCTATAGCATCGGGAGCCGAGAAACAGGGGTAGCCTGTATAGGGCTTGCCCGCCAGAGTAACCTCAAGATTGACAACAGCCAAGTCGACCGACTGGATATAGTCTTTAATATACTGAAAATATGGAGAATAATCATAACTGCCATCTGACTGGCGTGCGGCATTGTGCAACGGAACGTGCCCCATAAGGTCGCCGGTAAAAACAAGCCGCAGATAACCGTTGCCCTGCTGACCGCAGGCAATAGAGGCCGACAGGAACAGCGACAAAGCCAGGATGATAGTTTTCAGCCGCATCTACCTTCTGATGAGTGTGTATTTCCTCAACGCGCTTAATGCAGGTTTGTACCACAGCGTCAGGGTGTTGAACGAGTCGCTGAAACTAAGGTCGAGCTCATAACTCTCGGTAGAGTAATCGCCGTCGCCATCATATTTGGTACGATAGATATGCAGCACCGAATCCTTTGTCATATAATACTCCCATTCATCGTCGTAAGTGAACGGACGATAATCCCACGAACCATGATTTACTGTCAGGCTCTCATAGTCGAAAACCAGGTTCAACGCTGTCGCTTTGCCGTTGGCAATACTGACCCACGAGCCGCGAAGCACATTGGGATGCTGGTAATCGTCGGGGTCGCACGAGGCGAGAAACATTAATGCCAGAAGGCCTATTAAAATTCTAACTGATTTCATAACAATCTAATTATTTCTGCATAATAAACGTGCAAACCCCGCTTTTATTACCCACGAGGGAAAGAATCTTTATTTTTTAGCTTTCTTGGTGCTCTTCATCTCCCTGTCGCTGACCACCTTGGTATCGTAGCCAATCTTTTTCATCGCGGCACGAAGATTCTCGACACTGGTTTTCTTGGCATCGTATGTGATAGCCACCTCCTGGCGTTCAAGACTGGTTTCCACCTTCTTGACACCTTTTTCGAAACGCATATTGCCTTTGATTTTGTTCTCGCAGCTCTCGCAATGCATTTCTGGTGTGGGAGTTACGATGAGTACTCGGAGATTGCTTGCTCCAGCGCCCAACAACAGGGCGAACAATGTAATTAACAGTTTTGTTTTCATATTGAATATCGGTTTATATTTTCAATTTCATTCTAATTCCAGCATAGGCCATTATTCCGTGGACGGGGCCCCAGATAAGCGTAGGCTCAAAGTCGGATCCCCACGGATTGTCGGCGTTGATGATGGGGTGTGGCTGACGGTAATTGGTCAGGTTCTCGCCGCCCACATATACCGAGAAGTGGCGGAACTCACGGGTCACCTGGGCACTGAGCTGCACATAAGCCGGAAACTCCTCGTCCCACGAGGGGGTGCCGTCGGCCAGCAGGTAGGGCTTGGGCATACGTCCACCGCCGTTGAGCGAGAGGGTCACGTCGAACTGCCACAGCGCCATCATCGGCTTCCAGTTGAGCGTTACAAGACCTTTGTAGCGCGATGTCAGCGGTTTCTCAAGCAACTCACCGCCGTAGGTGCAGCGCACATAGTTGTAGCGGAACGCCGAGAGGATATTCAACTCCTCCGAAAAATCATAGGAGGCGTCGAACTCCATTGTGTGCGAGAAGGAGGTACCCGTCAGGTCACTAATAGTGATCTTTGTCGGGTCGCTGTCATAATCGACCACATTCTGATGTATGAAGTCGGTGTAGTAATATTCGGCGTTGAGCATCAGCTTCTTCTTCCCAACAGGGATGTAAAAATCCATCGAGATGCCGCTATTCCAGGCCTCTTCAACAGAATACTCAATTACAAGGTCACGTCCCGATGCAAGAAGGTAGTGATACTCCGCCAAAGGATTTGATGTGCGGAAACCCTTGCCCGAAGAGAGCCGCATAGTCATCCAGTCGGTGAGAGTCCATTTCAGATGCAGACGAGGAGTTATAAAAACACGATCGTCATAGCTGCTATAGTCTGCGCGGATGCCAGCCATTGCCGTCAGCTTGTATGAAGGCATATAGGTGTACTGGGCATATACTCCCGGCTGATAGTATTTCGACTGCATCTGGAATTCCATCCCCTGCAAAAGAGTCTCGTCCAACCGGTTGAAATCAAAACTGAGGCCGGTAGAGAGATTGTGGTCCTCGTTGAAATCGTGCTCCAGCACCAAGCGGCTGTTAAAACTCAGGTGGTCGTTATTGTACGCCTTGGGACCGAAGGTGCCGTCGAGCGAGTAGCTGTAGCCGTTGGCAAGCAGAGCCAAGTTGGTGTTGTGCTCGCTGTTGAGCAGGAAAGCGTGCTTCATATAGGCCTCGGCACGATGTGCGTCGAGCAAAACCCGAAAAGGATTGGTCACCGAAAGCATCTGGCCGCCCTCGCGACTCTCCTGCAGATAGTCGACACCGGCGTGCATTATGTAGCGACCGTTGACATATTTCCAACGGTTCTGCAGATGCAGCTGCGTAACCGCCGGCGAGTCGTGCCACAGGTCGCCGTCATCGTCGTGATGGCCGAAATCGTGCTCGTAATGAGCCAAGACGATAGTACTCAAGTGCTTATCCAGATGCCTGTTGACGGAGGCGTTGACCTCGCTTTTCAACCGGCTGTCGCCAAATATGTTAAGTTGCACCGACGGATCGTCGTCGGGCTTTAAATATTCGACATTGATCTGACCCGTGATGCTCTGCGGGCCGTTTTTGACGCTCGACGCGCCCTTGCTCACCGATATGCTTTTCATCCACGCTCCGGGAACATAGCCCAGCGCGTAGGGCATCGACGCCCCGAGCGACGCCGGGATTCCTTCGTTGAGCATCTGCACGTACTGTCCGCTGAGGCCCAGCAGTTTGATTTGTCGGGCTCCCACAGCGGCATCATTGTAATTGACATCGACCGAAGCATTGTTGATGAAACTTTCGCCCAGGTTGCAGCAGGCGGCTCGGAACAGCTCTGCCTGACCGAGGTTGACGCCATTCTCCACGCCACCCATACGGCTCAAACCTGAAGTGCGGCGCGACTTGATGGTCACAGCACCCAACGTAGAACTCTGCACGGTGTCCTGCGCCATCATATCAATACTGCACAATATTATGCAGCACAGCAAAATAAAACGTTTCATTAATTTTTCTATAGTTTTATTAAAGTTTCTGATGTAGCGTCTCTTCAAGACGCCATACTATATGCATTTCTCCACCCCACACTGCACTTTGCTTGTGTGGGGTTATTAGGATCAAGCCTCTTCGAGGCTATAGAAAATCAGACCCTTAAAACTATAGTTTCGACAAATCCCGTTGGTGGACGACCCGAAGGGACAACGGGGATGTAGACAGACGAATGGCAACACTCGGGCTGCACAAACATCGGTGCTGACGCCAGCTGCATAGGTTGCGGCTGCGGAATGTTGGCGCTCTGCTGGAACTCGCCAGCGGAGAAATGCACCACCGTAATTGTCATACAATCACTGTCCATAGGGCAGCAGCCCTGCTCCAGCGGCATCAGAAATGATATTTTTCCCGAACACGCACACTTCGACACACCGATACCGCCAGCACCAAACACCAACAGTATCAGCATTGTAAGCGTAATTATTATGTTCGAAAACCATTTCATTTCAGGATGCAAAGATACTAAAAAATAATAAACTACAAAAAAGAGGCACGGGCCGTCGCCCGCACCTCGAACAAACACAGATAGATTATATTTAGTTTGAAGGGTTGAAAAGGTTATAAAGGTTGAAAGGGTTTTAAGGGGGTTGAAAGGGGTAAGTTAGATTCTGTATATATAGTAGACGTTTTACATCGAAAAATCTTACACCTGGTATGAAAAAAAATTAAAATTCCTCACGGCGTTGGCTGTCCATAATGATTGTTACTGGTCCGTCGTTGGTGAGGGCCACCTGCATATCGGCACCGAAAACACCTGTCTGGACGGGCTTGCCGAACAACTCGGAAAGGCAGGAGCAGAAGCGTTCATACATCGGCACGGCGAATTCGGGACGCGAAGCGTGGATGTAGCTCGGACGGTTACCTTTGCGCGTGCTTGCCATCAGGGTGAACTGGCTGACGACAAGGATGCCGGCATCGGGATTGTCGGTAATGGGCAGGTTCATAACGCCACCCGCATCGGGAAAGATGCGCATCTGCACAATCTTATGGCACAGGTAATCAATATCTTCATCAGTGTCGCGGTCCTCGATGCCGAGCAGGACAAGGAGTCCGCAAGCTATCTCGCTGTGGCGACGGCCGTCGATATCGACCGAAGCATTCTTAACTCGTTGTATTACGATTCTCATTTTTGTCTTTAATTATGTATTCAAATCGGTCGATGCGTGTGACGCCCATATCTTTGAGGGTAGCAATGCTGCGGTCGCGGTCGGCATCGCAGTTGTAGTCGGGAATGAGCGGCACCCGGACGATGATGTGTTTTGTACCTTTGGCGGCGATAAGCCAGCGCAGGTTGAACAACACTCGGCGGTTGCTACGACCAGTATACAATTTATATATATCAGGATTGCAGTCTTTTATATCAACGATATAATCATCTATCACCGCAGCGGCCTTTTCCACAGCAGCACGAGGAACGTTAAGCGAGGTCTCAGCCGTGAGCCGCCACGCTGGGCCGCACAACTCGCGGAAACGGCTGATAAAATCCACCCTCAGCAGCGGCTCGCCTCCGCCAAAGCAGATGTCGCCGCCGGTGGCAAGGAAGTATAGGTTGTCTATACGCACCTTGGCAAAGAACTCCTCGGGTGTGTAGCGGTAGAGTTTGTCGGCAGGACCCAGGCAGGCAGGATTCAAGCAATACTTGCACCGCAGCGGACAGCCGTGGAAGGCCGCCAGCGTGGTCACTCCCACACCGTCGACTCCCAGCCTATGCCGGTCGATACCTATGAACGGTACTGCTTCCATTTCGGAGTGCAAAGATACGAACTTTTTGCCAATCGGGAAAAAAGTCGTACTTTTGCAGCCGGAAAAGACAAGATTATGACTAAAGACAACGATGGAATTAACCACACGACGAACGACGAGCACCAAGGTCTGGTGAACGCCATGGCGTGCTTTATGGACAACGGGAAGCCGAAGGTCGGTATCTTCTGGTACGACATGGTCAACGGCTCGCTCTTCGGAGTGGAAAAAATCGATGCCGAGCAGGCGGTGTTCGTCAACGGCAAGGCAACTATCGGCAAGCTGCACAAGACCTACTGGCAGAAGCAGCACCACCGCGCAGAGTCCAAGGGCGACACCTCGTCTATCTTTTATTCGGAACACAACTACACCATGATACCACGCGGCCGCATCTTCCTCGACGAAGCGACCGACAGATTCTATGTCTGTGTCGGCCATTGGCTCAACGACATCGACCAAGAGCACTTCCGTGAGGTGCTGGAGGA
>DBXH01000054.1:7460-17855 GCA_002309335.1 Bacteroidales bacterium UBA1217 | reverse complement strand
TCTACCAATTCCACCACCTGGGCATTCTTTCTCTTGAAAGCGGCTGCAAAAGTACTACATTTTCCGAAATGCACAAAATATTTTTTCACTTTATGCGGCAAAATAATCACAAACAGCTAAAAACAAACACTATATAAAGATAAAAAATTTGTGGGACACCTTTAATGGAGTCCCACAAAAAAGTTGATTGTTGATTGCAAAAACAGAAATTCGGAGCGATTTCTTCACCCGCCGCATCAAGGCCTACTTACCCTTAACGGCTTTTTAATCATCGCCCTCAATCACATCCTCGTCGTCTACATCAAAGTCGCCCGGGTCGTCCTCTGTCTCTGCATTTCCGCCCATACGCAGCAGGAAGTTTGGAACCTCTGTGCGGCTCGGCGAGATGCGGTAACGGTAGTCGCCTTGGTCGCTCTTTCCGCTGACGTGACGCTTGTCGGCGGAAAGCGACTTGATCATATCGACCCATTCGCCCACAGAGCTCTGGATAAGCATCTGCTGACTGTTGAACTCGTAGTTGAAATAATACCAATGGTCAGTCGCAACCTGAATGTACAACACCAGGTAGATTCCGTTACCGCGCTTGTGTAGCTGGGCCTTGACGCGGGTGGCAAGATGTAACTGTTTCTTGCCAATCATAGCAAGCGACGCCACGCCGTCGTAGCGGTAGCCCAGCGTCGGGTCGTAGGTCCAGTTGATGCCTTCGATAAGTATCGTGTTTTCAAACTCCTTGGGCATCTTGTCATAGAATCCTGTGCTGACATAGTTTGTATAGGCCTCGGCACCATTCTCCGCTCCCATATAATACATCATTGCGCGACGAGTCACCTCGTTGCCCGGCTGCGAGGGCGACAGACGCAAGTCGTCGGCTATGGTCTGCGCCATCGTGCCGAGCACTTTATCGTCGATCGGAAAAGTGAAACCGAGTATGCTGTTCAGCTCGATATCGCCCTCTTTCTTGCCGCCCAAAGTTGCCGTACCATACGAGAAGAGGCTCACCAGATTCTGCTTGACATTGAAATTGATCGGGCCCTCGCCAGTCATCTCACAGGTTTGAGTGTTCAGCGTCAAGTATTTGTCGATGACGTTATCGGGATTCTGAATCTTCTCGGCCGACGCAATCATATACTCCTTGCTGTCGTTGTCGTAGGTCACATAGCCATAGGCTCCCATCAGCTCGTTGTCGGCGGCACGTTCGGCGGTGAGGAAAGCTGGATAAGGCTGCAAATCAAGCTTGTTGAACAGGATAGATGCCGTGATGCGGTTACCCTTCCAGTCGGTAGGAATCTCGGGCACAGCGACAAGTATCTGTTTGGGGTCAAGATAGCTCGAATATGCCAGCAAGCCAAGGTCGGCGTTGGTGTTGCATTTGTGCAACAGTCGCACGCCTCCGTCGAAGAAATAGAACTCTTTGTCGGCCTCTACACGCACATTGCCTGCAAAGCCAAAGGCGCTGTTGAGCGTAAAGTTGGCGCTGTCGGGCACAAAGCCCTTGCCCACTGTGACGCCACGGGTGTCGGGTGCAATCTCGGAGAGGTATATCTTCTGCTTCTTGTTGTCGACATCGACATAGTCGATATATCCCTTGCCGCTGTATTTCTTGCCTCCGGAAAGGAGCACGTCGGCATCATAGATCAAATGGTAGCGGTTGTCGCGGTTGGCAAGTATCTGCGAGTGTTTCAGCAGGTCGATATTTCCGCCTTGACGGATGTGCAGGGAGTCTCCTCCCGGCGCGATGACGGCGTCGGCCGAATTAACCGTGAACACCTGGCGGCAACTGAGCTGACCAGCGTTATATAAATATGTAGAGCGGACGGCGTGGAAATTGAGACTGTCCTTCGTCGGGTCGGTCGACACGAAAAGCGCTCCCGGCTGTTCTTTGTGGGCGAAACGTTCGCGCAATGTCAGGCCTTCCAAACCCTGCGTGCTCTCGCTCTTGCTGTTGATAAGGTCGAGTTCCTTCTTGTCAATCTCCCACGAGAACTTGTCTACGTAGGCGGCATACTGCAGCAGCGGCAGCTGGGTGCGACCCAGATCGGCATTGGCTATAAAGTCAGCACGACGTTTCACATAGTCGGTATGCGACTTCATATCGGTGGCATAGAAGGCTATATTGTTATAGACATCTGAACGCAGCGTGAAGGCGGTAACGTTGCTGTACATATCCTTCGGCTGCAGGGAGAAACGCAGCGACTCGAGGGTGCCCTCCTTGATGGTCACCGCTCCCGATGCGTATGCTCCTTCGGGCTTCAAGACCGTGTGGCCGGCAAGCAAAGCGTCGTTGTGGTACATCTTGAATTGCGGACCATTCTTGAGCTGCGACACTCGCATCGAGTCGACATAAGGATACCAGCGTTGCATAGCGCGGCTGTTGCGGATGTCGGGGAATGGGCCCTGCTCCTTGACATAGAAGGTGTCGCTGACCGAAATCATCGAGTCGGGCATAAAATATATGGTCTTCGACTGAATGACCGACGTGAGGTAATCCACCTGGCCCTCGGCACGGAAACCGCGATAGCTGAGGTCTATCTTGTTGGTGAAATGACCCTTGCCGCCGTAGGCGTCATATCCGCCGCGCGGTGTTTTGCGAACAAAGCCGAGCGAATAGTCGGGTTGCACCTTCAGCGGCTCGACGATGTCGGGGAAGATGCCTGCCGACGTCAACACACCGTTGAAACTCAGGCTGTCGGTCACAAATTTGACCATATTCTTGACCACAAAGGGATGGATGGTATAGTAGAACTTGTCGCGTATGTATGCCCCGTTGTGTATGTCCTTGCGGTCGTAGTATACATAACTCTCTTTCAAACTGGTAAAGATAGGATACTGCTCCTTGACCCGCTTCAAGCCGCTGTGGTTGTCGCTCTGGTCTATCTGCAGGTTGCCCACAAGATTGTGCAGCGGAGTGTAGACGATATGCTCTTCGTTGGGGTTGTTGAACTGGGTGACATAGAATATCATAGAGTCCACTTGCGGCAAGTCGAGCTTGAACTCGTCGTACAGGAAGGTGGCGTTGGTGGCGTAAAAAATGAACCGGCCGGCGTTGATTCGACCGTTAAAGTTGATGTCGCGGTTCTTGTTCACCACCAAGTCGCCTGCGTTTGGATATATCACCACCTGCTGGCTGTCGCTGAGCACGAATTTCTCTACGCCGTGCACATTGAGCGAGTTGGTCGACAAGTCGAGCTCAGCGTTGTTTTTCTTCGACGAGGATTCAAGGATAAGTGCATCGTAATCATAGTCTTTACTCTTGGCGCTGGCCTTTGCGTAATCCACCAGCTTGTCGTTGACATATATTTTGCCTTGAGCCTCATTGTAGGACACCAAACCTGATTTGGCGAGGGTGTGAATCATCGACTTGGCCTGCATAATGTCCATCTTTATGGCTTTGGCGAATTCGTCCATATAGAAGTCGTAGGTCATATCGCGCATCTGCATATAGCGATACACGCGCAAAACGGGATTAACCTGGTCTATACCTTGTATTTCGCGGAACTTGCGCTCGGAATAGTAACTGTTCGACTCAAATGTGGAGTAGCTCTGGTCACCCGAAGCACCTAGCATCGCAAAATCCAACTTGTCCTCATTCATCTTCCATACGATTGACTCACAATACATATCCAGATTGTGATAGGAATTCGAGTAGGGGCTGTAGTAGTTGCGGCGCGAGTCGTTGATCAGGTTTACCTGCTTCTCGTTGGCAAGGTAGCGTACCGTAATGCCGTTGTTGCTTATCGAGTCGCCATCGATGAAGATTTTTACAGCAGCGTTCTCCGACACTATCCGGTTGGAGGTTATGGTGAACTTGACCGAGTTGACCGTTATAAAGGGCTTGCCGCTACGGTAGAATATCAGCGTGGCGGGATTCTTGGTGTCGGAGGTGATAAACTTCGAACCGTTCATCATAAAACTGCCACTATAGTCAACGCCTGGCAGTATATCCTTCATTTTAAAGTCTTTCTGATAGGAGCGGAACTTGGGGAAAGAGTATTTGTCGGGCTCCACCTTGGCACTCAGCGCCTCCTCGACTCGACCATATATAGGCTTTGAAAAATAGGCGGTATTGGTAAACTCTACCGAGTCAGCAACAAATTTGGGGAATTTGGTAACAGCCTCATATTTGCTTAGACTTGCCCAGCATTGTGTGGTGGGGACTCCTGTACGGTCCCAGTTCAGGCGTCCGCCCTGCCCTTTCCATAGGTTGTCGAAATAATGATACACACCTTTGGTGCCGTATATGGTGCCGTTGTCTTTGTCCGAACTGTAATACAGCTCTATGGGCTTGTCGACGGCAATCTTTATCTCGTTGTTTTCAAAAAACAGCCGGTATGCGCAACCTTCCTGCATCTGCCAGCTGCATGAACGCGAACTGTAGAGCGTGCGGTTTGTTATGAAGGCGTCGGTAAACTCAATGAAATCTGTAAAATCTTTGATTTTTTTGTTGCGCGACTGGATATATTCGATGGACGCAATCCATTGCTCAAAGTTGGATGTGCCGCTGTTTGACGACATCTTGTTGAAAACTGAAAGGAAGTTGCAGACATCTGGATGCTGGCGCACCTTGAGCTTGAGCACCGTGTTGCAGATGGCTGTTACGCGCGACTGCATTTCGGAGCCAAGCTGACCGTATTGTGTTGTGAAACGCCCAATTAGTTTGGCATTCTCCGCCTTCTTCTCCTTGTCAGATGTGGCTTGGTCAAGGTAGGTCAGCATCTCGTTCGGCAGGTCGCTTTGCGTAAACTGCACTATGCGGTCCTTCTGCGCGTATGATGCGCCTGCAACGCAACTCAAAACGAAAAACAATAATATGTGCCTGAATTTCATACTGATTATTATTTCAAAGATAGATTTAATACACTAACTAACGCAAAAAACAAATAAAAAGTACACAACAACGTAATTTTTCACCAACAGATGTTCATCAAAGAAAATATTCGTAAATTTGCAGAATGAAATTGAAGCCATAAAGATGCAATTATTCTTTACAGAAGACATAGAATCAGATATTTGCACACTTAACGAGGAGGAGTCGAAACATTGCGTTAGGGTGTTGCGGATGGGCGTGGGCGATGAACTTTACCTCACCGACGGCAAAGGTACGCTATGCCGATGCCGCATCATTGACGCTCACCCTAAAAGCTGCTCAGTCGAAGTGGTGGAACGAACCGCCGACTACGGCCGCAGACCTTACCGGCTTCACATTGCCGTTGCTCCGACCAAAAATACCGCCCGCTTGGAGTGGTTCGTCGAAAAGGCTGTGGAAATGGGTGTTGACGAAATCACACCTATTGTATGCGACCACTCGGAACGCTGCGTCCTTAAACGGGAACGGATGGAAAAGATCATTGTCAGCGCTATGAAGCAATCGCTCAAGGCTTTACAACCAGTCTTCGCCGCTCCTACTCCCATAAGGGAACTGATTTCCTCGCCGTTCGACGGACAGAAATTCATCGCCTACTGCGACGGCGACAACCGCACTCCGCTGCACTCCGCCTATACTCCCGGCAGCAACGCCTTGATACTCATCGGTCCTGAAGGCGATTTCAGCCACGACGAGGTGGAACTGGCTCTGGCCGCAGGCTTCATCCCCGTAACCCTCGGCAACAGCCGGCTTCGCACCGAGACGGCAGCTATGGCCGCAACAGCCTTCTTCAACTTAGTAAACTGAACGACAATGAAAAAAACAACTTTCATACTACTCCTAATCTCAGCCCTCGGCGTCCAATTATCAATCGCCCAAAACCGCACCCAAATCGCTCTGCTCAAATACGGCGGCGGAGGCGATTGGTACGCCAATCCGACATCTCTGACCAACTTGATAGCCTTCTGCAACGCCGACGCCAAGATGAACCTCGACCCCAACTATGCCACAGTCGACGTCGGTAGCAGCGAAATATTCAACTACCCGCTGCTGCACATCACCGGTCACGGAAACGTGGTCTTCTCGTCACAAGAGGCTCAAAACCTGCGCAACTATTTGATTGGTGGTGGTTTTCTGCACATCGACGACAACTACGGATTGCGCGAATTCATAGTGCCGCAAATGAAGAAAGTTTTCCCAGAACTGGAGTTTGTTGAGCTGCCCTTCAGCCACCCTATCTACCACCAGAAATACGACTTCCCCAACGGCCTGCCCAAGATTCACGAGCACGACAACAAACCTCCCAAAGGCTACGGACTTATTTGGGAAGGGCGGCTGGTGTGTTTCTTCACCTGGGAGTGCGACCTCGGCGACGGATGGGAGGATCAGGATGTGCACAACGACAGCCAGGAAACTCGCCTCAAAGCCTTCAAAATGGGCGAAAATATCGTGCGCTACGCCTTCACAAACTAATCGGAAGAGCAAATTATAGGTATTTCAAAGGAATTTGAGGGAACTTAAGGGACAAATGTAGTTGTAGATACATTTGTGTGGTATATGTATTGTCCCTTAACTTCCAGCGCGAAGCGCGATAACTTCCTTTAACTCCCAATAATTCCAATAAAAAAAATATCCCGTTTACGTACAATTAAAATATTTTTGTATCTTTGTATTTTAATAAGGATATATAAAACAGATATAAAACAATGGAAGACAATAAATTGTTCAGCGAATTCCCACCAGTTTCGACCGAAAAATGGGAAGAAGTGATTAACAAGGACCTCAAAGGTGCAGACTACGAGAAGAAGTTGGTATGGCGTACCATCGAAGGTTTCAAAGTGAAACCTTACTACAGAGCAGAAGATCTTGAAAACATTGAGTATCTGAACTCTAACCCCGGACAAGCACCCTACACTCGCGGCAAACAGGCCGACAGCAACGTGTGGGACATCCGTCAGGACATCAAGGAGAAAGACCCCGCCAAGGCTAACGCCTTCGCCCTCGACGCCGTAAAACGCGGCGCCACCGCATTGGGCTTCTGCGTCAAAGCCATCGAGACCGAGGAACAGATGGCCACCCTGTTGAAGGACATATATCTGACCGCTGTCTCAATTCATTTCAACTGCTCGAAAGACTATCTGAAAACTCTGCAGCTTTTCGTCGCCGTCGCCAAGAAGAACGGCTTCGACACCAAGGAAATCAAGGGCAGCGTCAACTTCGACATCTTTAAACACGCCCTCACCCACGGCGCTTTCCGCAAAGGTGAGGATGGCGACTACGCCGAGGCCGTTGAACTGCTGAACTATGCCAAAGAGAACCTGCCCAAATTCCGCGTACTGACGGTGAACGGCAGCCTCTTCGCCAATGCCGGCTCCAACATCGTTCAAGAACTTGGATTCGCACTCGCTGAAGCCAACGAACTGCTCGCCAAACTGAGCGACAAGGGCTGCGACGTCACTCTCGTCGCAAAGAACATCGCCTTCAACCTCGCCATCGGCGGCAACTACTTTATGGAAATTGCCAAAATACGCGCCGCCCGTATGCTGTGGAGCAAAATCGTCGAGCAGTACAAACCCAGCTGCGACTGTGCTTGCAAAGCCTACATCAACTCCACATCGTCAACTTGGAACAAGTCAATCTTCGACCCATACGTCAATATGCTGCGCACCACCACCGAGACTATGAGTGCCGCAATCGCAGGCGCCGACTCTATCAGCGTGGCTCCGTTCGACATTGCCTTCAAGGAGGCCGACGACTTCAGCTACCGCATCGCACGCAACCAGCAGCTGCTCCTCAAAGAAGAATCTTATCTCGACAAGATTGTCGACCCCGCAGCAGGCAGCTACTATATTGAAAATCTGACCGACTCCATAGCACAATATGCATGGCAGCATTTCGTAACCATCGAGGACAAGAACGGCTTCGCCGCCGCCATCCGCGAAGGTTATGTTCAGGACGAGATTGCCAAAACCGCACAGCAGCGCGATATGGACATCGCTACACGCAAAACCACCATCCTTGGAACCAACCAATACCCCAACCTAACCGAGACGATGAACGCCAAGATCGAGAAGAAGGAGTGTTGCTGCTGCCATTGCGAGAAAGGCACCGAAATCAAGACCATCGAGCCTTACCGCGGAGCAGAGGCTTTCGAGCACCTGCGCCTCGCTACCGAGCAGTCGGGCAAGCGCCCCAAAGTATTCCTGCTCACCTACGGCAACCTCGCTATGCGCCGCGCCCGCTCAGGCTTCGCCACCAACTTCTTCGGTGTCGCCGGCTATGAGATTATCGACAACAACGGCTTCGCTACCGCCGAGGAAGGCGTAAAAGCCGCGCTCGATGCTAAAGCCGACATCGTGGTTCTCTGCTCGTCCGACGACGAATATGCAGAAATCACCGAGACCGCTTGTAACCTTCTGAAGGGCAAAGTGAAATCCATCGTCCTCGCAGGATTCCCCAAAGAGATGGTCGAGACCTACAAAGGCTTTGGCATCAACGAGTTCATCCACGTCAAGACCAACGTCCTCGAATCTCTCACAAACTTCCAAAAACTCTTCGGAATTCTGTAGTATTTTAGGGAAGTTAAAGAAGTTACAACCTATAGGAAAAAGGTTCCTCACGGGGAACCTTTTTTGATGAAAGAATCGCGACAATGAGACTCAGCTATCCGCTAATCGACAAATACATCTTGGGCAAATACCTCAAGACTTTTCTGCTTTGGCTGGTACTTATCATCATCATTGTAATCACCTTCGACGTATCCGAAAAACTGGACGACTTCATCAAAAACCAGGCTCCCGCCAAAGGAATCATTTTCAAATACTACCTCAACTTCATACCCAATTTCTTCAACCTCTACGGCCCTCTCTTCGTCTTTATTTCAACACTCTTCTTCACCTCCAAACTGGCGGCAAACACAGAGATAATAGCCATTCTCGGCAGCGGCATAAGCTACAAACGAATGCTGCGCCCCTACCTGCACGGCTCGCTGATACTGGCTTTTGGCATCCTGCTGGTAGGCAACTTCATTATCCCTCTGAGCAACATCCAGCTTAAAGAGTTTGAAGACCAATACATCCACACCACGAAGCGCAGTTACTACAGCAATCTGCATTTCCAGACAGCTATGGGCGTGCAAGTCTATTCGTTCAGCTACGATGTCAACGAACAGAGCGCCATCTTCTTCCAACAAGACAGTTACGACAAGTCGGGCACCCTTAAGCAGCGAGTCTCAGCCAACAAGATAATCTACGACAGCGTCAGCAAATGCTGGACAGGACAGGGTGTAACCCTGCGCTCTTTTACCGGCAACAGCGAGACAATGAAGACCTACGCCAAAACCAAGTTGAAGCTTAAACTCGAACCCAACGACTTCAACCAAGCGGCGAAAGAAATCAGCACTATGAACAGCGTCGAGCTCTACCACCACATACAGCACGAGAAGATGCGCGGCTCAGGGGCGGTTACAGCCGCCAAGCTCGAGTATTATCAAAGGCTACTCAACCCGCTGGCATTCGTCGTAATGACCTTCATCGGTGTTGCCATATCGTCGCGCAAAACACGCGGCGGCATAGGCTTGCACCTTGCCATAGGCATCACGCTCGCTTTCGGATTCATCGTCTTTATGAGATTCTGCACTGTCTTCTCCGAGAACGGCAACCTAAGCCCTTTCCTGGCCGTCTTCCTGCCACAGCTCACTTTCGGCATCGCCGCACTCATACTAATCAAAAAAGCACCCAAATAACCTCCACCTAGAAATACTAGCAATACTAGAGATACTAGCAATACTAGAAAAAACAAAAAAGATATGACCATACAGGAAATAGAAGATCAAATCATCAACGAATTCGCCAATTTCGACGAATGGCTGGACAAATACAGCTACCTTATCGAACTGGGCAAAGACTGCCCAGCCATCAACGAAAAGGACAAGACCGAAAGCAACCTCATCAAAGGATGCCAGAGCCGTGTTTGGCTCAGCTGCGAACACCGCGACGGCAAACTCTATTTCGCCGCCGACAGCGACGCCGTTATAACGAAAGGCATCATCACCCTGCTTATCAGAACTTTCAACAACCAGACACCCGACGACATCCTCAACGCCGACCTGCATTTCATCGACGTCATCGGACTCAAGGAGCACCTCTCTCCCACCCGCTCCAACGGCCTTGTGTCGATGATTAAACAAATCAAAACCTACGCGTTGGCATACAAAATGAAAACGCAGAACTCATAAAACAACATAAAATGTCCCCTAACAAAGAGACCATAAAAGATGCGGTAATCAACTGCCTGCGGAATATCTACGACCCCGAGATTCCGGTCAATATCTACGATTTAGGGCTGATCTATAACATCGATGTCGACGACGAACTCAACGTCAAGGTACTGATGACTATGACCGCGCCCGACTGCCCCGAAGCTGAATATATGTTCCGCGAGGCAAAAGATATGATAAGCTACATCGAAGGCGTAAAAAGCGTCGATGTAGAACTCACCTTCGACCCGCCCTGGAGTTTCGACAATATGAGCGA
>DBXH01000054.1:0-7364 GCA_002309335.1 Bacteroidales bacterium UBA1217 | reverse complement strand
AAAGCCTCAACTCACAGTTGTGGCAGCGTTTCCGCCGCAACCGCCTGGCTGTGGCAAGTCTCTTCATCATAGCTTTCTTCGTCCTTATCGCAATTCTTGGCTACCTCATCACACCCGACCACACACCCTACTGCAACCAGCAATATCTCGAGCTAGCCTCTAAGAAACCCTTCAGCAAGGCCACCTTCATCTATGTTGACGATGGCACCCGCCACGAACATTGCGGGCCGCTCAAGACCCTCGTCAATGGCCGTCCGCTCGACGCCGAAGCCATCCCCGTCTATTCCTACAATCAGCAAGGCGACAGCATAATCATAGAGACCTACACCGGCTCCTCACCCAACGACGGCGAGCGGCGCAGTTTCCACACCTCCAAGGTCAAGCAAATCAAGCAGCGCACCTTCTTCCTCGGCACCGACACCTACGGCCGCGACATCCTGAGCCAGGTGATGATTGGCAGCCGCGTAAGCCTCTCGGTAGGCTTCATCGCCGTAGCCATCGCGCTCCTCATCGGCATACTGCTTGGCTCATTGGCAGCCTACTATGGCGGTTGGGTCGACAACGTCATAATGTGGTTCATCAACGTCGTCTGGTCCATCCCCACCGTCCTGCTGGTCATAGCCATCACTTTCGCGTTGGGCAAAGGTTTCTGGCAGGTGTTTATCGCCGTCGGTCTTACAATGTGGGTCGACGTAGCTCGTGTGGTACGCGGACAAGTGTTGTCAATCAAAGAGAAAGAGTATATCGAGGCGGCACGGGCACTCGGCTACCGCACTCCACGCATCATCTTCCGACACATACTGCCCAACATCACAGGTCCCGTAACCGTTATAACAGCCTCCAACTTCGCAAGCGCCATCCTTCTCGAGGCAGGTCTTAGCTTTCTCGGCATCGGCGTCCAACCCCCTATGCCTTCGTGGGGCTCGATGGTCAAAGAGAACTACGGACAAATACTCCTCGACAGCGCCTACCAAGCATTCATCCCCGGCCTCGCCATTATGTTTATCGTCCTGGCCTTTATGCTCCTAGGCAACGGTATCCGCGACGCCCTCGACATCAAAAACTAACCTTCTCCATTACCACAATACAATCAAACACACTCTTGGTCAATTCTAGGTCAGTTCTGGGTCAATTCTAGGTTTACGCATATTTTATGCATATCGTCATTCAATCCCCTATCCCCCAGAAACTTATCCTATAAAATCAATTCCTAATCAGAACCCCAAAAGTAGGAACTACTAACGTTTTGGATAACGGCGCAACCAGTTTTGAGGGAATGACGTAAAGAAATCCTACTTGGAGGAGCGTTAAGAACTGACTCCGTTCAAGCTTGCGCGTTAGTCGGTTTAGCTCCGGAAGGTAGGATTTTAGCCAATTCCCTCAGCGGCATTACTTCGACAATAAAGCACTTTTCTTTGCCAGCGTTTCTTTTTTGCTTTTGAAAAAGAAATGCTGCCTCAATCAACCAAACTATCATCCAACTCCTGATTCCTATTCAAACCACAATTAAACAAACTCATAATTCATTAAAAAATCTTAAATTTTTATTCCATATTAAAAAAAAGATGTATTTTTGCATAAAAATTTAAACCCGAAAAAGATAATAATTAATTATTAACCTATTAAAACACAATCAAAAATGAAGAATGTATTTAAATTTTTGGGCATCGCTTTAGTAGCTTGCTCAATGTTTGTTGCCTGCGGCGACGACACCGAAACCTACAAAATCACCGTTAAGGCTAACCCCGCTGACGCTGGTACAGTTACCGGTGGTGGTAAGTATGAGAGCGGCGCAACCGCTACCCTCGAGGCTACCGCTAACGCTGGTTACAACTTCGTTGAGTGGAACGACGGCGTTAAGAACAACCCCCGTCTCGTCACCGTTACCGCTGACGCTGAGTACACTGCCAACTTCGCAGTTCAGACTGGCATAAAGGTTGTTTTTGGTGATCTTACCTGGAACGCCCAGTATATCAACGGCCAAACCAATGGTTCCGCTTTTCTGATTGCAACTTCACAGAATGCTACAGCCGAGCATCCCTGGTTAATCCTTTACAGCAACAGCGCACCTGCTGTTGGAACCATCAACGGTGACGCTACCATTAATGCTGCTCAGGGTCAGGCCTCGATAGGAAACACCTACCTGCAATATTATGATGATCCTGAGAGAGGTGTTACTTTGGGCGATCAGACTGTCGGTGACTGGTGGGCACAAGACCTCGTCATCAACATTTCGGCCTTCGATGCTGACGCATCAACAATCAGCCTCGTTGCCAATGCCACAATGTGGAATGTTGCTGCTCTTGTTTATGATGGCGTAAACAGCGATGCAGCTATGCCTAAGAAAGCTCTGACTATGACTGCAAGTGCCGTCAACCTGGCCAGTGCAAAAGGTCTCCTTTCAAAAAATGTTTCCGGTAAATTTGCCAGAAAATAACATTCTAACAGAAGAAGAAAAATGAAAAAGACTTTTAAATTATTGGCTATTGCAGCCATATCTATGATGGTCGCTGTTGCTTGCAACAACGCTCCCGAGGCAACCGAGGATACTACCGCTATCGACACTCCCGCCGTTGAAGAAATGGTAGAGGACACCACTCCTGTGGTCGACACCATAGCTGAAGAGCCGGTAGTTGAGACTCCTGCCAAAACCACCAAGAAACCTGCAAAGAAACAGGAAACGAAAAAACCGACCGCTGCCGATCAGAATCTTGACAACGCTGGCGGTAACAAGAGTGGTTCTTTCGGTGCCACCAACAAGAACCCCAACAAGAGCAATAACGCTCCCACCGCTGCCGACAAAAACCTTAACAATACCGGCAACAACAGTGGTTCATTTGGCCTGAAGAAGAACTAATCTATTCTTCCTAAATTTCATAAGGAGCTCTGACTTGGGTCCGGGCTCCTTATTTATTACAAAAAGCAAAAATGAAAATCTTTAAACTAACACTCACCACCATCGCACTACTGACTCTCGTCAGTTGCAACAGCGACAAGAAACAAATACTTAAGGCCGCTGAAGGCTACCTTGACGCAACCGGAAACTACCGCATCGAAGAGGCCTACCCTTACGCCACAAAAGAAACCCGTGAGACAACACTTAAATTTATGTCTGAAATCATTATGCCATTGACAGACACAAACTACATCAAGTCGAACTCACCTGCGGAAATAAAGATTGACAGCATTCTTCGCGACACGGACACAGCCTGGGTGTTCTATACAAAAACGACACCATTAAAGACACTGACGAACTCAATCTGCCTAATCCGCGAAGAGGGACAATGGCTTGTAGATGTACCCCTATCCATTCCAGAAACCATCACTGAAAGTTCTTCCGACATTACCACAGACACCACCCAACACGAACCGGGAGAAATGCTCCCCTTCGAAAAAGCAAAGGAATAATCCTCCGTTGCGGCGGTTCCCGCACTCCGACACACTATTTATCCCCCTTGCTTAATCCAGCCAAATTGATTCAAAAAACAGCATTGTTTTTGTGAATCAATTTTTTTTCGTATCTTTGTACCGATTTCCATCAACTCCCATAGTAAGCATACAAACATATTAAACAAATGATTATTATAAAAATACAAACATCTAAGATATGAAACAATTGATTATTCTTTTTTGCAACGAACCCGCAATCTGCATCACAGCAACCATTTGCACCGCTATCGCATTGGTATGCATCATCGGTATGCTTCTGATTTGGAACTATAAAAAAACCGCTCTGAAAAAAACAGAACAAGAGAGAATCGACAAGCACAACTGGGAATTAGAGGACAAGGAACGACAAAGAAAATGGGAATTAGAGGACAAAGAACGGCAAAGAAAGTGGGACAAAGAAGACAAAGCCGAAAAAGCTAAAGAAGAGCAGACTAATACCCAGAACCAATGAATGCAAAACAGAGGAAATGGGTGCTGCTGTTCGACAGGGCCCTGTCATCCAGCTTGTTGAAACAAACAGGCATCCTGCTTGTATTGATGCTTCTGGCATTTATACTCTCCTTCCTGATGCTTACACTTTCAGGTAGCGACTGGGAGACATTCTGCGACGCTAAGCATCTGAGCAAATGGCTACTGCCGCTCTATCTACTCATCGACACCAACGCTCTCAACAACCTGTATATCAACGAAGGTGCATTAGCCTACAACAATAGCTGGATGCTGACAGCCAGCAGCATAACCTTCATAATGGGATTAATCATCTTCGGAATGATAATCTCGGTCATCACCAACACCATCAGCCGCCGTGTTGAAGACCATCGCAGCGGCAAGATATTCTACCTGAAATCAGGTCATTATATCATTATGGGATACGATGATATGGTGCCCGCGATAATCGAGGAAATATTCTCGAAAAACAAAGATGCCTACATCCTTATTCTCTCCTCCATCGAATCAGAGACAATCCGCAAATGGCTCAACCGTTCGCTCTCAAGCGCGAAGATGGATCATATCATAATCAACTTCGGACACAGGACTATGCCCGAATGCTACGACAAAATCCATCTTGAATCAGCCAAGGAAATCTTCATCGTCGGCTGGCGCACCAAAGAGACACACGATGCTATGAACGTCGAAAATGTCGACAGCATCTGCGACTATCTCAGCAAACTGCCGCAGAAAGCGGGCAGCACAACGCCTCTGCCTAATCGCATCACCTGCGTCTTCGAGGACCTCGACACTTACACCGCCTTCAAAACCACCGAGATCTTCGCCAAAGTCAAAGAACTCGGCATCGAGTTTGTCCCCTACAACTTCTACTCAGGATGGGCTAAGCAGATTTTTGTCAACCGTTGCTACAAAAACAAAAGCGACGAAAGTAACAACCACCTCTATCCTTCGATGCTGCGCGAGGACGACGGCGAAGAACGCTACGCCCACCTTGTCTTTGTCGGCACCACCAACTGCGCCGTGGCTATGGCAATGGAGGCCGCGCAAATACTGCACTTCCCCGTCAAACAGAACGGCGAGATGCGCAAGACCCGTATCACTTTCATCGAAGAGAACGCCGACAAGGAAATGGATCAGTTCATCACCCGCAACCACCATTTCTTCAATGTCGAGCCGCCGCACTATATGGATCTCTCCCGAAAACCAGAACCAGTCCACGTCAACCCCAGCGACGAACGCGGCTTCCTCGATGTGGAGTTCCATTTCATCAAGGGCGACATCTACTCGAAAAAAGTTCAGGATCTGCTCTGCGAATATGCCAAAGACAAGAGCCAGTCGCTGTCGATATTCATAGCTATGAAGAACCAGAAGGACAACTTTACCATAGGTATGAACCTCCCCGACGACATCTATTTCAACGATGTGCCCGTCTTTATCCGCCAAGACCGCTCCGACAACTTTGTCACCAACCTGCGCACACAGGACCGAGCCTTCTGCAAGCCCTACTGCATCGTCGAAAACGGCAACCTCATCAAAGAACAGCGCCACGGACGCTACGCCAACATCTACCCCTTCGGAATGACCGACACAGGCTTCAGCACCGACAACATCTCGCTCTTACGCGCCAAACTGATCAACTACCTCTACAACACCATCGACGGCAACAAGATGAAGAGCGAAAGCCTGCTGAACGCTATTTCCGACGACACCATCCTTGACGATGCCAAAAAGAAATGGAAGGAACTGAAAGTTGCCGACAAGTGGTCCAACCTCTATTGCGCCTACTCCTTAGGTATCAAGCTCGAAACACGGCGCAAAATGAGACAACTCAACTGCAGCGACACATCTCAGGACAAAGTCGCGCTCAACGACGACGAGAAGAAAGTCCTTGCTGTTATGGAACACAACCGGTGGAATGTAGAGAAGCTTCTTATGGGATTCAGCAAACCCAAAGAGAACGAGGACAAATACCAGCACGAAGAATACAAAAACGAGCTCAAGAATAACAAACGAGTCTTCATCCACCATGACATACGCCCCTACGACAAACTTGACGGCGTCAAGAATATTGATATCGATATTGTCGAACATATCCCCTGGCTGTTGAAAATAACTGAAAGGAACTCAAACCTATGAACATCGTACTGATAATCCTGGCCGTAGTGATGATCCTTGTAGGCATCATAGGCTCTGTGGTGCCAGGCTTGGCGGGGCCGCCGTTCAGCTGGCTCGGCTTGCTGTTCATCCATCTTAGTGTCGCCGCACAATTCAGCACATCATTCCTGCTCATAACAGCCGCCATAGCGTTGGTCATCACCATTCTCGACTACATCGTGCCCTCGTGGAGCACCAAGCATCACGGAGGCAGCAAAGCCGGCGTATGGGGCTGCAACATCGGACTCGTAATCTCAATCGTCGGACTTCCCTTCGGGCCTCAGGGACTTATCGGAGTTATCTTCTGGCCCTTCGTCGGAGCCTTGGTCGGCGAACTGCTCAACGGCAAGCAGAGCCGCGCAGCACTCCGTGCCGCCTGGGGTGCATTCCTCGGATTCCTCACAGGCACAGGGCTCAAACTCGCCTTCGCCCTCGTCGCCGCATTCTTTGTCGTCCGCGAACTAATTGTTTAGCTTGTAATTCATCATCCTGTGATATGCCAGCTCCTCATACTTGGTGTCTGGCGCACCATAGTTGGCAAACGGATGAATGGCAATACCTCCGCGCGGGGTGAACAAACCCAGTACCTCAATATAACGAGGTTCCATCAAGCGTATCAGGTCCTTCATAATGATATTCACACAATCCTCGTGGAAATCACCGTGGCTGCGGAACGAGAACAGATAGAGCTTCAAACTCTTGCTCTCCACCATACGCTGGTTGGGGATGTAACGTATGCGGATCTCGGCAAAATCCGGCTGACCCGTAATGGGGCACAGCGTGGTGAATTCCGGGCACAGCAGCTCCACCCAGTAGTCATTGCCCGGATGCTGGTTCTCAAAAGTTTCAAGAAGCTCAGGTGAATAGTCGTTCTTGTATTCTGTCTTGTTGCCGAGCGACTTTAGATTGTCGTTTTCTCTACTCATTTTTTATTTATCTTGTTTTGTTATAGGAGGTTATCAAGCACTCCTGATTAATGAATTCCGCTGCAAAGATACACTTTTTTTCTGTTGTGACGATCTGATGTGATGAAATGCAGATCCAACACAACAGTTGCCCTATAGCATCAAGCCAATAAACCTATACTTCAATATGTCAAAGACCTCTCTCGTTCTCCGTTTCCCTCCCCTCTCGGAGAGGGGGTACAAGCTCCTGTGGAGCGCGTAGAGCTGATTTGTGCGTGGCAAAACAGCGGCGGGGTGTGTCCCGTTCTCCGTTCTCCGTTACCCTCCCCTCTACTAGAGGGGTGCCGCACAGCGGCGGGGTGTGTCGCACTCTCCGTTCTCCGTTCCCCTCCCCTCTACTAGAGG
>DBXH01000025.1:6984-25746 GCA_002309335.1 Bacteroidales bacterium UBA1217 | reverse complement strand
CAATCATCATCTGTATTTTTACCAAATCCTTTCAGACTTCACGGGCAAAGAGAAAGACTCTGAATCAGGGCTTTACTGCTTCGGAGCGAGGTACTACGACTGCGATTTGTCAAGTCTTTTCCTCTCCGTCGATCCGATGAGCGACAAATACCCGAGCATTAGCCCTTATGCCTATTGTGCCTGGAATCCAGTGAAATTGGTGGATCCGGATGGAAATACAGTAAGAGTTGCGGATAAACAGTCTAGATTAAATATAAAGTATTCTCTAACAAAATATGAATCAAGGTATATTAAATTTGACAAAAAAGGAAATCTTGACGTTAGAAGGTTGAATAGATGCAAAAGCAACTCGGTTAATTTTAATGCATTAAGAACATTGGCTCAAAGTAAAAGAGAATACATTTTCAGTACTGAATCATTCCATAAGGATATTTATAATGAAATTGATCTGACTAATCCATATAGAACAGAAGGTGTAAATAACAAGGGTGTTACATTGATGCCAGGCAATGTACAAGATCCATCTCCTGACCAAAATGTATACGTGATTACTAGTTCAAATTTAACCATAGAAGATCAAGTCTCAAATCTTGCTCACGAAGGTTATGGACACGCATTTTTCTTTGAGTTAAGCCAGCATAATTCGGACGTGAATCCAAATCACAACTATCAACGCGAAATTGTCCCGACTTATGATGAAGAATTTCAACGCAATGTTCCAACTGTAATTAGATGTGATATGAACACCGCTCTAAAACAACAAATAGATGCAGCCGTTCAGGAGGCTAAACAAAACTATAAATCATGGAAAGAGTAAAGCATTTCATATTTCTATTTTTATTTGTTCTTTGTTCTTTTCAGGCTGTAGCTCAGATTAAACCATTCAAAGTAATCTCTGAAAAGAAACATTGTGATACCATATATTGTGGAGACCATTTATTAGTAATATGCGTTCCATTATCATTTTACATAAATAAATCTGTTTTTCAATATGAAGAAGGATTTTTTGTGACATATCCTTATAGAGATTCAGCTTATCTATTCATTCATAAAGGGCACAATGCGACACGACCATTCTGTGATACAACTATAATAAAATGTTTATCAGAAAATGAAAACCAGATATGTTACTATGGAAAATATAATGACAATTTTACCAAAGAGATTTACTACAAAAAAATGGGAGTAACAATATCGTATGAGAACATAAAAGAAGATGATATTCCCTTGTTTGAAAGTATTATATCTTCATTTAACATACTTCCCATCCCTGCACCAAATAAAGCCCCTACTTGTAGATAATAGCTACAGGTTTGATGCTTCTACAAGTTCTAATGGCGACAATTTGCTAAATAATACCCGTCGCGACGGATGTTCCCGCTGTTGCGGATCCCCCTCGCGGCGGATGTTTCTGTTGTAGCGGATCACAGATCCGCTACAACAGAAATTAGATTTTGTAATTCAATTTCAGGAGTGTAATTAATCAGCATTTGGCTAGGTCGTAGAGCCTATTAAGAGAAAACCACTACGTGGTTATCGTATATCTTGTTTTCTTGATTCTATTAAGAGGAAACCACTACGTGGTATATTTTACGTCTTGTTATCCAGATTCTATTAAAAGAAAACCACTACGTGGTTGTTGTATTTTTTGTTCTCTTGATTCTATTAAGAGGGAACCACTACGTGGTATCGAGATTGCATCGTTTTTTGAAAATAAACCACCGGAAGGGGCTCTTTTCTGCTTATATTTGCATTGTGTCATAATGTGTCATTATAGGTCATATCGTGTCATAATGATTTATATCGAGTCGATTTTTGAGTGAGGGAATGTTTTGGGTGTATCTTTGCAGCGTCGTTTGAAGGGAAAGTTTTTTAAACGGAGAACGGAGAACTGAGAGCGGAGAACGCGACACACCCCGCCAGCTGTTTTGCCACACACAATTCAGCTCTGCGCGACACACCCCGCCGCTTTTGCGGCACCCCTCTCCAAGAGGGGAGGGCTGACGCGGTCGGAGAATGGGAAACGGAGAGGACACACACCCCGCCGCTGTTTTGCCACACACAATTCAGCTCTGCGCGACACACCCCGCCGNNCCCTCTCCGAGAGGGGAGGGAAACGGGAAACGAGAGAGGTCTTTGACATATTGAAATATAGGTTTTTGGGGAAAAATTCCTTGTGCTATTACGTTGTTGTAAACGAATCGAAATAAAGGGATTGGGATTGGCAAAAACAAGGGAAGTGAAACGGATAAAAAGATCGGGTAATAATATACGACGAAACGCTGACCCATCACAACGGGTGTTGTTCTGCAATATTTTGCGCTGAAGTGCGTTTAGGAAGCAGTATGGAACAGTTGAAAACAAAAAACATCGAATATCACCCTCTTGAGCCGTTCCTGCCGGAGAACGCAAGGCTGCTGATGCTGGGCAGTTTCCCTCCGCCGAAGAAGCGCTGGTGTATGGATTTCTATTACCCCAATCGGACAAATATGATGTGGGAAATATTCGGCGAGGTGTTCTACGGTGACTCACAACGGCTTGTGGATGCGGAGAAAAGGACTTTCAGACTGGAGGATATCAAAGCCCTTCTCTATGAGCGCGGCATAGCGATATTCGACACCGCAACAGCTGTGCGCCGTCTGGCCGACAATGCATCGGACAAGTTTCTTGAGGTTGTACAGAAAACCGATATTGCTGCAATGCTGACTCGAATTCCACTTTGTGGCGATATTGTTTGCACAGGCCAAAAAAGCGCCGATACGCTTTGCAGCGACTATGATGCCAGGGTACCAAATATGGGCGGGTTCAGTACCTTTGCTGTCGGTGGGCGGTCGATGCGGCTGTGGCGTATGCCCTCGTCATCGCGAGCCTATCCGATGAAACTGTCGGAAAAAGCAGCCTATTATCGCACAATGATGCAGGCTGTAGGCTTGATTTAACTATCATCGCCGTTGCCGTTGCTTGTCTTTGGTCAGTTGGTCAAAAATATCGTTAAGCCAGTCATTGAAACGTTTGTATTTCGGTGTCAGTTCTCCCATTCCGTAGTCGATAAATTTTGAATACTTTAATTTGCCTTTGCTATAACAGGAAACACTGACGCACGGGCAATCGGTAATAATCATATCTTTATATTGTTTCAAAGACTCGTCGTTGAACACTCCAATATTGAGAAGTTGCAGGAAACGTGCTGTGGTCGCATCGTCGAACTTTACAGCGGTGTCACCGGCAATGTAAGAAGAAAATGTCATAGTGGTACTGTCTTTGCAGTAATGTATATCAGCAAAGATGCCCAAGAAGGCAATGTAGGATACTTTTATGCTGTCAAATTCTTTATAGTCCACCCGCTTTTGTGCCTGCATCTGCGGTGCAACGGCCAAAAGAAGGAGCATCAATGCACAGAGTCGTTTTGTAATATTGTTTTTCATTGGTAAAGATGTATGTGACTACTTTTTCTTGAACTTCGTAACCATATCAATGTCGTTGGGCTCCAGGTCGTCGGGAATGTAGGTCACTTTGAGGAAGGCAGTGTCTTTGAGGAAGTCGATGCTGCCTACCTGCACTTTGACGATGTCGAGTCCTGTGCGTTCGCGGAGGTCGGCCAAAAGTTCCTCGCGACGTTCGGGCTTTATAAGCGCAAACTTCTCATAGGTGATGATTTTCTGTGCCTTGCGGCTGGAAAGTCCTGCGGCCTCAAGTATCCAGATGATGGCGATGAAGAGCAGGTTGACGGCGATGAACGTAGCGTAGCTTGAAGCCATACCGGCACCGTTGACGATACTGATGGCGATGAGGACGAAAAGGTAGGTCATTTCGCGGATGGGCAATTGCTCGGTGCGATAGCGTATCATACTGAAGATACCGAACAGGCCAAGGGCGATGCCTACCTCAATCTTCATATTCTGCAACTGGTAGAGGATAAAGAATATGGCCGTGCTGAAAAGTATGTAGGTGAAATAATAGTCGCGACGCTTGCTCTTCCGGTAATAGAAAAAGTGTGTTATTGTCCAGCATACCAGTAGGTTGATGCCGAACAGGATAAGCAGGCGCCAGAGGCTTGGGGCATCAAAGAACGGCATACCAAGAAAGTCGATGGTCTGTTCCTCAACGTTGCCGAAGCGGGCGGCGATGTCGGAGTTGAAATCCGTCTGCAACATAAGCATATATCGGGGTTTTAATGGGTTATCTTATCTATGTATAGTAACTTGGGTTTGAATCTGTTGCGCTTGGCATTGGGATCGGTGAGGGCGGTGCCGATGCAGTATTTGCTCATACGCCGCGGCAGGATGTGCATATCGTGCAGCGCCAGTTCGATAGCAGACTTGGGCGCCCCTACCTCATATTTGACTTCTATGACAAGCAGGTGTGAAATATCGGCGTCGGTGTCTGTGGCGCGGTTGTGGAAAGTGATGTCGTGGTCGATGGTGACCCGCTCGCTCATACCTTTGTTTACCAGTGTGATGCGAGTGAACCGGTTTTCCAAACAAGGATGCAGTGTGGCGACAGGGTAGGGAGTATTATCATTAACAAATGATGCCACTTCAGGCACTTCGAGACAATTGTCGAAACTCTCAGGCGCTATGGGAATACGCACCTTGCGGGTCTTCTTCTTGTTGTCTTTGTTCTTGATTTCAAAGTAAGTAGTCTCGGTTGAACGGTAGGTGCGAACGCGCAGTTTCTGGCGATTGAGCTTCTTGTTGTGGTGCATCGTGTACATCGCCAGGTCGGCGGTGTCGAAATAGAGTGTGTGGTAGGGAGCCAGTGCATTGCCTTCGATGTGCTGTACATAGTAGCCTTCGGCGATGCGCGACAGCAAGACCTCCAGCATATCGGCAGAAGCCAAATATTTCTGATCCACCCTGTTCATCAGGTGTACGGCCTTCATTTCGTCTAGGCTTATGGGGTGCATCTGGCTTAGTATATCCATTGATATATTAATGTGTTGATGGGGTAGTTAAAATCTCTGAATAATCACTTGTATGAGTATTCGAATGTTTTGGTCAACTCGAGCTTGCCGTTGGGCTTGTAGTTGTATTGTTTTTTGCGGGTGCCGTCGTCATTGTACTCGAACTGCTTGATGCGCACAGGATGATTCTTGTCGTCGTATTCGACCTGTTCCTTGCACTTGGTGCTGTTGCCCTCGTAGCTGTAAGTGGTGCGTTTTTTCTGCCCGTAGGAGGCGTACTCAATCTCTTCGATTTTGCGTCCCAGGGCATCATAGGTCACTTGGTTGTCAAGGTAAGGCGTGTTGGAGCCCGCACGAGTGTTATACTCTTTGACGACAAGGTTTTTCTTGCGTTCGCGTTTGGTGGTAGGCTTGTCCTGCGACCAAACACAGCCACCGACAAGGCAAAAGAGCAATACTATCAAAATCTTTTTATTCATATCCATTCTGTTTAAAAAGAATAACAATAACCTGCTGTAAACCAGTAGAAGAAGCTGGTTTCACGGGTGTATGATTTGAGTTTAGTGCCTTCGGCGTTTGCGTCGACGACCTTGTCGATTGTGCGGTCGGCCATCAGGCTGACATCCAGACTGCTGTGACGATTGAATTCGTATTTTACACCCAGTGAGCCACGGAAACGGTTGATATAAACACCGTTCCAGCTTTCAATAAACCAGCCAGCCTCTCCGCGTTGTGTCAAAGCGTCGGTCAAGTAATTTGTGCCGTCAAAGTTGGCTTTGATTACAGGGGCATTGAGGGTGTTGCGCAGTTCAATGTAGGCGTAGGGCTCAAAGCGATGCCAGCCTTTGTAGGATGCTTTCAGGCGACTTTTCAGTGTCAGTGCAGTGCGTGGATTCTGATACTCGTTCATATCGCCGGTGCGGTAGGTGGCTTGGAAACGTTCCTTCAGCGACAACCGCCAATCGCCAAGCCGGATGCTGCCAGTGGCATCAAGCATCAATCGATGGCGACTGTTTCGGAATGCACTGTTGACGGTGCTGTAAGGATTTATCATAGCGTAGCCAATACCCAGTTTAAGATACTGGTTGACTTTGTATGTAAGTCCGAGAGAGGTGTGAAGCCGGTCGAGCGATAGACCCCAGTCGTCCATACGTAATTCCTCTTCCAATTGCAAGTGCAGGCCTTTGGCTAGCTTTTTGTCGACGGACAGCGAAAAGCGGGTGCCGAAGTTGGGGTCGACGGCCACATCGGTCTGGGCATAGCAGATTGAAAAATGAAAATTGAAAAATGAAATTATCGCTGCGGCGATGATTATAGACAACTTTTTCATAACAACCATCTTTTTGTTGATTAATGCCATCCACCGCCACTGGTGTAATTGCTTAGATTTACATTGTTGCCACCGCTCACTTCCGGGTTTTCGTAGAGCATCGTGTTGCAGCGTTCGGTTCCTCCGTCGACGGTCACGCTGCTCATCACGGAAGGCTGTACGGTGCCCGACACAATCAGTTTCTGTCCCCCGCTCGACGGGGTCTTGAAAGCGTAGGTGTTGTCGCCGACAGTGATGGAATACCAGACGTTCTTGGTCCACGACGAGGCTTGATAGCAGGCCTGCGTCAGTTGGGCGCCATTCTCCAGATTGCCGATAGCTATGATGGTGCCACCTTGAATGTATAGTTTCTTGCCACCCTCAGTGTTAGCGTCGATTGCCATTTCGGGCGAATTTTTGCCGATGGCATAAATAACGCCTCCTTGTATGTAGCAGTTGCCGTTAGCATCAAGGCCGTCGTTGCCAGTGGAATAGGCGCAGACATAACCTCCGCTTATGGTCATATTGCCGGCAGAGTTGATGGCATCGTCGGAGGATTGGCTGTAGACCTCGCCGCCGGTGATTGTCAGTGTTCCTTTGGTCTCGATACCTTCGTGGTTGGATGCAGTGACAGTAATGATGCCGCCGGAAATGTCAATGTTGCCGTCGGCCTTGATGCCTTTGGCACCAACGCTGTTGTTGCCTCCGCCACCTGGCCAGCCACCGCCACCGCCAGGCCAACCGCCACCGCCTGAAGATCCGAAGTTCTGACCAGTTACGGTAATGTTTATGTTGCCTCCGCTGAAGCTGGCTGCGCCGTCACAGCTGATGCCTTTGCCTCCCTTGCCGCTGTTGGTGATGGTCAGATAACCGTTGACCATCTCAAAGAGTTGGTCGGCTTTGACCCCCGCTGTGCCAGAGGTGTCTTTTGCGCTTCCTTCTGTGGTTACTACAGTGTTGCCTGTGATTGTCATAGTGGTAGTGCCACCCTCAAAACGCACAAGGCTGTCGCTGCTGAATCCTTTCTTGCCGTCGGCTGAGACGCTGATGTCGAGTGTGCCACCGTTAACTAAAATATAATCTTTGCCTCTGACACCGTGTCCGGCAGAGGAGTTGATGTTGACAGTGCCAGACACAAACTGTACCCAGTCGTCGCTGGTAATGCCGTTTTTGCCTTTGGCGGTCACTGTCAGTGAGCCGTTGCCGCTAACCACTATTTGTCCTTCGCTGAACACTACGGCTTTTTCATCTTCGGTACTAGGAGTGAGACTATAGGTCGTTCCGTCGGTCAGCGAGCTGGTACCGTTAAGTATCAAGTCAACACGTTTGCCTTTGTTCGGTGTATCCGCAGGACCTTGAATGTTGATTGCCGCACCGCGTGAATTGGTGATGCTTGCACTGTTCAATACTATGCTCTGTTTTTTGCCACTATAGATTTTTAGGAATCCGTCGTTCGTTGAACCGCTCAGCTGGTACATTACTTTTGCAGTGCTTGAATTGACCACAGTGACATCGTTGCCGCTGACTGTAGCCGAGATGCCGTTGCCGGCGCCGCTTACAGTGGCGTTGCTGTTGGTGGAGAAAACGATTGTGATGGTGCGGTCGGATGCAGTGTCGACAATAATATCGCTTGTGTCGGTGGCATCATTGCCGTCGACAATGGTTATTTCATCCTTTTTGCATCCTGACACTAGAAAGACCATAGTGAATAATAGAATCAGGGGTCGATTTAAAAAAGGGATATTTATTTTGTTGTTTAGAGTCTTCATTGTATTCTATTGTTGAACGCCGGTAAATCATTTCTGTTTGTCCGGTCGTCGAAGTTTTTTTACAGCATCTCCTCAATGTCTTTCTCAAAATCCTTGGGCTCAGTGGTAGGGGCGAAACGTTTGATGCTGTTGCCGTCGCGCGAGATAAGGAATTTGGTGAAATTCCACTTTATATCGCTGTCTTTCTCCACACTCTTACTGATGGTCTTGAACATAGCGGCTGCAGCTTTGGCTTTCAGACCTTTGTAATCTTCTGTAGGTGCCACCTTTTTCAGATAAGTGAAGATGGGGTGCTCGTCGTTGCCGTTGACGTCTATTTTCTTCATTATCTGAAAAGTCACACCATAGTTTACGCGGCAGAAACCTTCGATTTCGCTGTCTGAACCTGGGTCTTGATGGGCAAACTGGTTGCAGGGGAATCCAATGCAGACCAAACCGCGTTCACGGTATTTTTCATTAAGTTTCTCCAAGCCATCAAACTGAGGTGTAAAACCACATTTGCTGGCAGTGTTTATGATAAGTAACACTTTGCCTCTGAAGTCTGAAAAATCAATTTCTTTGCCGTTACTTGCAATGGCTTTGAAGTCGTAAATTGTACTCATAACTATTATTGTGTTTTAATTTATTTGCAACAGAAACCTTTGCTGAACAAGTGTTGAGGCGTGTCGCTCCCGTCAGCAACATAAAAAATGGAAAGGTTAAATTCGCCGCAGACGGCAAAATTTAAAATAAATTGTTTCCCGAAAACGGATGTGGGGACCACCGTTGTTTTTATAACACCGTCGTTTGTGTTACTAGACCAACAGAATCCGTCAAATGGGTCTTCGGGAACGATAAGTGACTGTTTCACCAAGAGGGGATTAACCTCAAGAGTCAAGACACCTTCGTTTTCGTACTTGAAACTATCGAGGACTCTTACCCCGCTACTTTGACCGTCAAGTGACAATACAGAAATGTAATGGGCAGCACTTCTTTCCTCTCCTGTGAAAAGATATATGGTGCCCTTTTTGTCCGGCTCTTTGTTGAAAAGTTTCTCCGTAATAGAGGGACTCTCAAGAAAACTGTCTAAGAACAGCGTAACATTACAACCGCCAAACTCCTTCATCCACAATCTAACGTCGATGTCTTTGTTATGTTCGCAAAAGAAACCCGAGCTAGCCCCTTGGGATAACTTTTTTATTTTTGAGACCATTTTTTCATGGAGTATTTCCCTGATTCTTTGATCTGTGGTGTTTGACCTTTCGTTGTTCATTTTTGTGCGGTCTTTAAAAAAAAACGCGCATAAGATGTTTTTATTGCCTAATCATCAACATTTATTTGTGGAAAAGAATCGTTGCAAAGGCGCCCCTTGTCTCCTTTCATAGGGCAATTGTCGCACCCGCACCCGCATCCACCTTTGCCTTTAACAGTTCGCATTATGCCACGCACGACAAAAACAGCTGCTGCCGCCAAGATAATCGCCACTATAATAGTTTGAATCATAATATGCGGGGATTTATAGTATTAGACTTACTAGCTGGAAGAACACCGTTGACACCACCCAAGCCAGACCGATGGTGTAAGCCATAGTAAAAAGCGCCCATTTCCATTTGCCGCTTTCGTTTTTGATAGCGACAATGGTACTAAGGCAGGGCATATAGAGCAGTATGAACAGTAGCATTGATGCTGCCGACAATGGGGACATATTCTGCTGTATCAGTTGCGAGATACGGCTCCCGTTCTCTTCGGCCTCGAAATCCTCAAGCTCTTCAGCCTCTTCACTGCTGGTTGCGTAAACGACTGTCATTGTGCTGGCTACAACCTCCTTGGCGAATACTCCGCTAAGAAGAGACACGCTCTGTTGCCAGTCGAATCCGCAAGGAGCCATCACAGGCTCGATAGTCTTGCCAATCTTAGCCATATATGAGTTTTCCGCCTGCATTTTTTTGTCGGCGTTGGTGGGAAAATAGCTCAAAGCCCACACTATTATACTGGCAGCCAATATTATGGTGCCCATCTTTTTTAGGTATTCCTTGCCTTTCTCCCAGGTGTGGCGCAGTACGGCTTTGGCGGTCGGCATACGATAGGGTGGGAGTTCCATAACAAACGGCAGACTGTCGCCTTTCACTACAAAGCGGCTGAACAGTTTGGCCATCAGCACCGCCATAATCATTCCCAATAGGTAAAGTCCAGTAAGGACGAGGGCGGCGTATTTGCTAAAGAAAGCCGACACCAGTATTACATAAACAGGTATTCGCGCTGAGCAGCTCATCATCGGGATGACCAGCATTGTCAGCAGCCTGGATTTGCGGTCCTCTATGGTACGTGTGGCCATAATTGCCGGCACATTGCAGCCAAAGCCCATAATCATAGGTATGAAACTCTTGCCGTGCAGACCCATTTTGTGCATCAGCTTGTCCATAATGAATGCTGCGCGTGCCATATAGCCGCTGTCTTCCATAAAGGAGATAAAGAGATATAGAATCAGGATGTTAGGTAGAAAAACGATCACCGAGCCCACTCCGGCAATGATACCGTCGGCCAGGAGGCTGCGTAGCGGTCCCTCGGTCATATTGCTGTTCACAAGTTCGCCCAACCAACCGAAAAGAGCATCAATCCAATCCATCGGGTATTGACCTATGGCGAAGGTGCAGAAGAATGTGATGAACATAAAGATTAGGAACACAGGGTAGCCGAGCCAGCGGTGGGTGACAATGGCGTCGATGCGGTCGGTATGTGCGTGAAGGGTGCTTTTTTCGTTTTTCTCGTAGCATTCGGCAAGGGCACCGCGGATGAATGCATATTTGGCGTCGGTGATGGCACTCTCGATGTCCTGGTGGGCGCGATGGTCGCCGCCGTGCTCTTTCTGTACGTGTTCGGTGTCGTCAATCGAATGGTGGCTACTCCTAAAAAACTCATCGGCAATCTGATCCCGCATTTTAAATACACTGCCGTCAGGGTCACGTTCAGTAGTGTACTGTTCCAACTGCTTGTCATTCTCCAGGAGTTTGATTGCCAGGAAACGCGTTGAAAGACTGTCGCTGAAACCGTGCTCATAAAGTTCGGTGCGCAGCCGTTTTATGCTGCGTTCCAACTCGCGTCCATGGTTTACGTGGATATGGCGCGTTTTGACGTCACGTTCTTCATAAACATCTATTATTGTGTCAAACAATTTGTCGATGCCGTCACCATTACGCCCCGTTGTGGGTACTATCGGCATACCCAGCAGAGTGCTCAATTGCTCTATGTCAAGTTTGTCGCCGCTTCTTTTCAGCTCGTCAAACATATTCAGCGCCATCACCATCGTGATGTCCATATCGATAAGCTGTGTGGTGAGGTAGAGATTACGTTCGAGGTTGCTGCCGTCAACGACGTTGAGTATTATGTCGGGATTTTTCTCGATAATATGTTTTCGCACATACAGTTCCTCAGGCGAGTAGGCGCTGAGGCTGTAGGTGCCAGGCAAATCTATCAGGTTGAAAGTATAGCCGTTATGTTCAAAAGTGCCAACCTTTTCGTCCACCGTTACGCCGCTGTAGTTGCCTACACGCTCGTGGGCATGAGCCGCTATATTGAAGATGCTGGTCTTGCCGCAGTTGGGGTTGCCGACGAGGGCGACATTGATGGTTTTGCCTCGTTCGGCGGCTATATGTTGTGCCGCGCTTTGTTCGTCGGCATCGATGCCGCGATAGTCGTCGTGGCTTACAATCTCCAGCTCGGCTTCCTTCTCGCTCACAATTTCCACTTTCTCGGCATCGCTGCGTCTCAACGATACCTCGAAATTCATTATCCGGTATTTTATAGGGTCGTTCAGGGGTGCGTTAAGTATAGCTTCCACAGTGACGCCTTTGATGAAACCCATCTCGATAATGCGTTTGCGGAAGGCTCCGTGACCCGCCACGCGAACCACTACGCCTCTTTCACCTGTCTGTAATTCAGAGAGTAACATTTGCGTTTGCCTATTTTTTGATTTTGCAAAGTTACTAACTCTCCATAGACCAGACAATCCCTAAAAGTAGTGATTTTTCAATAATTAAATACGTTTTCATTTTTTTAAGGGATATTTGATGAATATCAATTCTTCTTTTTTGCAAAAAAATTAACATTATTTCAAAATATTAAAAAAAAATATGTATCTTTGCAATTGATAGTAATGTGTATTTGTTTTGAATATATTGCACATTAATAGTGTGTTAGGTTATGAACGTATTTATAAGCAAAAAATAATGTATCAACAATTAATAACTTTACTATGATGAAACGATTATTCTTTTTTCTGATTTTGTTGACGGTTGCGACGGTAAGTTCGCAAGCCACCGTCTACACAGTCGTATGGTCGGGCGATTTGACAACCACCTATACGGCAACACCTTACACAGGCCTTACGGCCACTTATGATGTGGCGGGTGTCACAAGAAACACAACGCTGACGTTCGACAATGGGAGCGAGGTTTTCGTATCTCCCAATTTCCCCACCAACGCGGGTGTTTATACCGTTACAGCTACACCCATAACGGCAGGCGACACACTTGATGCTAGCAGCGCAACAGTCACGCTCATCATCAATCCTGCTACGGTGACTGTTGAAAATGTATCGATTGTCATCACCAAATTCTATGACGGCAACGATACCGCCGAGGTTCTCAACCCGGGTACGCTGGAAGGCGTGTTGGGAAATGACGTGCTAACGCATACCGTTGAGGCTCATTTTGACAGCCCGAATCTTGGCTCAGACAAGGATATCATTGTTACTTATGCACTTTTTGGTGCATCGGTGGCCAATTATCAACTCCCGTCATTGCAGAAAGTGCTTCACAATGGTGCCATTATCGAGGATATGAGACCCGATCCCGCATACGGTGGTACAAGTGGATATAATGAAGGTCTTGAAGTTGAAGCCTATGGCTATTGCGCAGGCGGCGGCTCCATAATATATCATCTTGTTTCAGGTAACCCAGACCAGTATAGATTGGTCTTCGATGACTCCGCTATTCCTAACGTCAGCTGGACTTACCTTACCACTCCAGGCGTAACGGGCACCATCACGCTTAATATTCCGGCCGGAGTTCCTACTGGAGACTATACCGCCACGCTTTCTTTCCGTGACCATAATTACCCGACTCTTATTAGTCCGGGCATTAGAGTGAAGTTCCATGTCAACCTGCCTGAGACGTATGTTATGCCTCTCTTCAGCGATGTTATAGCAGTGATTGATACTTGCCATTGCCTCACTGACATTCAGTGGTACCATCGCGAAACTGGCGACCCGACGTGGACGTTAATTCCTGGTGCCAACGACTACTATTATCAGCAGAATGGTGGATTGACAGGTGAATACTTTGTCAGTTGCAAGATGAACGGCGTTGATACTTATACCTGCCCGCAGCAGGATATGACCACGCTAGTCAGTGACGAACCTGTGACAGTTAAAGCTTATCCTAACCCGACTGCAGGTCAGGTCAGCATCAGCGTTTCCAACTCAAAAGAGTTCAATCACACTCTTCGTGTTACCAATACCGCTGGCGTAGTGCTTGTAAACCGCACCTTTGTAGGTGACACTACAACAATAGATATGTCGCGCTTCCAGCACGGCAACTATATTGTCACCGTGGATGGCTCTGTAGTGCAGGTTATCCGTAACTAATGTGTTTTATTGTCTTAATGGTTAAATTAAAAACTCAATGTATATGAAACGAATTATGACATTGTTCGCGGCTTTGGCTGTAACGTTTGCCGTTACTGCTCAAAAGAGCGATTACGATAACTATCTGGGTCTTACCCTTCATCCGGCAGCTGGTTTGAACACTATGGTTTGCAACCCTGCTGATGGCACGCATACTCTGGGTGTCGGTATTGAGGCAGGTTTGCATTATGCACATTTCTTTGGTGAGCATTTCGGATTTGGTTTTGGTGCCCACTACAGCCTCGTAAACTCATCGACGAAGTACAATTTTACGGAGGTGACACCGGGACGTACCCACACAGACAACCCGAATGTGAAATATGACCTGAATACTAGATTCGACAATTGGAAAGAACATCAGACAGTTAATGTATTGAATATCCCTGTCGAGTTTTTCTGGCGCAACATTTTGAGTGACAAATGGACATTTCTTGCTGGTCTCGGAGCTTCGTTTGATCTGCCTCTCAGCGGTAAATACACAGCCGATGATGGCTCCTATACCACAAGCGGCTATTTCCCTGCTTTGGGTTACAGTGTCTACGATATGCCGTCTCACGGCTTTGGTACATACAATGCTGATCTTGAGAGTAGTATTGATGGTATGAAGATGGGTGTAAGCCTCATCGCCGACCTCGGTTATCGCCTTAGCCTGAAAAACAACTGGGGACTCTATCTTGGCATTTATGGTGGCTATAGTTTAAACAGTATGGCTGAAGAGTCTGAAAATCCGTTGTTGGATATTGCTTCCGATGCTGCGGATCATATCTATAATGGTACCTTCGCTTCTAATCAGATTGAGGGCCTCCACCTTCTTAGAGTAGGATTCAAAATTGGTATTGATCTTGGTTGGATTGGTGGCAAGCGCAAAGCCGAGATGCTTGCTGCAGAGCAGGCTGCCCGTGCAAAGGCTGAGGCTGACAGTATAGCTCGTGTAAGAGCTGAGGCTGAGGCTCGTGCCGCTGCCGAGAAACTGGCTCGTGAGAAGGCTGAGGCAGAGCGTTTGGCTCGTGAAAAAGCTGAGGCTGAAGCTCGTGCTGCTGCTGAGCGTGCTGCCCGTGCAAAGGCCGAGGCAGAAGCCCGTGCACGTGAACAGGCTCTCCTCGACAGCATCGCTGCCCTCCATAAGAATATGCCAGCTAAGCCTGTAACCCGTCAGGAAATGCAGAAACAGCTCGACGATATAAATGCTACTGTCTACTTTGAGACCAAGGGTACCACTCCCAGGTTTGACAAGAAAACGGATGCAATTATACACACGCTCTGTGCCTCTATGATGGTCGACGATAACCTTAAGGCTGAAATCACAGGCCACACTGACAATACCGGTACAGCGGCCATTAATATTAAATATGGTCAGAAACGTGCTGAGGCATTGAAGAAATATATGATAAGCCTTGGTGCTCCCGCCAAGAATATCATTACCAAGAGTCGCGGTCAGGAAGAGCCTATCGTTCCCAACGACTCTGACGAGAATCGTGCTAAGAACCGCCGTGCTACGGTGATTTTGAAATAAGCATTATAGGTTCTATATTAATGTCAGCGGGGCTTTTCTTTACGAAAAAGCCCCGCTGACTATTTGTTATGATGATATTGTTTATTTTCTCAGGTCGCTAGGAGCAATATACTTATACCATAGTTCGCAAGCACCGTTTGGATTCTGTTCAAGGAAGACTCCTACGCCGCCATTTGGCATTAAGGTGATGGAGGAGTATACCGAAGGGCCGTCGAAAAGCAGCTTCGGATCCTGCCACGTCAGACCCTCGTCGAAGCTGAAAAAGAGACTTACGTCCTCGCGTTGCATTGAATTGGGCAGGCTGTGCAGCAGCAGGTTGCAACTGTCGCCGCGGTCGGTGGCCTTGATGCGCAGCATATCACCGTTGCAGGCATTGGCAGTCAGGTCTTGCCAACGTCCTTGTGTGCCCCAGCTGACACCTCCATCGCTAGAATGGTTGTACCCGCGTGCACCGCTCTGACGAACGCTGATGAGTACTCTGCCATCAATTAGTTCCATCAGTTTGGCTTCATCGCCACCGCTATAGGCACGGCTTGATACATTCCAGGAGTGTCCGTTGTCATCGCTGTATACTACGAAATTATCGAGCGTATTGGCGTTTTTGCGGCACATAGCGGCGGCAAACATTATGCGTCCGGCATTCTCCCCTCGTGTCAGCCTCAAACCGTTGCCCGAGCCAAAAAACGAGGCCTTGTAGTTGCGGCAGGTGGCGTTGGAGGCTTGGCTGCCCCACAGTTGGGTGGTGATGTCCTCTGGTTGGCTCCACGTTTGGCCTCCGTCAGTGCTGCGGCACACATAGCTGCGTATAGGGTCGCCCTCGGTCGAGGCCCATAGACCGTTGCCGCCTACAAAAACGCATACCACTTCGCCGTTCTCACATTGCACAAGTGCTGCGTCGCCATAGCCGTGCTTGTATCCTGTTCCTTCTGCGATAGTCACAGGTTCGCTCCACGTGCGGCCGCCGTCGGTGCTGCGACGGCTCACGATGTCTATGTCCTCTGGCAGGTCGGCTTCGTTGTACTTGCGTTTGTCGCAAACGGCAAGGAGGCTTCCGTCTTTTAAACAGAGCAGGGCTGGTATGCGCCAGTTAGTGCTGCCGTAGTCGCCAGGAGCATAAAGGCATTTGTCAAATGATGTGGTTGTGTCGGATACAACGATTTCATTGTTTGCCGGCGTACCTGTTTCGCTCTTCTTGCAGCTGGAACCCAACAGAAGAATGCAAAGCAAAAGAGGGAAAATACTCTTGATATATTGTCTTGCGTTGTCCATTTTATCTCCAAAATTATTTTAGAATATTTCTCTGATAGTCTGCGGAATACCGTTAACAACGAAACTGTCGCCAATGGTTTTGCCTTTCAGCGCTTGATAGATAGGTGTTTGTGCGCTGATAGCGAAGTAGTACTGCATTCCTGTCGCCGACTCAGGGTCTTTGACAACAAATTTGCCAGCACCGATGCTAAGAAAGAAACGCTGTTTGTCGGTCACAACAATTGCTCCGTGCTCGGCGTGGTCGAATGGTGGCATACGCAGTGCTTCCTGCAGATAGCGCAAGCTGGCGTTGGCGTTGCTCAGCTGCTTGGCGTACATATCGCGGGCACGCATCATCTTGGTGCGGTAGCTGTCGTAGCGGTCCACATTGGCGCCGTAGTCGTTGCTTTGCTGCTGCGCCGAGTCCATCTCCTGTTTCGCCACGTTTGCAATGTGCTGCTGATGGGCAATACAGGCGTTGATTACTTTTACTCGTTTTTCTTCTCGTGTCATACGGAAGGTAACGAGCTATTAGTTAATTTATTTTACCGATGGGATACAAAAATGAGGGAAAAACAACATTCTTCTTTTTTGTCTTATTATGCGATTTACTGTTTTACAACCACTATTTTTCTGGCTGGGCGATTGCCTACCTTCACTATATAGACCCCCGTCGGCAATGCCTCATTACGGACACTGCGGCCTGTGATGTCGAAAATACGGACTGCCTCACCCTCAGCGCCCTCGACGACGATGCGGCCACCGAGCGTGTAGACTTTCGCGTTCCGTGCATCAACACCAGTAATGCTTTCTGTGCTGTCGGCTTCGAAGTGGGCAACAGCGGTGTAATTATCTTGAGCAATTAAGATAAAGGGATTTGTGGTGACTATTTCTGTGTAACCCGGTGTGATGCTCCATCCAGAGAAATAGAATCCATCATTGGCCGTTGCAGTCAGCGTTATTGTATCGCCGTAGGCATACACTCCGCCACCTTCTACGGTACCCATTGCTTCATTGTTGCTGGTGGCCGTGATGGTAAATGTATCGATGGAAAAATAGGCGACAATGGTAGTGTCGCTGGTAAGTGTAATTGTCAGCGGATTCTCCGTGGAGCCATTGCTCCAGTGGGAGAAGTGGTAACCTTCGTTTGCGGTGGCAAGCATAGTGGCTTGAGGGGCGTTGCAGGTAGGGGCGCTGACTATCTCTACACTGCCTTGCACTTCATTGGATACCGCTGTTTCCAGCACAAATACTGGCGTCTCGACAAACGTGGAGAACCAGCCACCCCATTCGGATACGTATGAGGCGGTGCTGCCGCAGGGTATGTAGATGGTGACATTTACGGGTGTGGATCCAAATGTGCCAGATAATAGATTGGGAGCAACACTGTTCAACGAATGGATTTCCGTAAGCGCCGTGCATAATGCAAAGGCTTTAGGATAAATATTGGTGACGCACCGGCCAAGAGTGATTGAACTCAAACTGTGACAAGCATAGAAAGTCTCCGTGAGGATATCTGTGATGCTGTCTGGCAGATGGACGGACACCAAAGAATTGCAGTAAGTGAATGAGTAATCTCCAATGTTTTTCACTGTGTTTGGAATATAGACAGATGTCAATGTGCTGCATTGGGTGAAAGCACCTTGAATAAAATGGTGCGTTATAAGTTGGGTGACTGTATAGGTGTTTCCACAGTAGGACACCGAATCGGGGATAATCAAGTCCCCCGACACATAGTCACAGTTGGTGCTGCTGCTATGCGGATGCACAACGCCGACCTGGGACGAATTAATGATTTTGTAGTAGAGCGTTTGCCCACTGGGAGCAACAGATGAAAAGTCGTAGGCATACTGCCCATAAGCATTTGCCGTGCCCATAAGCAACGCGAGGAGCGCGAGAAGTGTTTTTGTACGTTTCATTGTTTTATATTGTTAAAGGTTTATTGTTTCTTGATTGCGGGCGGCATCGAGGGAGTCGAGGTGGTCGAAAGCGATGTCGGAGGTGGCATTCAATTGCTGGGTGCGGCTTCGCTCTTTGAGCTCCTTATGGTTCTGAAAGAGTATCTGCGCTTCCTCTTCTACGATGCCGGTTTCGTAGATGGTGACGCAACGCAGGTCGGGGAAGATGTAGACGGAGACGTCGTCGGGACGGATATCACCGGACGCAATACTCTTGTCTGGCGTTTCGCGGTGTGCACGATGCACATAAAACTCGGCGGTGTTGTTTAAGAATCCCTCTTTAACCTCGTCGGGGATGGTGGTGTCGTTGATGAGCTTGTTTCTGTCTGCCGTGAGGCCGAAGAGGCTGTCGATGGCTGCCCAGCCCTCGTCGCTCTCGGCCTGGAGGAGGGTGACGGGG
>DBXH01000025.1:6830-6967 GCA_002309335.1 Bacteroidales bacterium UBA1217 | reverse complement strand
GTGACGCGCACGCCGGGGAGCCGCATATCAGCGAAGTGGCGGTAGACGTCGCTGCACTTGTCATAGCTCAACGTGTGCGGCAGGAACTTCCACGCTGCCGCGCAGCCCACAAGGAGCAGGGACAAGATTATGATTAT
>DBXH01000025.1:5208-6788 GCA_002309335.1 Bacteroidales bacterium UBA1217 | reverse complement strand
GCGTGCTTGGGCGCTGCTGACGTAATGGCCGTCGGGGTCAGGCAAGAAAGCGACGACAATGAGAACTATTAGCGACACAGCGACAGTGGCAGATGTCACAATGCGTTGTATTGTTCTGCGACGCCTGCACCAGCTGTGCAGGTCGGCGTTGTGTTCTGTTGCCAGACGGCATACAAACTGATAGTCGGGAGTCTGCCCCTCGGTTATCATTTGCAGTATTTCATTATCGGTCATATACTCTTGTTTATGTAATGTCGTTTCAGTTTGTTGATGATATGGCGTTGCTTATCGCGTACGGTTCTGGATTTAAGCCCCAGTTTTTCAGCAATCTCGAGATTGGTCAGGTCCTGCCGCATCAGTGCTAAAAGACGACGTTCATCATCGGTGAGAGTCTGGCTCAATTCGTCAAGCAGACTGCTTGCCTTTTCTATATCTTCCGATGGGATGTCTTTACATTGTCTCTCGTCAATTGTGGCGATTTCTCTCTTCTTGTGACGCTCGTGATGCGAGAAAACATTGCGGCACTGCCATACTACCCAGGCTTTAACCTGAACTACTGTGACTTCAGGATGCAGTGTGTCAAGGTGTTGCCAAATGGCAAGATAGCACTCCTGGATGAGTTCCTCGCAGAGGTCCTCATCTCCCTGTGAATGCCTCCAGCAAATCTTGCGTATCAGGTTGCGGTGACGCTTCACGAGGTCGTTGAACAGGTTGTGACTGTCTTTCTCGTTGGCCATTTGGTTCTTTTCTTCATTCAAATAATAGCCCCAAAAATTGGAATATGACTATCCGGGGATGTTTATTTAAGATTTTTTAACAATAAAGGCGGCTCTTTCAGAGTCGCCTTTATTGGAGTATAGAAGGAAGAAGGATGATTCTTCCCTGTTTTATGCAAATTATCTGGTTCTTCCCGGATAGACTTTCAGGGCCTCTTCGAGGCATTTGACTGCTGCACGGAGGTCTTCCTTGCAGAGACAATAGGTGATACGTGCCTGATGGCGTCCGCGCTCGGGGTCAACATAGAAACCTGTTGCCGGAGCCAGCATCACGGTGGCACCGTTGTAGTTGAAGTCGGTCAGCAACCACTGGCAGAACTTGTCGCTGTCGTCGATAGGAAGGTCGATGACGGTATAGAAAGCACCCTTCGGCATCGGGCAGAAGCAGCCAGGTATATTGTTGATTCCCTCAACGATAACGTTGCGGCGCGATACATATTCGGCCTGAACTTTGTCGAAATATTCCTGAGGAGTATCGACGGCGGCCTCACCGAAAATCTGACCGAAACTCGGCGGCGACAGACGGGCTTGGGCCAAACGCATAGCGATAGCGTAAACTTCGCTGTTGCGTGTCACCATACATCCCACGCGGGCACCGCAGGCGCTGTAGCGCTTCGAGACAGAGTCGAAGAGGATGGCGTTGCGCTCAAGACCTTCAAGCTGCATAACGCTGAAGTGCTTGTGACCGTCGTAGCAGAACTCGCGGTACACCTCGTCGGCGAACAAGTAGAGGTCGTATTTCTTAACCAATCCGGCCACCTTCAGCAACTCCTCCTGAGTGTAGAGGTAACCCGTCGGGTTGTT
>DBXH01000025.1:0-5119 GCA_002309335.1 Bacteroidales bacterium UBA1217 | reverse complement strand
TCGCACAGCTTGGCGAAGGTGTTGTAGTTGGTATAATAAGGCTCGGGAATAATGATTTCATCGCCCGGGTTCAAGCATACGGTGAAGGCCATCTGAAGAGCCTCGCTGCCGCCTGTGGTGACAAGTACCTGGTTGGGAGTCACATCAATACCATGCTTGTGATAGTAGTTGCACAATGCGCGGCGGTAACTGAGGATACCGGCCGAGTGGCTGTACTCCAGCACACCCTTGGTATCCGGCAGCTCGCGTGCAATCTCCGACAAAACCTTCAAAGCACCCTTTGGGGTCTCAATGTCGGGCTGACCGATATTCAAGTGATATACGTGAATTCCACGTTCCTTGGCAGCGTCGGAAAACGGAACGAGTTTACGGATGGCTGACTGGGGCAGCTCATTGCCTTTTTTCGATATTTGTGGCATAACTTGTTGTTTGTTAGTTGTTAATCGTCTTATTCAACCTTGCCCTTGATTTTAAGCGTAAGGCGAGCGGCATTGATGGCGTTGCTCGAAACGGTTATAGTCTTGGTAAAAGCACCAACATTGTTTGTGTTATAGCGCACTTTGATGGTGCCGGTTTTGCCAGGCATAATCGGTTCTTTTGTCCACGTAGGCACAGTGCAGCCGCAGCTGGCCTTTACATTGCTCAGAATCAGAGGCTCGTTGCCAGTGTTGGTGAAGACAAACTCACAATTGCCGTCGCCACCCTTCTGGAGGTTTCCATAATTGTGCTCCTGTTCGGTAAACTCAATTTGAGGACCGTTCGTCGGCTTCTCAGCCACGACCACGTTCTCTTTGGCATTCTTGGTTTGCTTTGCTTCCTGGGCATTCAACGCTGTCAGCGACAGACCCACAAATAAACTTAACAAAAAGAATTTCTTCATTTTAAAACGGTTTTTTAGTTATTCTTTCTTGATTTTTATGGTGCAAAAATACACTTTTTTTTGTTCGTGTAACTTTCTTTTTTATTTTTTATTGTCTTTTTATGTTTTTTTATGTTTTCTTCCGCGTTTCGCTTAACACTTATACCCGCTCTCAAACATCCTCTCACCCACAGATAAAGCCATACGCCATACCACAACTAAATGTTAAATTCTTACAATTTTTAACCTAATTTTAACTTTTATTTTTTTAACATTTCGGTGAAATGCCACCTCTGGGTTAGTTCTGGGTCAACACTAAGTCAATTCTGGGTTTACGCACAATTATCATCTTGAACAATTAACTTAATTTTAACATTTATCCCGTCCTCGTATTTACACCTATCCAGCGACCTGCTGTTTCCTTTTAGTACTCGTCATCCCCTCTTTATTGCAACAATTCCTCAAACATCACCTTCCAGCTGCTTTTTATGCTATAAATAAAAAATATTTTCAAAAAGTAACCGCCAATTAAAAAAAAATACGTATCTTTGCAAACTTGAATTTGCAAATCTTTTAATCGTAAATATTAATCGTATAAAACTAACATTATGGCATTTAAAGGACAAATAGTAATCGACACCGAGCGCTGCAAAGGCTGCGGAGTGTGCCTTGAGGCCTGCCCTATGCATTGCATCGAGCTGTCGAAAAATGTAAACGGCAAGGGTTACAACTACACCCAGACCGTAAATGACAACTGCATCGGTTGCGCTTCCTGCGCCATCGTATGCCCGGATGGTGTTATCTCCGTCTACAAGGTTAAATGTTAAACAAGTAAAAAGTATCATAAAATGGCAAAAGAACTGAAATTAATGAAGGGCAATGAGGCTATTGCCCGCGCTATGATTGCCAGCGGTACGGACGGCTACTTCGGCTATCCTATCACTCCGCAGTCGGAAGTTATGGAAACGCTTATGGCCGAACGTCCTTGGGACCCCAAAGGTGAAAACTACACCGGTATGGTTGTCCTTCAGGCAGAGTCGGAGCTCGCTTCGATCAATATGGTTTATGGCGGAGCCGCTACAGGTAAAAAAGTTGCCACATCCTCTTCTTCGCCCGGAATCTCCCTGATGGCAGAAGGTCTCACCTATCTCGCCGGCGCTGAAATCCCCTGCGTCATTATGAACGCAATGCGCGGCGGTCCCGGTCTCGGCACCATCCAGCCCGCTCAGAGCGACTATTTCCAGAGCACCAAAGGCGGCGGACACGGCGACTATCAGCTCTACGTGATGGCACCCTCCTCGGTTCAGGAAATGTACGACTTCGTATTCGACGCTTGGGACATCGCCTTCAAGTATCGCAACCCCGTCCTCATCCTCACCGACGGCGCCATCGGACAGTGCATGGAGAAATGCTACACCCGTGACAACGTTCCCCGCTGGACCGAAGAAGAACGCCGCGCCAAGGCTCCTTGGGGCACCTGGGGCAAGCCCGCTTCACGTGGTCACAACATCATCACCTCGCTCGAACTCGAATCCTCGCGTCAGGAAGTCTTCAACCAGAAACTCCAGGCAAAATACGCCGAAATGAAAGAAAAAGAGGTCCGCTACGAAGCCCTCAACTGCGACGACGCCGACTACGTCTTCGTGGCTTACGGCACATCCGCCCGTATCTGCATGAAGTCGATGGAACTCGCTCGCGCCAAGGGCTTGAAAGTCGGTCTGCTCCGTCCTATCACCCTTTATCCTTTCCCCACCAAACAAATCGCTGAACTGGCAAATCGCGTAAAAGGTATGCTTTGCGTCGAAATGAGCGCCGGCCAGATGATTGAGGATGTCAAACTCGCTGCTGACTGCAAGATCCCCATCGAGCACTACGGCCGTTTCGGCGGTATCATCCCCACTCCTGAGGAAGTTCTTGAAGCAATGGAAAACAAAATCATAAAATAAAGTTTAAAAGGTTGGAAAGGCCGAAAAGGTGAAGAGCGGAACAGACCCTCTTGAAAACCTAAAACCTTTAAAACCTTTAAAACCCTTTAAACCTTTAAAACCCAAAGAAAAATGTCAAATTTAGATATAGTAAAACCTGAGAACTTGGTTTATCAGAAGTCGAAAGTTCTGACGGAAAATGTAATGCACTACTGCCCGGGCTGCGGTCACGGCACTGCACACCGTCTCGTTGCCGAGGTTATTGAGGAACTTGGCATCCAGGACAAAACCGTCGGCGTTTCACCCGTCGGATGCTCCGTCTTGGCTTATAACTACCTTGATGTTGACTTTCAGGAGGCTGCCCACGGACGTGCTCCAGCAGTCGCTACCGCCATCAAGCGCCTCAACCCTGACTGCTACGTGTTCACATACCAGGGTGACGGCGACCTCGCTGCTATCGGTACAGCCGAAACCATCCACGCTTGCAACCGTGGCGAGAACATCACAATGATTTTCATCAACAACGCTATCTACGGTATGACCGGCGGCCAGATGGCCCCGACAACCATGCTGGGTATGAAGACCGCCACCACCCCCTACGGCCGCGACCAGAAACTCAACGGCTGGCCCTTCCAAGTCACCGAACTGCTCGCACAGCTGCCCGGCACCTACTACGTTACCCGTCAGAGCGTCCACACACCCGCCAATGTCCGCAAGGCCAAGGCTGCCCTCAAGAAAGCTTTCGAGAATCAGAAACTCGAAAAGGGTGTCAGCTTCGTCGAAATCGTTTCGAGCTGCAACTCCGGTTGGAAAATGACTCCCGTCCAGGCCAACAAGTGGATGGAAGAAAATATGTTCCCGCAGTATCCGCTCGGCGACATAAAGGTAGAAGGCGAATTAGTTAAGAAATAAATAATCAGTTTAAAAGGCTAAAAAGGGTCGTTTAGCTCAAAAGGTTGAAAATGGAAAGGTCTTTTAACCCCTTGAAACCTTTAAAACCCTTAAAACCTTTAAAACCTTTAAAACCTCACAAAAAATGACAGAAGAAATAATCATCGCCGGTTTTGGTGGACAGGGTGTCCTCTCGATGGGTAAAATCCTTGCCTACTCTGGCGTTATGGAAGATAAGGAAGTGCTCTGGATGCCCTCCTACGGCCCCGAGCAGCGCGGTGGTACAGCCAACGTCACCGTCATCGTCAGCGACGAGCGTATCAGCTCGCCCATCATCAGCAAGTTCGACACAGCTATCGTACTCAACCAGCAGTCGCTCGACAAATTTGAGAAGAGTGTAAAGCCTGGTGGAATGCTGATCTACGACCCCAACGGCATCACCCACGAGCCCACACGTCGCGACATCAACATCTACAAGATTCCCGCAACGGAGAAAGCTACCGAAAAGGGGATTGCTAAGGTGTTCAATATGATCGTCCTAGGTGGTTTCCTCAAGCTGAAACCCATCGTCGGAAGTGAATTCATCCACAAGGGTCTCGAGAAATCTCTGCCCGCTCGTCACCACGCTCTCATTCCTCAGAATGAAGAGGCTATCGAGCTTGGCAAGACCCTCATCGAGCCTGTGTTTACGCTCTAAGAGATTCATTGGGCCGCGCCGTTAGGCGCTGCCTTGGAATAGCAAAATGCCGCCCGCGCAGCGGGCGGCATTTGTTTAGTGCTTTTCGTGTATGAAACAGACTACTTTATGCTATCTTGAGCGCAAAGGCCAGTATCTGATGCTGCACCGCGTCAAAAAGGCCAATGACGCCAGCCACGATAAGTGGATTGGGGTAGGGGGTAAGTGCGAGGCCGATGAGAGCCCCGACGAGTGTATGCTGCGTGAAGTGAATGAGGAGACTGGCCTGACGGTCACTTCGTGGCGCTATCGCGGTATTGTCACTTTTATATCTGATATTTGGCCTTGCGAGTATATGCATCTCTTCACTGCCGACCGTTGGAACTCGGGTGTCTTGCCTGCCAATGAGGGGGATGCAACCTCTCTCGTTCCTGAATTGCCTGACTGTAACGAGGGCGTTCTTGAATGGATAGATAAAGAGCGTCTTTTTGACCTTACCCTCTGGCCGGGCGACCGCATCTTCTTACGCTTGATTATGGACCCCAGACAGCCTTTCTTCTCCCTCAAACTGGTGTATAAAGGCGATGATTTGGTGGAAGCTAAACTGGACGGCCGTCAATTGGCATTGTAGCCCTTGGTTTTAATAGACTGAATGGCCGCTTTTAGAGCGTCTGATTGTGCAATAAAAAAGCATCGGAAATCTCCGATGCTTTTTCTTTCTTAACAAAAGGGTATCGCTTATTCAGCGTTGATGATGGCTTTGTGGAC
>DBXH01000057.1 GCA_002309335.1 Bacteroidales bacterium UBA1217 | reverse complement strand
TAGTTGTCCATCTCGTCGCAGGCATAGCCGAACATCATGCCTTGGTCGCCGGCCCCTTGCTCCTCCTCGCACTTGCGGCTGACACCCTGATTGATGTCACCGCTCTGGCCGTGGATGGTCGAGAGCACGGCGCACGACTCGGCCTCGAACTTGTACTCGCCCTTCGTGTAGCCTATCTCTTTGATGACGTCGCGCACGGTCTCCTGGATATCCACCCATCCGTTGCAGGTCACCTCGCCGCTCACCACCGCCAAGCCAGTGGTCACAAGTGTCTCGCAGGCCACATGGCTCTCGGGGTCGCGCCGCAGGAATTCGTCCAGCAGGGCATCTGAAATCTGGTCGGCCACCTTGTCGGGATGGCCTTCACTGACTGATTCGGAAGTGAAAAAATAGCTCATTTTACGTTACTTTTAACTGTTAATACATTGTTTTAACAGTGAAAAGATGTGTACTGAAAGTGCCGTTGAATTAGTGCTTTAGCATTTTTTCAAGTGGTTGCAATCATTACAAATCTATCCACATTTCGTGATGCAAAGATACAACTTTTTCTGCATTTGGCAAAAACTTTATATTTTTGCAAAAAATATTACTCCTCCTATGTAAGATTCCGATACCCCATTGCAATTATATTATATAACCAACAAAAAACCTCGTCTATGAAACATGCAATCCTCCTTGTGACCGCCACCGTGTTGCTTACGGGCTGCCAAATCACCATCAACAGCGACAATTGCAAGACCTACGGACAAGCCCTGACTCGCACCTACAGCCTCACCGGCCAATACCACGAACTGGAGGTGAGCCACGCCTTCAGCGTCACGATGAGCGACACCGTCACAGTGCCCACCGTCACACTCGACAGCGCGCTGCACGAACAGCTCCTCTTCCGTATCGAGGACGGTACCCTCAAGATAGGGCTCAAGCCCGGCACCATCTGCAACATGCATCACTCCACCGTGCTGCTGCCCTACAACCCCGATATCGACGACATCGACATCAGCGGTGCCTCGAGCTTCACAGCCCTGACGCCCCTCTCGGCCAAGAAAATCAGCATCGAACTTAGCGGTGCCTCTAATTTCAACGGAAGTCTTCTGCAGCCGGCCGACATGGTCGACATCGACCTCAGCGGTGCCTCCACGGCCGTCATAAGCGGCACCACCAACGTGTTCGACATCAACATCAGCGGTGCCAGCAACCTCGACGCCACAAACCTCGACGCCACAACCGTCACGGGAAGCCTCAGCGGTGCCAGCATGGCCGACGTCCTGTGCTGCGAACGCCTGAAGGTCTATGCGAGCGGTGCCAGCAACCTCACCTACCGCACCGTTGCCGACGGTTGCACCCCGGAAGTGAACTGCTCCACATCGGGAAGTTCCACCGTCAGCATCCGATAACGCCAACACACATAAAAAAGAAGGAGAGACTGTTGGGTCTCTCCTCTCTTTTCTTTATGCAACGGGGCTGTCCACTTACTCTTCCTCGGCGGCGGCTTCCTCGTAGACTTTGATGTAATTTTTTAGAACGGCACATCATCAAAACTCGGAGTTTCTCGGGATAACAATATATCGTGAATTCTCTCTTCAGCCTCCCTACAACCTGATTTGGCTGCTTTTTGGAAATAATTCAGCGCCTCATCCTCGTTTTTTTCCACAACAATGCCATTATAGAAACAATCACCTATCGCATATATGGCTTTCGGGTAATCCATCTCTGCAGCTTCTTTGAAAAGTTCAAAAGCTTTTTCCTTGTCCTCTCCTATGCCGGAACCGTCAAAATAGCATCTTCCCAACTCATAGATAGCAGGAACCACTTTCTCCGATGCTGCTTTTTGATAGCACCTTACTGCCTCAACTTCATCCTCTGCAACTCCATGGCCGCAAAAGTAGCACTTCCCTAGCATAAAACTCGCCAATGCGTCACCCAATTCGGACGCCTTTTTGAAGCATCTCCATGCGGCATGATTGTCAACCCTGAGGCCATCGCCGTAATAATAGCAGCGTCCCAAACTATAAATTGCATCAACATTATTCTTTGAAGCAGCTTTCATATACCACCTAGCTGCCTCTTTTGCACTTTTCTTCACACCCCTGCCTATTTCGTATTTTAGACCTATCTGAAATTGCGCCACATCATTACCGCTCCTTGCAGCCTCGAGGAACCATCTGTTGGATTCCGTGATGTTCTTTTCCAGACCATGGGTGCCTTCAAAATACCAAAAGCCCAGATCGACATTGAGCGTCAGCATTACCCATTTCTGCTGCCCTTTTGCACGCTACAACAACATCTTCCTGAGGAGCCTGTGTCTTTTCAAGGCACCATTCGACATGCAGTTGTGCATCTTTTGATCCCTGCGCTGCCGCTTTTTCAAACCACTTCCTCGCTTGGGATAAATCTTGAGGAAAACCTTCGCCCTTGAAGTAACTCAAACCAAGATTGAACTGTGCGTTAGCGAAGCCTTGCTCTGCTGCTTTCGCGAACCACGCGTTTGCTTCTGCCATATCCTGTTTCACACCGCGACCAAAAGAGTAGCAGCATCCTAAATCATTTTGCCACATAGCATTCCCTTTAGCTGCTTCGTTTAAGACCCAACCTATCGTATGTCCTTGCACCCTGTATTCTTCTCCCATAAAACCATTGCTCCAATCTATTGTCTGAACATTCCATGATATGCAGTTCAATGCGCCACCATTGCGCACAGCTTCCAATGCCGGCACTCCAACCACCTTGCTCTTGGGCATAACTTCTGCTATTTGTTGCAGAGCCTGTTCGTCTTCTGGTATGCCCAACTGCGGAACAATCACCAGCCCGCCCACTTTCAGGTAGTTTATATAAGCCCAACTGCGCGCATGCTTACGCTTGACTTTATATGACAATGGTATAACCTCCACATAGTTTTCCATAGCCTTGATGTATACCTTCGCCATATTAGCATCAAAATCTGCATAATTGGTCATCAAAACCCGATTGTCACCTATATAGTGGACAATGCCATCACTATGACCAAAGATCTCATTTTTGTCCCAAGGAAGAAAGACAATATCACATTGGAAGGCCTCTTCAAGCATCTGCCGAATCGCTTTACGAGACTTGTCCTTATTCTCGAAGAAAACCTTCTCGGTCATTATTACCTTATCCAGACACTTCACCACATTGCCTCCGTCGAGAATCAAGTCCAGATTGCAAGTTTCCTCGTTCCGCAAACTGTCAATATAGGGTATTGCACTAACATCGGTTATCGTGCGGCGATAGTATGGGGTATTGAGGTAATCAGGGTAGTATTTGTAGAATACAAACCGTTTCCCATTGGCCTGAATGGGCAAATAGTCACGACACCAGATGTCCTTGGTGTTTTGCAGGAGGCGATGCTCAATATTGCTCTCATCCAGAACGGCAATGATACTTTTATACAATTCTGGACACCGATCAGGCAACCTGTCGGAGAAAAAGACTGTGTCAGTATGTGAGTCGATGGTCATA
>DBXH01000001.1:43608-50475 GCA_002309335.1 Bacteroidales bacterium UBA1217 | reverse complement strand
CACACCTTCATCAACAACGTGATTGCCCAGCCCTGCTTCTCGAACGTCGTAAACGGCCAGCCGAGTTCAGAGTGGGACCGCAAACGTCTCGACTCTGTTGCCGCAGCATATCCCGGATATACCATCTACCCCATCAACGTCAAGTCGTTTGACGGCAGCGGCGGCGCTATCCACTGCATCACNNCATCACCAAGCAGATTCCGGCCGACAACCCCGTGCGCATACTGCACCCGAGCATCACCGGCAACACCGAGAGCACCTACACCAGCACCAACGCACCCATAACCGCCACCATCACCAACAAGAGCGGCATCGAGAGCGCCAAGGTTGTGTACCGCGTTGACGGCGGCCAGTGGAACGAGGTCAGCCTGACGGCAGGTAGCGACAACAGTTTCAACGGTGAAATCCCCACCTCGACAATCACTTCGTACTACGAGACGTTCACAACTGTTGAATACTACATCAGCGCCACCAGCAACAACGGCAAGACCATCACCAAGCCTATGCCTGCTGCACAGGGCGGCTACTACACCTTCTATCTTGGCCATAACCCCGCAGCCGGCATCAACAGCGTCGACGAGCAGCGTTTCGGCCAGTTCTACCCCAATCCCGCCAACAACATCGCCAACATTGAAATCAGTCTGAAAGGCGACGAGAGCTACGAGGTAATGATTGTTGACCTTATGGGGCGCATCGCCCACTGCTCAACGCTGAACGCTTCAGGCGACATCATCTACAATGTCAACACCAGTAAACTGAGCAGCGGCATCTACAATGTGGTATTCCAGAACAAGAACGAGCGCGTTGTCCGCCGTCTCGTTGTGAAATAATGGATTACATAGATTTCCATACTCATCAAAAAACTGCGGAGGGCGTTATCACCCCCCGCAGTTTTGGTATTCATCCTTGGAAAGCCGACCAGGAAAAAGCCGAATCGTATGATGCCTTCAAAAACAAATCTCTACCTCTATTTGCCAATGCACAAATAATAGGCGAATGCGGCCTTGACAAAGTGTGCCGAAGCAACTGGGAGACTCAGATGCGCCTATTCGAGTGGCAGATAATGATGGCCGACGAATTGAACAAGCCTATGGTTGTTCATTGCGTCCGCGCTTTTAACGAATTGACGGAACTGCGCAAAAAACACAGGCATAACATCTGGGTTGTTCACGGATTTGCCGGTAGCACTCAACTTGCCGACCAGCTTTACAAAGCCGGTATCTGGGTGTCGTACGGAGCTGCTTTGCTCGACCCGAAACGAGAAAAAGTGAGGGAAAGCCTGCGATGCAACCGGAATCCCTATCTGCTGGAGACCGACGACAGCGATGTCGGGATTGCCGCTGTGTACAAGTCGGCCGCAGAAACGACCGGCTTGGAACTAAAAACACTTGCCGACACAATAAAAGAAAGATATACGACGTTGTTTGCATAACTTTAAGAGAAATGAAACCCATATCAGGAATAATCACGACCCTCAACGAGGAACGCAATATTGTAGAAGCAATAAAATCACTGCAGCAGGTGTGCGACGAAGTCGTTGTTGTAGACTCGCTTAGCAGCGACAACACCATAAGCCTTGCCGAGCAAACCGGCGCACGCGTGGTTCTGCAATCATATCTCGGCGACGGAATACAGAAAAACGTCGCTCTCGACTATGTGAAAAACCTGTGGGTTCTCAGCATTGATGCCGACGAACGTCTGACGCCTGAGTTGGTAAAATTTATTGAAGATACCGATTTTGAGCATACGCCATACGACGGATTTGCCTTGAGGCGGCGCAACTATGTAGGCAGCCGATGGGTGAAATGCTGTCGATGGTATCCTGACTGGCTGGTGCGCCTATACAGGCACGACAGACTTAGGTTCTGCCCGGTAAAACAGCACTCGCACGTGCCCACCGACAACACCCTGCGCGTCAAAGCCGACTTGATACACTACCGATACAAAAACACCGGCGAACTCTTTGCCAAGCCTGAAAGAAACTATAGTACGCGCGGCGCCAAAATACTTTATCTCAGCGGAAAGAAAGTCCATTGTTGGTCGCCAATAAGTCACGGACTTGGAGCCTTCTTTGTAAACTATTTTCTGCGAGGCGGCATACTCGGCGGCATTGACGGGTTGAGCCTCACGCTTTCCATTGCCCAGAACAGCTATCTAAAATACGCGAAAGTGCTTGAATGGCAACGCGACCCCAAAGTCCGCGAAACAGAAAACTTCGACAACGTTTGGTAATAACCACAATTCACTATCAACATAGATGCCTGAAAGAAAAATAAACACACCTGGATTGTTCGACAAATACACGATTGAACAAAAGCAGAAACTCTACGAAACACTCAGCGAGTTCTACTCGGACAACAAACGCGAACTATTCGACCGCTTGGTGCAACATCGCACAAAGCACATAGCTGTTGTACTTGAGGATATTTACCAATCGCACAACGCAAGTGCCGTACTACGCAGTTGTGACTGTTTTGGTGTACAGGACGTGCACGTGGTGGAGAGCCGTAATCAGTTCAATCCCGCTGAAGATGTTGCCGTGGGAAGCAGCAAATGGATTGACTATTACAAACATAACAATATTCAAGAGGCTTATAATCACCTGCACGACAAAGGCTATCGCATTATCGCCACTCTGCCTCACGAAAACGACACTATGATTGGCGACCTTGACTTGAGTCGGCCTGTGGCTCTTGTGTTTGGTACCGAGTTGACAGGTCTGACGCAAGAGGCCATCAACGGCGCCGACGGCTATGTGAAGATTCCGATGTACGGCTTCACCGAGTCGTTCAACATATCGGTATGCGCTGCGTTGAGCCTATTCAGCACGACAGAGCGTATGCGCAAAGACAACGACATAAAATGGCAACTGACACCGGAACAGCAACTGGAACTGAAACTATATTGGAGTTTACAAGTGATTCGCGACGGCGAAAAAGTGTTGAAAAACATTGTAGAAAAACTAAATTTTTAAAAAGTTTTTTGTTCATTCAATTTAATTTAGTAAATTTGTAGTTTCGAAACAAACGTTAATAATTACAACAAAATATTAAAAATGAAAAAGTTACTTATATTTGCATCAGCTTTACTGCTCTGTCAAACACTTCTTTTCGCACAAAATGGCAAAAGTGTTTCTGAAAAAGACGTTCCCGAACGCTATGTAAAAGACTTCCACCGTCAAGCCGGCAACATCGACAAAGTGGATTGGAGAATTATCGATACCTTGATTTATGATGCCCGTTTTGTAAATGAGAGCGGCACCGAAACTGCATATCGTTTCTCGCCCAAAGGTACTGAGACCCGCTGGTATATTGAGGAAAAATACTACCCGCACGCAATCGTTGAGAAAATCAAAGAAACTCACCCCAACTACAAAATAAAAGAACTTTATATCCTGCTAATAAAGAACAAGAGCACCTATCAAGTACTTGCAGGACAGCGCAAAGGTCTGTTCTCAAAGAAATGGAAAAATATGCGTTTGATGAACTTCGAAATCGACGGCAAATTCATCGACGAAGTAGAGCTCTGAAATACACAAATTTAAACGACAAATATAAGACGGGTTGTACAATGTGACAACCCGTCTTATTAATATTATTTTGCCAATTAGCATTTTTTTTGTATATTTGCAAAATATTTAGAAGAACAACATTATAGACAAAATATTAGTTTTCAACGGTATGAAAAAAGCAATATCAATCGTCGGAATAGCAGCCATTTTGATTATGTTTACGGCTTGCAAATCCAATATGCGCAGGGATGTCAAAAGACTGGCCCACAAGACAGAACAGTGTTTCTCGATAATGGAGGACAACGAAAATGTTGACTCAGAAACGCTGGACAAATTCAACAAATGCTATGCCGACTTGGAGGATCTTATGAATTCATTCGACAAGAAGTATTCCGACCCTAAAGCATCAAAAGATTTTTCTGAAATGTTCATTGAAGAAATCCGCAAATCAGATATGAGCAATGAAACAAAAGAAACTTTTGAGCAGGTTTATTCTTTGAGTAAATTATAAAACATTCACAATATGAAAAAAATATCATTATTGGTCCTTGCCTTCACAATGATGGCCGGCCTTAAAGCTCAGACTGTTCAGGAAACCACAATCCAGTACGGCGATTTCACAGTACCGGCATTCACTTTATCGGTTCCTCAAGACAAAGTCACTGTCAGCGATGCCTTAAATCAAAGACTTAAAGAATCATCGGTCAAAGCCACCAAAACAAACGGGTATACAGCAGTTCTGAATCAGACTTTTGATGCCATATATGCCCAGCCAGTTGATTTCTACGCCAAGATCGAAGAGCAGGGCAAAAAGAAAGACCGCGTTACCGTAATCACATTCTTTGCCAAGTCGCCCAATCTCACCATCAGCCAGAATGAGTTGAATAACAACGTGCGCACCTTTGCCGAGAATTTCCCGAGATATATCAACAAATATGAGGCTCAAATGAAAGTCAGCGCCGGACAGAAGGATCTTGAGAAAGCACAGAAGAACCAAGCTAAAGCTGCAGCCGCTGTAGCTAAAATCGAGAAAGCTATAGCCTCCGACCAGGAAAAGATTGCAAAGAAACAAGCTGAAATTGCAAAATATCAGGAGAAAATCGAAGCCTGCAACAAAGACATCGAAAAGCTGAACTCCAACATCGAAAAGAACAAAGCCAAGATGAACGACGCTCAAGACAAAGCAAACGCTGCTGACGAAGCCGTTCGCTCGTCAGAAAAAGACTTGAACCGTTATCAAGACCAAGTTGGAAATTAATTAAGACACAGGATTAATATCTGAATTTAATCTGGTAAATTAAAAGAGGCATCCTAGGATGCCTCTTTTAATATTCTGTATTGGGATTGAAGTCGCCTCGGTCGACAACAGTCTCGTAGCCTATCTTACGAATCCGCTGCTCGGTGCAGGCTCGACACTCGGCAGCCTCCTCGCCAGTACATATTTTGTTGTCATATATTGAATAATCTTTTCGATGGTCACGAGGCGAAAGGTTTGGCATCACCACATTGGCACCAAACTGAATGCCCAGTTCGCGCCCCTGTGGATGCAGGGTGCCTAAAGCTGTTGTAGCAGGCAACAATACCGGCGGATGCAACAGTCGGATGATTGCCAACAGACGCAGAGTGGTATTCACTTTGCCATTGGGTTGATCGGCAAAGGGAGTGCCAGTAGCCGAGATAAAAGGTCCAATGCCAACCATTTGTGGCTGGAAACTGCGAATAAACTGGAGGTCGGCAAAGAGGGTATCAATAGTCTGATATGGAGAGCCCACCATAAAGCCGCAACCAACTTGGTAACCTATCTCTTTAAGGGTATAAAGGCAGTCGATTCGGTTCTGGAACGACATCTCGGCAGGGTGCAGTTTCGCATAATGCTCCGGTGATGCCGTCTCGTGGCGCAAAAGATAACGGTTGGCGCCAGCATCAAACAAAGCCTGATAGCTTTCACGACTGCGTTCGCCAAGTGAAAGCGTAATGGCACAGTCGGGATATTTCTTACGAACAGCACTTACGATTCGACACATACGGGTATCGTCGAACCAAGCATCTTCCCCTCCCTGCATTACAAAAGTACGGAAACCAAGTTTATAGCCGCTGTCGCAACAATCAAGAATCTGTTCATCAGTCAATCTGTATCGGACAGCCAACTTGTTTGAGCGTCGCAAACCACAATATAAGCAATCATTCTTGCAATGGCTTGACAATTCTATCAATCCACGCATAAATATTTTGTTGCCATAGGCAGCAGTTGCCACCTCACGGGCATTCAACCGCAAACAATCAATACTATCCTTATCTTCAGTATTTAAGACAAGTTCAAGTTGCTCGCGAGTAATATCGCGAGTATTGCGTATTTGTTCTATGATGTTCATTAATAATGAAATCAGCCTTCTCAGAACAGCAGACCTACGCCAAGACGATAGAACATTTCACCTTCTGAGAAGCGCGATATGCGACCGTCAATATAGAGCACGTCGAAAAGGTCAACACCCACACCGAAAATGAGCGAATATTTACTGAAATCCAAACCACCCTCTTCGGTTGCACCCTTGATGGTAGTATAGAACTCAGGACCTGCAAAGACACGAATGTCAGCGAGCTTTTCAATATCAATTAAATGTGCTGCTGCAAGGACAGGAATTGAAAGGTTGACCGTCTGAACATTCTGGAATGCTGCAATCGCAGAACCGAAGAAGTCCGACTGTGCATCAACCGAATCCCATACCGAACCAATAGAGAAATTGGCTTCGGGCTGGATGGTAACGAAACGGCCAATGTTAAGACGCAGCAACAAACCAGCTTCGCATCCCATCAGAAAATCGGTAGAGAAGTTCTGAACCTCGTTCTGAACATTGTTCATCATATCGTCTATCGACTCTGTAGAGTACTGCAATTTGAGACCCATTTGCATAAACTGAGCCTTTGCCGGGACAGCGAGGCATCCGACGAGCAACAAAATGACAAAAAATCTTTTTTTCATAATCTTATGGCTTTGTAAAATAATATACGATAATTTGAATTAAAAGTTTCATTATTAATTAATTTTCAAGGTCGCGACCGTGACAGTTTTTGTATTTCTTGCCACTTCCGCAGGGGCACGGGTCATTGCGTCCCACCTTTTTCTCAACGTGCACGGGCTGTGGTTTCTCGCGCTGAGCGGTATCATAGCCATATTGCGACGCATCATTCGGTCTACGTCCCCCGGAGCTTGTGCCATCGTTGCGGCTAGTACGCAAGCCACGTTGATTGCTGGTAGGCTGATGGCCCTCCTTCATATCGCTATCCTGCTTGACAGGCAAAGTAGCGCGGCTCAAGAACGAAGCTATCTGGCGGTTGATGTCGAGCAACATCTTCTC
>DBXH01000001.1:38344-43595 GCA_002309335.1 Bacteroidales bacterium UBA1217 | reverse complement strand
TAAATCAACAACGGGTCTTTCTGCTCATATGAGGCGTTCTGAACCGATGTCTTCAAGTCGTCGAGTTCGCGCAGATGCTCCTTCCACATATCGTCAATAATAGCGAGAGTGATGTTTTTCTCTATTGAGAGCTGCACCTCGCGGCCGCCATTCTCGTAGGCTTTCTGCACCGGACAAACGACATTCATCGTCTTCACGCCGTCGGTGATGGGGAACACCACATTCAGGTAGCGAGTGTTGTCGTGGATATTCTTTATGAAAGGATAAGCCATTTCAGCAAGACGCTGCATACGATCCTTGTAAGAATTGTAGGTCAATTCATACAATTTCTCGACCATCTCGTTGCCTCGGGCGTTGAACAGTTCCTTCTCCGTAAACGGCACATCGAGCGCAAACACACGTATCATCTCCATCTTGAAGCCCTCATAGTCGTGAGACTGGTCGGCGTCATTGTATAGCAACTCGCAAGTATCGTAGAACATATTTGATATATCTATGCTCAAACGGTCGCCGTAAAGGGCGTTGCGACGCTTGTTGTAGATAACGGTACGCTGGTTGTTCATCACGTCGTCATATTCAAGCAGACGTTTACGCATACCGAAGTTGTTCTCTTCAACCTTCTTCTGTGCACGCTCTATCTGTTTGGTAATCATCGAGTGCTGAATAACCTCGCCTTCCTGCAGACCCATACGGTCCATTATGGAAGCGATACGCTCAGAGCCGAAAATACGCATCAAGTCGTCCTCGAGTGAGACAAAGAACAGCGAGCTACCCGGGTCTCCCTGACGACCGGCACGTCCTCGCAGCTGACGGTCAACTCGACGGCTCTCGTGTCGTTCGGTGCCGATGATAGCCAAACCTCCGTGCTCACGGACATCGCCTTTAAGCTTGATATCGGTACCACGACCAGCCATATTGGTAGCGATAGTCACACGGCCAGGTTCGCCTGCCTCTGCGACGATATCAGCCTCTTTCTTATGCAATTTAGCATTAAGCACATTATGCTTGATGCCTTTCATTGTCAACATCTTGCTGAGCAACTCCGATGTCTCGACCGAAGTGGTACCCACCAAAACCGGGCGACCTTCAGAACGCAGGCGTTCTATTTCTTCAATTACTGCCTTAAATTTCTCGCGCTTGGTCTTGTAAATCATATCGTCCATATCAACACGGGCGATAGGACGGTTGGTCGGGATAACAACCACATCAAGTTTGTATATATTCCAGAACTCACCAGCCTCTGTTTCAGCCGTACCGGTCATACCGGCCAGCTTCTTGTACATACGGAAGTAGTTCTGGAGCGTTATAGTGGCATAAGTCTGTGTAGCAGCCTCAACCTTAGCGTTTTCCTTAGCCTCGACAGCTTGATGCAAACCGTCGCTCCAACGGCGGCCTTCCATAATACGGCCTGTCTGCTCGTCGACAATCTTCACCTGACGGTCCTCCGTCAGCACGTAATCGACATCCTTTTCAAACAAGGTGTACGCCTTAAGCAACTGATCGACAGTATGTACGCGATCGCTCTGGACTGCAAAATTATTATAAATCTCCTCCTTCTTCTTAGCCTTCTCTTCTGCCGAAAGATTCTCTTTCTCCAGTTCAGCAATCTCAGCACCTACATCAGGCAACTGATAAAAACGGCGATCCTCACCCATATCGGCCAAGAAATCCATACCCTTGTCTGTCAGTTCTACAGAACGTTGCTTCTCGTCGACAACAAAATAGAGTTCATCGTCGATAATATGCATATATTTGTTCTGCTCTTGCATATAGAAGTTCTCAGTCTTCTGAAGAAGAGTCTTCACACCAGTCTCGCTGAGGAACTTAATTAACGCCTTGTTCTTGGGAAGACCACGGTAGGCACGCAGCAGAGCCATAGCGCCCGGCTGATCCGGTTTCTGATCCATATTGCCGTTCAACTCACGCTTTGCGTCAGCAAGGATTGTTGTGACCAGCATACGCTGCGTATTATAGAGCTTTTCAATAACTGGTTTGAAACGGTCAAACTCCTGATCATCGCCCTTAGCCGTAGGACCGCTGATAATGAGAGGTGTACGAGCATCGTCGATAAGCACCGAGTCAACCTCGTCGACAATTGCGTAGTTGTGGCCGCGTTGTACAAGCTCGTCGGGATTGCGGCTCATATTATCGCGCAGGTAGTCAAAACCAAACTCATTGTTCGTACCATACGTGATATCGCAGTTGTATGCACGCTTGCGCTCGTCGCTGTGCGGTTCATGCTTGTCGATACAGTCAACGGTAAGTCCGTGGAATTCAAACAACATTCCCATCCATTCCGAGTCACGCTTGGCAAGGTAGTCGTTGACCGTAACCACGTGCACTCCCTTGCCCGGCAGAGCGTTGAGATATACAGGCAAAGTAGCCACAAGTGTCTTACCCTCACCGGTTGCCATCTCAGCAATCTTGCCACTGTGAAGCACCACGCCGCCGATAAGCTGCACATCGTAGTGAACCATATCCCAAGTAATCATATTGCCGCCGGCCATCCACGCATTCTTATAGTGGGCCATTCCTGCATCGTCGATGTTCACATTGTCGCGTGTAGCCGACAAATCGCGGTCGTGATCGGTCGCAGTAACGACAACCTCCTCATTTTCAGCAAAACGCCGAGCCGTTTCCTTCACCACAGCAAAAGCCTCAGGCAATATTTCATTCAGAATATTCTGAGTTTTATCATAAGAAGTCTTCTCAAGTTCATCAATGCGTTTGTAAAGTTGCTCCTTCTCATCGACAGGCATATCATATTCGTTTTCAATACGCTGTCGCAACGAAGCAAGTTCATCCTCTTCTGTCTGGATTTCGTTCTTGATACGTTCTTTGAATTCTATTGTTTTTGCACGTAGCCGGTCATTTGTAAGTTCCTTGATTGCGGGATATATTTTGAGAGTAGCCTCAAGATAAGGATTCACCTCTTTCAAGTCGCGCTGCGACTTACTTCCAAAGAGTTTCGAGAAAAAGTTAGCCATTTTAATATGTTACGATATTCTTATTTTATTAATACATAATACATTGCGCACATATATGCACAATACTACAATTTACAAAAATAAGAAATTCAACCGAATCAACAAAATAAAAATTCAACAGCTTATATTTTTTGTGTAACTTTGCATATTGAAAAGAGCTTTGATATTTAAAGTAAACCGTTATGAATAAAAAAATTACAATTGTTTTTTCTTTGTTGGTCGTAATGGTTCTAGCCTCAGGATGTAACAACAAAGACCCTCAACGCAAAGGCACGGAAGCCGGCAAAGCAATGTGCGAATGTTACAAACTAAATTCACAGGAAGAAATTGAAAAATGCCTGCAAAAGATTGAAAACGAGAATCAAGAGTATCTTACCGACACATCATACCTCAATGCCGTCGAAGGGCAGTTGCTGGAATGCATCACCGAAGGAGTCACCGACATCGTAAAACCGATAAAGGAAGCTCAAAAGCCGGCGAAAGATTCCGTTGCCGACAGTAGCGCAACTGTTGAAAAATGAATTGAAAAAACTACCCTTAGATTTGACCTTTTCCATCATAGTTTTTTTCAAGGTTAGTTCTGGGTTAATTCTAGGGTAATTCTGGGTTTACGCATAATTTATGCGTATCTCATCATAAATCTTTGAACTACAATTAACAACAACAAAGAGAAGCGAATAGTGAATAAAGAATTTTTTACATTTTTCGAGGAACTGGCGGCAAACAACAACCGCGAGTGGTTTATGGACAACAAGCATCGCTATGATACTTTACGTGAAGAATTTACCGACTTCACATCACAAATCATTGACGAACTATCGCTACTCGACCCCACAATAGGTCACCCTGACCCTAAGAAATGCCAGTACCGCATCTACCGCGACCTACGTTTCTCGTTGGACAAACGCCCTTACAAGACGCATATAGCCTTCTTCCTCAGCAGCTATGGCATAAAACGCTCGGGCGAGGCAGGCTATTATTTACAAATAGGACAGGAAGACTACGGTCTGCACGGCAACTGCAGTCTCGGCGGAGGCATCTTTATGCCCGACAAGGACAAACTGGCCGCAATACGTCAAGAGATATTTTACAACACCGACGAGTTCCTATCTATTGTAAACAACAATGATTACAAACGTTATTTCGGCGGCGAGTTCTTCACCACCAAGAAATTGAGTCGCGTACCGAAAGGCTATCCGTCCGACTGGAAGTATGCCGACTGGCTGAAATACAACGACTTCTGCACTATGCACGAAGTACCAAACGATATAGTATTAAGCGACGGATTTAAGGACTACGTTATGAAGGTGTTTCAAGCCTCGGTACCTTTCAACAAGTTCATACTTCAGGCTACGACCTAAGACAATATATAATGTAAAAAAAGGGCGGTGTCCGATGGACGCCGCCCCTTTTCTGTATTGATTATATCAAGTTTAGTTTTCAGCCTTGATGTTGGGTTCCTCGAGGCCATAGCCTTTCTTCTTATCAACGGCTTTCAGATAGACCGAGATAAGAAGAGCGGCGATACCGAGGGATGCAAGCATAACGAGTGCCCACTTGTAGTCGTAGGGGACAAGGACACCTTCCTCGCCGGCTTTAATAGCATCTTTGGCGGCGATGACTGCTGCATTGTTGGCATTGGAACTCTCAAGAACGTTTCCAATCAGAGTCGGGAACAGACCGAGACCGATATTCTGAATCCAGAATATAGCTGCGTAGGCAGAACCTATAATCTTCTCGTCGACCAGTTTGGGAACCGAAGGCCACAAGGCGGCAGGCACCAACGAGAAACTGGCTCCAAGCACGAGGATGGTGACATAAGCCACAACAACACCGCCGGCAGCGGACGAAGCCGAAACGCCGGGAAGAATGAAAGCGAAGGTCAGATGGCAGACAACCAGCAGGATTGAGCCAAGCATAAGCATCGAAGCGGCTTTACCCTTGTGGTCTACATAGTTGCCAAGAATCGGGGTGATTGCCACAGCGAGCAGCGGGAAGACGGCAAAGATAGTTTCGGCGGTGCCGCGCATATAGCCCATATAGCAGTAGACAACCAAGGCGACGACAGCCATACCCATAAGACCATATTTCAATGCTTTGTTATTCTTGATAAAGTTGCTTGAGAAAGCGCAGACAGCCACAGCAAGCATAATGAGATACTGCACAATGGTTACTGTGCTACGGCCCCAGAAGGTGTCGGGAGAAGCGGCAGTGAGGTCAAGATTGCACTGCAGCATATTGACGGCATATTTCTGGAAGGGGAA
>DBXH01000001.1:5594-38339 GCA_002309335.1 Bacteroidales bacterium UBA1217 | reverse complement strand
GCGCTGTAGTAGAGCACGCACAGCAGTGCCACAAGCCAGAATCCAAGACTGGTGAAAATCTTGCCAAGGTCGCTGAGTTTGAAGGGGTCGTCTTTTTCCTCAGCCTCGCCAGTCTGACTGTCGAGTTTCTTGTCCATAAAGAAGTAGACAATGAACATAATCAGAGCAATGCAGAGCAGCACGACACCGAACTTGACGGCATTGTCGACGTGGGGCAATCCACCGCCCAGTTTGGCAAAGAAGGGTGAGAAAATNNATACAAGTGGCCACACCCAAACGGGCCAATGCCATCTCAGAGCCCATAGCAAGAGCTGTCTCACGGCCCTTGAACCACTTAACGATACCACGGCTGACCGTAATACCGGCCATCTCACAGCCACATCCGAAAATCATAAAACCACAGGCAGCCAACTTAGCCGAGGCAGGCATACCATCTGCAAACGGCAGAATGGCCCCGATTATCGGCAGATCTCCATTCCAGTTGAGATGTGTTGTGAACCAAGCCTCAAGTCCTGTGCCTTTAAACATATCACTTACGGCATAGAACTTAATGATACCGCCAATAAGCATCACGGCACCTGAAAGCACAGCGGTAAAGCGCACACCCATCTTGTCAAGAATAATACCTGCGAAGATGAGGAAGAATACATAAACGTTTAGGAACACCTCTGCACCCTGCATACGGCCGAACGAAGCGCTGTCCCAGCCACGTGTAGACTCCATATAGTCCTTGATGGGCGACAGAATGTCCATAAAAATGTAGGCGCAAAACATAGCAAGCGCCAATAACAAGAGAGCTGTCCAGCGCATTCCAGCACTGTCTCTCAATGTTTTAATACCTGTTTGTGTCATACTATTATTATTTAAATTAACTTTTCATAGGATTTGCAAAGATACAAATAAAAAATGACATAGCATCCAATTAAAAGAAAAACTTGCTACTTCACATTGATAAGGTAGTAGTTCTTCTTGCCTTTCTGGATTAAGATGCAGCCACAACTTAGAATATCGGCAGCGGTGAGGCGGCAATCCTCAGCAACCTTCTGCTTATTGACCATAATAGAGTTCTGCTTTAGTTCTCGACGTATTTCGCCCTTGCTGGCGAACATACCTGTTTCGGCAGCAATGTCAATAAGCGACGGCTGAGCCTCGATTGCGAAACGGCTAACGTTGAACTGAGGTACACCTTCGAAGACGCTTAGCAGAGTGTCGCGGTCAAGAGCGTTAAGCTGCTCGGTGGTAGCTTTACCAAATAGAAGTTCCGACGCTGCGATAGCGGTGTCGTAAGCAGCTTGACCATGAACGCGAATGGTGATATCCTTAGCCAAAGCTTTCTGAAGTATGCGGCGCTCCGGAGCCTCAGCATGCTGCCGCTCGAGTTCCTCGACCTCCTCTTTAGAAAGAAGGGTGAAGATGCGGATGTAGCGGGCCGTATCGATATCAGAGCAGTTGAGCCAAAACTGGTAGAACTTGTAGGGAGAAGTCTTCTCAGGGTCGAGCCATACGTTACCGCCTTCAGTCTTGCCAAACTTTGTGCCGTCGGCCTTGGTGATAAGCGGACAAGTGAGAGCGAAAGCCTCGCCACCTTCCATACGGCGGATAAGCTCAGTACCCGTGGTGATATTGCCCCACTGGTCGCTGCCACCCATCTGGAGTTTGCAACCCTTGGTGCGGTAGAGGGTAAGGAAGTCGTAGCCTTGCAGCAACTGGTAGCTGAATTCCGTAAACGATATGCCCGTCTCCATTCGTTTCTTGACAGAGTCCTTGGTCATCATATAGTTGACTGTAATATGCTTGCCAACATCGCGGATAAAGTCGAGGAAGAGATAATCCTTCATCCAATCATAGTTGTTCAAAATTTCGGCGCCGTTTGCCTTGTCGCCGAAATCGAGAAAACGTTCTAGCTGCTTCTTGATACAGCTAACATTATGCTGTATCTCCTCGGGAGTGAGGAGCTTGCGCTCAGCGGCCTTGAACGAAGGGTCGCCAATCATACCTGTGGCGCCGCCAACAACAGCAAGAGGCTTGTGGCCAGCCATCTGCAAATGTTTGAGGAGCATAATGCTGACGAGATGTCCGATATGAAGGCTGTCGGCTGTGGGGTCGATGCCCACGTATGCAGTAGTCATTTCTTTGTTGAGTTGCTCTTCAGTACCAGGCATCATATCGTGGATCATTCCACGCCATTTTAGTTCTTTTACAAGGTTGCTCATTTCAATATAAATATAATATTGTATACAATAGTTATTATCTGCAAAAAAAAGAGGTACTGCTTTGCAGTCAGTACCTCTTTCTCTATCTAATTATTATTATCGAACGATCAGTTTAGAAGTAGCTGACTCTTTTCCAATGTTTACATTTACGAGATACATACCGTGAGCAAACTTGGTGCAGTCGATGGTGTACTGATGGCTGCCCTCGCTGAGATAGCCGAGTTTCTCGCTGTGGACCATCTTACCGGTGATGTCGTAAATCTTGACGACAGCGTTGCCTGCATTGACAATACCGAGGTCGATTGTAGCAATGTCGGCTGCGGGATTAGGATAGATGTTCATACGGTTTTCGCCATTGTCGACGTTGGTGATGCCCAGCCAATCCTCCTCATTGCAGATTTCATTTTCGTGGTCGGTAACATAGGTTGTGTCCATAAAGATACCACGACCGTAGGTACCAAAATAAATTGCATAAGGATATTTGGTCTTTGCGTAGAGATAGGTAACATCGTTAACGCCTTCGCGGACGGTGTATCTCTGACGTTTAAGGTTCTGAGTCTGCTGAACAATAGAGGTAACCGGAACGCCGTTGAAAGCGCCGAAGTTCTGCCAGCTCGGGTTGACAGCCGAAGGAGAAGCGAAGACACCCTTTTCGGTACCAGCGTAGATTGCACCGGTAGTGCATTCGATCAGAGAAGAATAAACCGGGTCGCTAACGAGCATCGAGTTTTCGCCGTTGGTAACGTTGATATTGGTAACGGTACGGGTGGCGGGGGTTGTAGCGTTCTTGACATAAACCATATTGGCACCATCATTACTGTAGCCTCCGAAGGTGAGTACGAGGTTGTCCTGACCGGGACGCGGGTCGACAGAGATGGAGGTCAACGGACGGTTGAACCAGTTACCATCGGTAGCGAGAATGGTGTCGAAATGAGTAATGCAGGGGTTTCCGACATAGTCATCCTTCACGAACTGAAGTTGGCTCTTGTAGGTCATACTATGGTTGACATCGGCATTGGTGAAATCATAGAGACGGAAGACGAAGTTACGTCCGGTGCTATCGTTGACGACATTGATGAAGATGCTCTTGCCATCGCGGCTGAAAGCGATGTCGCCTACGCTGTGACCCAGGTCAGCCTCAAATATCTTGACCCAGTGCATAAGTTTCTCGATAGTAGCATCATCGGTGCTGGTGGCTTCGTTTTCATCCCAAACGTTGCGATAGTAGTTGGGGGTCATATTCATATAGACCGAACCATTGCCTCTGAGCATACGTGCATTGAGAATAACACGGCTGACCACGGGGCTTTGTATTTTGTGGTTCATTTTGTTCTTAACGGTGAAGGTCTCGTTGAATCTGTAATAGAAAGGATAGTCGAAATTCGGTTTGGAAACCACGAGAATGCTGTCGCCGGGCTTAATCTGAGTGTTGCCGGTGAGTTGCAGTTCCTGTCCGTTGTGGATGTATGTCGAGTTGGTATCGATGGTGAAAGTCATACTATCGTTCCAGATGGTATTGTTTGTTGTTTCCCAGAGTCTGATCTGCGGGATTTGGTTCGAGTTGAGGATAATGTCGGAGAGGAAAGCCTCGGCATAAGTCCAAGTCTGAGTATTGGTGTAGTCGGTATAGTCGGCGCAAGCGCGACCGAAGCTGGCTACGCTTGAAGAACTTCTCGAGAAGTGACCAGGTTCGGCCGACACGATGATTGAGCGACGGGTGAAGGGGAGAATCTGCTGGAACATCGAGGCAGCCACGCCGCCACCGTTGCCGAGCCAGAGGACATTACCCATATGGTTCATAACCGAGTTGGGGTCGTTGTCATACCAAGAATTTGTGGGTACAGAGCCATCGTGGTCATTGCGGGTCTGAATGAAGGGGCATCCGTTGTCGACTGCACCGCCAATGAGCGAGCCGTCGGGAGTAACAGCAATGTGGTTGAACTGGACGGTGTTGAGACCCTTGTTGAGAGAGCGGAAATAACCGGTAAAGCCGTTAGCGTCGGCGTAGACACCTCCGTCGGTGGCATAGTAGTTCATCCAAACGGTGTCGCCGTCCTTGATGGTCCAAGTAGGAACAATCTGATGGATGCCTGAGTGAAGGCACATAGGGTTGGAATAGACGGAGGCCATATAGTTGCCACTGTTGAGCTCTGACTCGGAGTAGGATTGTTTGATCCACTGGTAGTATGAATTCTCCACAAAGCCTTCGCCCGACCAAAGGGTAGCGCCGCCGACATAGATTTCTTTGTAATGTCTCGGGTTGATTGCAATTGCCGAGTTGAGTGTGCCGGGATTTTCTTTTGTGAACGGGGAGACGGTAGATGTGGTCAAACGGGTCCATGTCTGCTGATTATTTGTCAGGAAGACGCCGTCGAGCAAGCCGTTGCTATCGCTGACGAGAGCATACAGATAAGTAGTATGAACGTTTGTACCGAGGGTGCTGTCGAAAGCGTGAGCAGTGTTGGCAGCAAGTTCGATACGGCTTGAATTAGCGAACGCGGTGTTGCTGCTGGTGACATCAACAGCGTTGCCTTCGCCGGTCACATTACCGACGCGGTAGATTTTGCCAGGAGTGGTGGCGTAGGCGATATTGTCGGCTGAGATGATAATAACATCGTAGAAACAGCCAGCCTGCACAAGCGACGGGGTTGCGTTCCAATCGGGATTGGAGGAACTGAGTTTCCATCTGTAGAGGCCTTCGTTGGTGGCGGCGTAGATGTACAGATAGTTGTCGCGCTCAAGAAGAGCCATACGGTTGATGTATGACCATTCGGAATTGGTTGAGGGGTTGGTTTTGCTAAGAAGGGTAAAGCTGTTGTCGTTGGGGTTGAAATGATAGACGCCGCGTCCTTTGGGAGACATCCGTTCGAGGTTGACGCCGTGCTCATCAACAAAACCCTCGCCAGTACCGATAAGGAGAGAATTGTCGGGAAGCTGAATCATACAAGAAATCGGGAGGGTGATTTCCTTGTTGCCTGAGATATAGGGAAGATACTGCCATTTTTCATCACCGGTTTTTTTGAAGAGGCCACCGGCGACGCCACCTGCGTAGAGGGTGGTGTGATTGGGGTCAGCGTTATCGACCACAATGGCACGTACGCGGCCTGCGATATTATCGGGGCCGACCTCGATGAGATTGTTTTGGTAATTTGCCTTTGACTGGGCGGATGCGAAGTGCGCTCCGCCTACAAAAGCAGCGACAATTAAGCCGATTAGTACTTTTTTGCTTTTCATAAGATATTAATAATTAATTAGATTTTCAATTTCTGCGTAAAAATACAATATGCAAAGATAAGGTTTTTTTTTGAAATAGACGTTTTTTGGCAAATATTTTTTCAAAAAAAATTACAAACAAATTTATCAACCGTTTTGAAGGGCCGGCATTGGGTTAGCATCGGGATAGCGTTAACCCAGAATTAACCCAGAGTTGAGGTAGAGTTAAGTTTGCAATTAGTTAGCGTTGGGGCTGCACGATTTATTAAAAAATCAAAAAAATAATAGTTTCCTAACAATATTTTGACGTCGAACAACGTTTGTAAGTTTTGGATTATGAATAGCGGCACAAACCGCAATGAATTGAAAAAAGTAAAACACAAAACAATATGAATGAACCTGTGAATATTCAAGAGCTTAACCAGCGCATAGAGCGTGAGAGCGCCATTGTTGACGCTTTGGTTATGGAAATGCGCAAAAACATTGTGGGACAGAAACATATGGTTGAAAGCCTGATGATAGGCCTTCTGTCGAACGGCCACGTGCTGCTGGAAGGCGTACCGGGCTTGGCAAAGACGCTGACCATCACCACTTTGGCCAATGCTATCGATGCCAAGTTCAGCCGTATACAGTTTACGCCCGACCTATTGCCCGCCGACCTTATCGGTACGATGATTTACAGCCAGAAGAGCGAGACATTCCAAGTGAAGAAAGGACCTATTTTTTCGAACTTTATACTTGCCGACGAAATAAACCGCGCGCCGGCCAAAGTTCAAAGTGCTCTGCTCGAGGCTATGCAGGAGCGCCAAGTGACCATTGGAGAGAACACATTCAAACTAGAAGAACCCTTCCTCGTAATGGCTACGCAGAACCCGATTGAACAAGAAGGTACTTATCCCCTACCCGAGGCCCAGGTGGACCGCTTTATGCTGAAGGTTGTTATCACCTATCCCGACAAGAATGAAGAGCGTCAGATCCTGCACCAGAGCTTGGGCGAAGGCTTCAACCGTCAAACAGCGATGATGAAGCCTGCCGACATACTGAAAGCCAGGGAGTTGGTTAAAGAGGTATATATGGACGAAAAGATTGAGAATTATATTACCGACATTATCTTTGCAACGCGTTTTCCGGAACAGTATCATCTTGAGAAACTGAAAGGGATGATAAGCTATGGTGCATCGCCGCGCGGTTCCATAAGTCTCGCACAAGCATCGAAGAGCTATGCCTTTATGAAGAGACGCGGCTATGTGATTCCTGAGGATGTTCGCGCCATAGCAATGGATGTGCTCCGCCACAGAATCGGTTTGACATATGAAGCTGAGGCCGAGAACGTAAAGAGCGAAGAGATTGTAAATGAGATTCTGAACAGAGTGGATGTGCCGTAGGAGTCATTAGTTTAAAGTTTAGAGTTTTTGGGTCAAATTGAGAGTTGAGTGTTATGCAGGAAAGTGAAATCATAAAACAGGTTAGACGCATTGAAATCAGGGCACGAGGGTTGTCACAGCAGATGTTTTCGGGCGAATACCACAGCGCTTTCAAAGGAAGAGGTATGGCGTTCAGCGAAGTGCGAGAATACCAGTATGGCGATGATGTACGCAATATCGACTGGAACGTTACTGCACGACTGAACCATCCCTATGTGAAGGTGTTTGAGGAAGAGCGCGAACTTACTGTAATGCTGCTGATTGATATGAGCGGTTCGCATCGATTTGGCACCACAAACCAGTTCAAGTCGGAACTGATAGCCGAAATTGCTGCAACATTGGCTTTCTCGGCAATTCACAACAACGACAAAGTTGGCGTTGTGATGTTTAGCGACCATATCGAAAAGTTTATCCCACCCAAGAAGGGTAGTAGCCATATACTACGCATTATACGAGAGTTGATTGGTTTTAAGCCAACCGGTCACGGGACCGACATTGCTGAGGCACTACGTTATTTTTCGAATGTAACGAAGAAACGCTCAACAGCATTCCTGCTGAGCGACTTGTATGACGACGACTACGAGAACGCCCTTAAAATCGCTGCCGGAAAACACGATCTGGTGGTGCTTAAGATTGAAGACCCCCGCGAAAAAAGTCTGCCAAAGATGGGGCTTACGGCATTCGAGGACCTTGAAACAGGAGAACTGCGCTGGGTGGACACTTCGTCGAAAGCCGTGCGGGAAGCATACAAAGAGTATTGCCAACACTATAGTGAAAAGAACGAAGCGTTGCTGCAAAAATATGGTATTGACCACGTTACAATAACCACAGGAGAAGATTTTGTAAAACCGTTGATCGGTGTATTTAAGAGGAGAAATTGAAAGAGATTTGTGAAGAGTGAAATTCGGAAAATGAAAATTGAAAAATGAAAATAAAACTTTTTATAGTATATGTGATGCTGGCTGTGACGGTTACCGGATGGGGACAAAGCACTGGCAGCAAGGGACTTGTGGACAGTAGAGTGACGCTCGACACCAAAGATTTGCTTGATGCAAAACAAAATCAAAACGGACGTCAACAGCAAAAGTCAACGATGCCAACTACACAAGCGGCACCTATAACGCAGAGCGACACCATAGTCAACGTAAAATTACCGTCAAAGATTGGAAACACAAGCGTTACAGCAAAAATTGACGCTGACTCGATAACTATTGGTGACCAGACAACTTTGCACATTATTGTTGACGGCCTCGACGGGAAAGGCGTTGGTTTGCCGACATTGCAAGAGCTGACTCGCGGAGGCATTGAAGCACTTGAATCAAAGAACGATACAATATACGATGCCAACAGAAAGACAAAAAGTATTGAACAGTTGGTAACAATCACATCGTTTGATGCAGGAAAGCATAGTATTGTAGGAGTCGTTGTCCGCATTACCGACGGTGGTCAGACAGCGATGCTTGCACCAGAAGAGGGATTAACGCTCACCGTTGCCTATGTTGCCGACGCCGACACTACAAAATGCGAAACCAAAGCAGACACCGGATATCTAAAAGAACCTTTAACATTCTGGGAGATAGCACAATGGATAGTATACACCATTCTGCTTGCTGCCATAATACTGGCTGTGATTTGGGTTGTAAAACGTCGCAAAGAACATAAGCCCATCGTAGTGTTGCCTGGAGCTAAACCTACTCCAGCCGACAAGAAGGCATTGTCGGAACTGGAGGCCTTGAGACGCAAAGAGCTGTGGCAGAAAGGCAGAATCAAAAAGTACTATACCGATATGACCGACATAGTAAGACGTTTCTTGAGAAATATGTACGGAATATCTGCAGCCGAAATGACCACACGACAAACACTAAAAGCATTTCACGGCATTGACGACTGGAGCGAGGAAAGCGAAAGCCTGTTGCGCCAGTTACTGCAAAAAGCGGATATGGTGAAATTCGCCAAATCGCAGCCAGAAGCCTACGAGCACGACCAAGCTATGCAATATGCAGTCGATTTTATACGCAAAGTAGCTGAGACACACAAAATAAACAATCCAGAAAAGGAGGGGGTAAAATAATGTTCCAAAATATAAGTTTTGCTCATCCGTGGTTTTTACTTTTATTGGCATTAGTGCCTCTGATGGTGGTATGGTATGCTCTACGCAACAAACGAATTAAAGCACCTATTCACATCACCTCAACGAATATGTTTGGCGACAGCGGCAAAACGCTAAGGCACCGCCTTTATCATCTAAGATTCCTACTCCGCTGCATAGCGGTAACGGCTCTGATCGTAGCTTTAGCACGACCGCAGAGCAAGATGAGTCGCGAGGAAATGGAAATAGAAGGTATCGACATCGTTCTCGCCATAGATGTGTCGGGAAGTATGAAAGGCGAAGACTTCAAGCCCAATCGTCTTGAAGCCGCCAAAGAGGTGGCCCTCAAATTTATAGACGGCAGAAAGAATGACCGCATAGCATTAGTTGAATTTGCCGGTGAAGCATTCACGCAAACCCCGCTTACAATCGACCACAACGTGCTTAACCGCCAGGTAGCAGCGATGAGAACAGGCCTGCTTGAGGACGGAACCGCTATCGGAGACGGCTTGGCAACCGCCATAAACCGCATAAAAGAAAGCAAAGCCGTAAGCAAGGTCATCATCCTACTGACCGACGGAGTTAACAACCGTGGTTCTATTGACCCCGAGACAGCCGCCGAGCTTGCGGGAGAATATGGTATCAGACTATACACCATTGGCGTAGGCAGTCGTGGCGATGTGCTTTACCACGACGAATACGGGCGTCCGTTCCACGCACAAGCCGACTTAGACGAGACCCTTTTAACCCGAATGGCCGAAAGTACTGACGGCGGTCACTACTACAGAGCCACCAACAAGAATTCGCTGGAAGAGATTTTCGGTCAAATAGACAAGATTGAGAAGACCCGAATCGACGTGACACAATATCGTCAGACAAAAGAAGAATTCAAATTTTTCTTGCTTCTGGCGTTGTTGGCCATAGGATTGGAGCTGATATTGAGAATTGACATTTAAAACTGAAAGACAATGCATTTCGAACATATAAAACTATTGTGGCTGCTCGTAGTTATCCCGATAATGATAGTCGTCTTTATAATACGGCAGCGTCGCAAAAAAAAGCTTTTGGCAGAATTTGCTTCAAGCCAACTGATGGGGCGCCTGCGACCCGATGCATCGTGGCGGCGACCTATCATCAAACTTACAATGCTATGTTTAGGTTTAGGATTCCTGATTATCGCCCTTGCCAACCCCCAGATGGGAAGTAGTTTATCTGAAGGCGAACAAAGAGGCATAGATATGGCCGTGTGTATCGACGTATCTAACAGTATGCTGGCACAAGATATGAAACCCAGCCGAATGGCGAGGAGCAAGCAGGTGGTGCAAAACCTTATGAGCCAACTGGGTGGCGACCGCGTTTCGCTAGTAGTCTTTGCCGGGAAAGCATATATCGAGATGCCGCTGACCAACGACTACAGCGCCACCAAGATGTTTCTAGACCAGATAAACACCGACCTCATAAACCAGCAAGGTACTGCCATCGGAGATGCCATAGACAAAGGTATGGCTACACTAGGATATGGTGAAGAGGGCGATGCCGACGAACCAGAGTGGGAACCAAACAAAAGCCGTGCGATTGTGGTTATCAGCGACGGAGAAAACCATGAAGACGATGCCATAGATGCAGCCAAACGTGCCGCAGGACAAGGAATAATGGTATGCACAATAGGCATCGGTACACCAGCTGGAGGGCAGATACCGATTACCGACCGCAGAGGTAAGATTGTAGACTGGCGCAAAGACTATGAAGGTAATATTGTTACCACGCATTTAAACGAAGATATGCTGCGCGAAATAGCAAAAGCCGGCAATGGTGTCTACGCCCACGCCGACAACGGCAACGCTGCTGTAAACGACATTGTAAAACAACTATCGACGCTTGAGAGCCAGAAGTTCGGCGCCTCACAATATTCGTCTTACAAGTCGCAATACCAATACCCATTGGCCGCTGGACTTTTGTTCATTTTATTGGAAGTCTTTATCCTAGAGCGCCGCAACCCAAGAATTAATTTCAATAAAATAATCAGGAGGAAAAGTGAGAATGAATAAGATAAAAAGCAAAAATATAAAAAAAAGCTTGGCATTGCTGGTATTATTCAGTTTGATACCTTGCGGGATAAATGCTCAGGAGCAGAGCGACAAACAGGAGAGCACCGTGTTAAGCCAATACCAACACGAGAAATTAACCGTTCCATACAAGACCACGCACAAAGTAGCCAAAGGACGCCGCGTTGCCACCAGAAAAGGCAACAAAGAACTGAAAAAAGAGCATTATAGCAAAGCTGTTAACGACTACCGCAACGCAATGAAAGCAGACAGCAATTATGCAAAAGCCCAATTCAACCGAGCTTTGGCACACAGTAAGTTACATCAGAACGACACTTCTATTACATACTACGACAAAGTATGCAGGAACAGCAGTGCCACTGCTGAGCAGCGCGCAAAAGCACACTACAACGCTGGCAACATTCACCTTAGAAAAGCCCTTGCAACACGCGATACAGGAGGATATGACGCCCAAAGCCTGCACAAAGCTATAGATGAATATAAGGCCGCATTGAGGTTGAACTGCAAGAATACTGACGCACAGTACAATCTGTCGCTCGCAAAACAACTTTTGCGCCCCGAGCAGCAAGGTGGCGGAGGTGGAGGTGGACAAAACCAGCAAGAACAAAACCAACAGAAAAAAAATCAACAACAGCAACAAAACCAAGATCAACATAACCAACAACAAAATCAACAGAAGCAACAGCAAAGCGGAAACCAAAACAAACAGGACAACAAGCAGCAAGAACAACGGCGACGCGAAGCAGAACAAATGCTCAATGCAATGAAAAACAACGAGCAGCAGACGATGAAAGCTGTAAGAATGAAAGAGGCCAACAAAGAAAGACAACAAGGAAATCCGAACAGAATCGAAAAGGATTGGTAAGCAATTAGGGATTAAATATTTATGAATAAGATATTTAAAATAGGATTTTTGTGTGTTATGCTACTGCCGATTTGGGCGGTGGCGCAGAATGCTGTGATGAATGTCCGCTGCCGACAGACGGTGGCTGCAGGACAGACATTCCAGATAACATTCGATGTGAACGGCAGAGCCGACAATTTTAAAATGCCGTCATTGAAAAACCTTACTCACGTTGGAGGTCCTAGCACAGGTTACAGCAGCTCTACACAGATAATCAACGGTAATGTAAGCCGTTCGGAGAGCTACACTTTCACCATTCTGGTGCACGCCGATAACGAAGGCACAGCCAATGTGGGAGCCGCTTCATGCACGGTAGGTGGCAAAACGGTGACCAGCAAACCTTTCACCATCAAAGTCGAGAAAGCCGACCCTAACAGCAACCGGCAGCAACAGCAAGGCGGTTGGGGATGGGGACAACCCTCGCGTCCAAGCCAGCAGCAGCAAGCGCAACCTCAGCCGGCAAAGACCATCGACAACAACACCCTCTTCGCACGTGCATCCATCAACAAATCGAACCTCTACCAAGGCGAGGAAGCCATTATTGTCTATAAGATCTACACCCAAGTGCCGCTGACACAATACCAGATAGAGAAACTGCCGCGCAACAAAGGCTTCTGGAGCGAGGACTTGAGTGAGAATATGACTCAGGTGCGCCAATACACCGAGACTTACAACGGCCGCCAATACCAAGTGGCTGAAATCCGCCGAGGAGCGCTTTATCCACAGGAGACAGGAAAACTCAGCATCGCACCTCTAAAAACCGATGTTGTCGCCATCATCCAAACTCAGATGCAACGTCAGCGTACAGGCACCATATTCGACTTCTTTATCGACGATCCCTTCTTCACCCCAACACGCAACGAAGCCGTCGTCAAATCGCTTACCAGCAACTCCATCAACGTCAATGTTAAGCCATTGCCCGAAGCACCCGAGAATTTCGCGGGAGGAGTAGGACAGTTTGAGATAAAAGCCAAGAGTGACCTCAACCAACTTCACGCCAACGAAGCGTTCACCTATAGTGTAACTATCAGCGGACGGGGTAATCTGAGCCTGCTTGAAGTGCCGCACATCGACTTTCCGAAAGGAATGGAGGTCTACGAGCCGAGAATTATTGACAACATCAACAAGACCGACAACGGCTTGAGCGGCAGTCGCACTTTCGAATGGATCATCACACCTCAAACAAAAGGCGAATACGATATGCCAGCATTCGACTACGTATATTTCAACCCAGCATCGGGTCAGTATGTTACAAAAAAGTGCAACAGCCTGCATATCAAAGTCTCGAAGCCATTGCATTCATCCTCCTCTCGAAGCGATGTCAAGGAGCTCAACAGCGACATACATCACATCTGCAAGAAAGCCCATCTTGACACCACATACAACAACAGTCACACGCCGGCATCGTTCTGGATAATACTCATTCTGCCGATAGTAGCCGCTGGCATCGTCATCCTGCTTGTACGCCGCCAGCAAACGATAGAGAGCGACGAGACCTCGCTGAAATTGCAACGCGCTATGAAACTCGCCAAGAAACGGCTCCGTAATGCCGAGCGTCACCTGAACAACGGCAACGACGAGCAGTTTTATGAAGAAATCTATAAAGCCCTGTGGGGTGGTATCGCCGACAAATTCAATATCCAACAGTCGCTTTTGTCGTCCGAGACGATACAGCAGCATCTTGCCGAGAAGAATGTTGACGCGACTTTGCAGCAGCGTATACTTCAAACACTTGCCGATGTCGACTTTGCCCGTTTCGCTCCTGGCGACAGCAGCACCAAAAAGCACTCGATCTACGACGAGACGATGAAAACAATAATGCAGATTGCAGCTATAAAAATGAAAACCCAAAGATAACAACAAGCCAATGCATAACCTACTGAAAACAACAATATTTATCCTAGCGACATTCTTTACGTCGAACGCAGGAGCCGTATCTACGATAGGCTTGAAAGAGTCATCCTTTGGCGATGGCAACAAAGCTTACGAAGAAGGCAACTACCAACAAGCCGCAGAGATATTTAACCAGATACTAGCCGACGGATATTCTAGCTGGGAACTATACTACAACCTCGGTAACACCTACTACCGTCTTGATGAAATAGGACAAAGCATTCTCAACTACCGGCGTGCGCTGCGACTTGCACCAAACAACAAGCTGATAAAAGATAACCTTTCTTTGGCACGGAGCAAATGTAGCGACAATATCGAGCAACTTCCACAGCCGTTGCTCAAACAATGGACTCGAGCCGTAGTGAGCATAATGACACCCAAGGGATGGCGAGTCGCGGTGTTGATAATAGTTTTTCTGCTGAGCGGTGCGCTTAGTTTTTTCTTCATTGCGCACAACTACCAACTGCGTAAAACGATGTTCATAGTCAGCACTTTGCTACTAATACTAACTTTTTTTTCGGCAGTCAATGCAGCAATTTCGTTAAAAAATGTGACTAATAGATCAGAGGCAGTAATAACAGCACCGATGACAGTCGTAAAAAGTTCTCCCGACGCCAAGAGCGTGGACAAGTTCATACTCCACGAAGGCACCGAAATCACTATCGATGACACCCAAGACGAGTGGTGGCAGATAACTATTGCCGACGGGAAGACAGGTTGGATTGCCAGCGGAGCGGAAAGAATATAGAAAAGCGATGAAAAGGAGTATAAAAACAATATTATGCGCCAGCATAGTAATGATAGTCGCCTTCTCTGGCGCAAAGGCCCAGGAGAGCAAGGGCGACAAAGTGGTGGTAGTCGATGACGAATCGTGTGGCTGCGAGTTGTATTTCGTTAACGGCATACAAACAATTGAGCGCGATGGATTGTTCGGTTTCAAGCTAGAAGACGGAACCGTAATCGTAGAGCCTAAGTACAAATTCGTCGACAAGTTTCACGGCGAGTACTGCTTAGTGTTTTACGACTATGGTGTAAGCGGACTGATAGACCGTAGTGGCAGAGTTATCGTTCCTGTACAATACGAGGAGGTCAACTATCCGACCGACGGACTGATCCGTTTTAGAGAGAATGGACTATATGGCTTTTACGACACCACTGGCGAGGTGGCTATCAAGCCCCAATATCGCACCACATCGACATTCAGCGAAGGTCTAGCAACTGTGATCATCGACATCGACAGCAATACGGTAGGTTATGGTTTTATAGACAAAGAGAATCGGCTTGTAATACCGCCCGAGTTTGAATACGCGTTCACATTTAGCGAAGGGTATGCTGTGGTCAAGAAATACGACCGTTTCGGACTTATCGACCGCACAGGCAAGGAAGTGTTCACGTTCAAATATCTGGAAGTCACCCCAATGCGTGACGGTCATTTTTTCGCTGTCGATGCTATCGAAGAGAAAGCCGCCCTCTTTGACAATCATTTCCGACGGTTGACACCTTTCATCTACGAGAAAGTGCTCCGCTACAGCGAGGGATTCTACGTTGTAGAACGAGAGGGCAAGCAAACCTATTTGGACCTGAATGGAGAAGAACGGTTTGGATTTTATGACCTTGCGTCCGCTTTCGAGGACGGCTTTGCTATGGTAGAACGCGGCGGCAAATACGGAATTATAAATGACAGAGGAAAAAGCATTCTTCCAATTGAGTATGACAACCGCGGTTACCGCGCCAACCAGTATTACTTTTCCGAGGGATTGGCCCTGATTGAGAAAGACGGTCTTTACGGTTTTGTCAACACGAAGGGTGAGATAGCTATTCCGCTCATATATGAATCAGCGCATTACTGCACCGAGGGTTTGATACCCGTAATGAAGAACGGGCTTTGGGGTTATATAGACAAGAGCGGCAGGGAGGTGAGTCCATTTATTTTTAGTGATGCTTCCTATTTCGAGTGGGGTCGCGCTGAGGTAGTATACAAGGGTGTTGTTTCAAAAATCAACACCGACGGCAAATGTGTGAAAAATTGCAAATCTTTCCCAAAGAATTTCAAATTCGCCCTCGAGAATTGAGGTTTTTTTTTAGGAAAGAGAGTATAGACGGGTGTAGAGGTAAATAATATACATAAAACAACAAGCAACCGCAATCAATATGTCACAAATAGCAACACATCCAGGCGAAGTCACCAAAGTAGAAAAAGGCAAAATCACCGTGCTGATGCACGTTCTCTCCGCCTGTAGCAGTTGCAAAGGGCACGAAAAGTGCGCCTTTGTTGACAAGGCCGACAAGGTGGTGGAAGTCAAGACGAGCGATTGGGAGAAATACAGCGTAGGCGACAGCGTAATAGTCAGCGTGAACGAGTCGCTCGGACTACTTGCCGTGCTGCTAGCCTACTTGCTACCTGCCATAATCATTATCGGCAGTGTGATACTGATCTCCATTATCACCCATAGTGAACTACTTGCCGCCATTATACCTATAGCGGTCACGGTTTTATATTTTTTTATACTCTACAGAGTGCGCGGCAGCCTGGAGCGGAAATTCAGCTTTGGAATAGAGAAAAGAGAACAATAAGACTGAGGAATGTATCAGTTTTCCAAGTTAGCTGATAGGAACTCTGCGGTCGAGGCCGAAAGTCATTGGCGATACTTTAAGCTGTGGTGCGAATTGTAGTCGTTTCCACTCGTTGATGCGGACTTTGCGCAACACTTCGTTGACTAGGTCAGGATCATAACCCTCGTCGACAATCTGGTCGGCAGAGAGTTGCTCTTCGATGTGAAGGTTAAGGATCGTATCGAGGAGTGCATAGTCTGGCAGCGAGTCACTATCCTTCTGTCCAGGGCGTAATTCGGCAGAAGGGGCTTTGTGGATGGAATTCCATGGAATCACCTCGCCGTCGCGGTTGATATACTCAGATAGTTGATAGACCTCGGTTTTGTAAAGGTCGCCAATAACGGAGAGTGCTCCACAGCTATCGCCATAGAGTGTTCCGTAGCCCATAGCAGCTTCGCTCTTGTTGGTGGTGTTGAGTGTGAGAGCTCCAAACTTATTGGAGTAGGACATCAAAATAGTACCCCTAATGCGGGCTTGCATATTTTCCTCGGTCACATCTTCGGCACGCTCACCGAAAACTGGTTTCATAGTCGCACGCAGAGCATCGAAACAGCCCTTGATGGGGACGATATCGTAGGCAATGCCGAGGTTGTGTGCCAAATCCTCGGCATCCTTCACCGAATGGTCAGTCGAATACTGAGACGGCATCAAGATTCCGTGCACATTCTCAGCACCCAATGCGTGGACAGCAAGTGTGCAAACAAGGGCTGAATCAATTCCGCCACTCAAGCCGACCACTGCCTTGCGGAGTCGGTTCTTGGCAAAATATTCGCGTAATCCCATAACCAGTGCCTTATATACAAGTTCAACAGGTTCGGGTTTCTCATCTTCGCAGGGCGAGAGCAACTGCAAGTCGACCGACTGACTGGATTCCTCAAAGTATGGGAACTGTGAGAGAAGCGAGCCTGCCGCATTCATAGCCATCGAGCCGCCAGCATAGAGGAATGGACCTTCACCGCCTATACGATTAACAAAAACGAGTGCGGCGTTGAGGCTTTCGACGATTTTGTGCATACGGTAGCGAATGCTGTATGGTTTGTTGTAGTCGAAGATGTTGCATCCGCAGCAAACTACGATATCGGGCTGGTCAGAGTGACTGCGTGTAAGTTCCTTGAGGTCTTCATAGAAGCCAATGGCTATCTGCTGGCCTTGGAAGTTGATCATTTGCACGCCTTCGCCACGAACAAAGTAGCGTTGTTCGTCGGGAGCCAGGTATTTCTTGGTGATGATGGCCCGCACAGCGCAGTTTTGGACAAAGACTATGGCATTACACAAGCCGCGGTCCTGTATCTGAAGTGGAAGTCCAACGAGGAAAGCCCTGTGTTCGGAGATCTGGATAAGTTGCTGGAGTGAAGCCTGAGCGCGCTTTTGGATGTCGGCGTAGGCTGCTGAGCCGAATAAAGGGTAGCCGCAGAGAGTACAGGCGGGAAAAACGGTGAGCAGGGCGTCTTTGGACTCCTGTGTGTCAAGTTCGGACATAATCCAGTTGAGGTTTTCCTCTGGATTGTTGGTGATGATGTTGTGTTGTACAACGTAGACGTTCATTTTATGATTTGGTTTTAAAGGATTAAAAGGTTGAAAAGGTTTTAAGAGAAGTATATGAGTTAAAGGAAATTACAGAAAAAGATAAAGGGTGTTACTTTATTACAACTACTTTCCTTGCTTGATGGTTGCCGATTTTGATGATGTAGGCACCTGAGGCGGGGACGTTAAATGATATGCATTCACCACCTACTGTTCTCCATTCTTTTAACTCCGTTGCTCCCATCTGGTTGCAACGGTCGTTCCTCGTTCTCCGTTCAATAACGCGACCGTTAATGTCAAAGAGTGTTACATCCTCGTTGTAGGCACCTTCTACCACTATCTGTCCCCTACTTACATATACTTTTGCATCAATGTATTCAACATTGTTAATGCCTACTACGATGGTGTCGTGAATATAAATGGTATCGTAGATAAAACGGTCGATAAAGGTTGTATCGTATACGTATTGGACAATGGTTGTGGTATCATGTATGTATTGGACAATGGTTGTAGTGTCGTGGATATAGTTGTTAATAAAGGTTGTGTCGTGGATAAAGACATCAATATACGTTGTATCGAAGAGTGTCACAAATGTGGTGTCGTGGACGAACTCCGTCAAAATGGTGGTATCGTGCTGGATGAGTGTCGTCGTGTCGTGGATAAATACGTCAACGTAGGCTGTATCCAAAAACGTTACGGTAGTGGTGTCGTGGATGTATTGGGTCAGAATGGTAGTATCGTACTGGATAAGCGTTGTAGTGTCGTGGATGAAAACGTCGACATAGGCAGTGTCCCAAAGGGTTATGGTGGTGGTGTCGTGTACCTGCTCAATTTCAACAACTACCGTTGTGTCGTGGACATAAAGCGTGTCCCACAAGATGCGTGTAGCGATATAGGAAATGCTGTCGAGCGAGGTAAGCATATTGGTGCCGCTGGCATTGGCAACCATCACATTGTGAAGACTGATTGGGAAAGCAGCCAGATTCGTTGTGTCGAGCAGATGGAGCTGCATATCGAGCAGCGAGCCGTTGTTGCCTACGAAAGGGCTGTTCTGAAGCGAGAGGAGCAGTACACGAAGCGTCGAGTCGTTCTGGCGAGCGGCGGTAACAATATGACCGTTGCTGCGGTCGGTGAGGTGCAGATCGCCGCTATTGAGCGAAGCGTAGTGATGTGGGTACTCGACATCCATCTGAACAGCGGTAATTGCAGAATAGTTGTCTAGCTGGACGCTCACGATGGTGCTGTCGACGGTATTGGTTGGGTCTGTACTCATATAGAGGGCGTTGGGTTCATATCGGTTGCAGCTTACGTTGACCTGTTGCAAGGTGCGACGCGGGTCGTTGTTATAAATCTGCATCGTTGCTGTACACGAGCCGGCATCGGTTCCTGAATAGCGGACATGAATTGTTGCATTCTGGTTGTTGGATATCGTCATCGGGAATGTTTCTGCCACCGAGAAATACTGCGACGCATCGCTACGGCCTAATATGCTTATAAACTGTACCCGCTCTATGACTAGTGGGGCGTTACCGGTATTGCGAACCAAAAAGGCGGCTTCGGCAATTTCTGTAACAGGACTGCTGCCCATATCAAGCGAACTGTTGCAGTTAAGCGTGGGACTGTAAATATTGACGCTGCCGGTATATACCGATGAAAGTACATTGCGTTCGGCGCTGTCAGCCAATACTGTCTGCAATAGCCGCAAGGTGTAGTATCCATATCCATGCAGACGAACCTGGAATGATGCCACCACGCCATCGCCACCTCTTAAAGGACGGTTGTCAATGCTGGTAACAAGCATTGTCAATGTATCGCCCAACATTCCAGTCGAGGCAATATGCCCCTGACTGCGGTTACCGTCGACAGCGAAACTACCGGGAATGTAAGTCAAAGCCTCCGGTAATTTTATTGCTGTCTGCAACGCCACAATGCTGTCCATATTATTCATCCTCAGCTGGATGGTGATAACGCTGTCGGTATAGCCACTTACGGTGAGTGGCCGTAACTCATTTACCGAATAGGGGTCGGCGGCGACAGCAAGGACGCTGTCTCCCACTTTTGCGTTGCTGTGGAACAATCCGTGAAGCATTACAGTACCTGCTGTTACAGGCAGATAGCTTATCGTTACCGACTGCTGCCCACCGGCGGCAATAGTGATATTTGACGTTGTAGAACTCAAAGTGTTTTCGTCAAAAGTAATGTTGCTTATCGCCAACGGCTCGTTGCCGACGTTGCGGATGGTGACGCTACGTGTATAGCTGCTACGTATTGGGCAATGGCCAAAGTCTATGCTGGCTGGCGAGAGGCTGATTTTCGGAGCAAGAATCGTAATGCCGCCTGCGGTGGTTTGTACCGCCAACGACGCTCCCGATGCCGACGAAAGGTACGACGAACAGAGCGGCAAACTATAGTTTCCTGGCTCGTTACCCAGCACCAATTGGAAAGTCAGCAAGGCTCCGCTGTTGCCCGCAAAGGCATTGAGACCCAGCGAATAGCTATAGATGCGCAACGTGTCGCGCAACACGGTGGCGGTCATCTGGTGACCGTTACTGCGCGCTGTGAGCGTCGCACTTCCTTGCAAATATGTAAGCTGGCTTCCAAGCGGGACAAAAGTCTGCATAGCGGTTACGGCATCGCTATTGGTCATCAACAAGGTTATTGTAACCGTATCGCCCGGATGACCTGACACCGTACTCAGCGAGAGGCTGTTTTGCGCTCCCAAATGAAGTCCTATAAAGACAAAGCCAATTAAAATCAATACTCGTTTCATAATCCCTAACTCCTATTTATTTCACCACAAGTTTAACAGTATGCGCTGCAGCATCGCCCACATAAAGTGTGGCGAAATAAACGCCTTTTGGCATACCCGCGGCGTTCCAGGTGTAGCCGTAGTGACCCGCCGTAGGTGCTTCAATCGTGGCTATGTGCACCTGATGACCGGTGATATCATAAAAAGCCAGCTTCAACTCTTTGCTGTCGAAACCTGTGGTGATATCGAGCCGCACTTCGCTGCTGAATGGGTTGGGAAACGCCTTCATTATCTGTGCAGGAAGGGTCTCCGCGTCAACGATTCCAACATCTCCGCCTTTGATGGCGATAACGTTGTGTCCATCAACATCGCTGAGGACAATGTTGCTCAGTTCTTTACCACCCAAACGCAACAGGGCTGTTTTGCCTGCAGGAACAGTCTTGCCGCTCATACTGTAAGCCAACAGCGTAAGACTTCCGTCGGCTCCTGTGCAATGGACAATCTCGAATCCACGCATAGCCTCAAGCAGCTCGATGTCGTCGTAGCTACAGTTGGCCAACGCAAACTGAAGGCCACCGAGGGCTACGGGAGTGTTGATATAGAGTGTGTCGTTCTCGACGGTATAGACAGCCGTTTGCTGCTCATAATCGGCCTTTTCGTTCTGGTCTCCATAAAGGATGATGTTGATAATGCCCACGATGTCGAGCACATTGATTGTGCCGTCACCATTTACGTCGGCGGCATCGAAGAGGAACGGCTGCGGGTTCTGACCGGTAACATAGTTGATAGTGGTGATAACGTCAGCGATATCAACATTGTAGCTGCCGTTGGCGTCGCCGCGTATGCTGCTGTTGGGCACACAACTCACGGTCTTCGAAGGGCTGTTCTCGGTCAGCGAGGTACTCAATATCTTGTAGAAATAGTAGTATCTTTCGCCCGGCACCACATCATAATCGGTATAGACTGTGTCCTGAAGTAAAGTTTGGTTGATGCGGATGGTGTCGGTGGGGCCCCACACGGTATCATAGACATAACCCACGCCGCTCACATAGTGGCGGTTGGTCAACAGGCTGTCGTATTGGAAGCGATAAAGGTTGAAGCCGAGGAAGTCCTCGTAGTTCACCTCTTGGTCGTTCCATTCGAGGTCGACCTTGCCGATGCCTGCCGTTGCCTGGAAACCGGCGCTCATAGAGCCCGACGAGGAGACATAGACGTTGAAGCGTTGGTTCTCGTAGGGGATTTCGAAATGCTCGTTGTCCTGAGCCTGCGCCACATAGATGCGATTCAAGCCGTCGATAGGCATTCGTCCGGTAAGGGTCAGATGGGCGGTATAGATTGTCGAGTCGGCACTCCACGAGGCATTCTCGCTGATAGCGGTTTGCGTATAAGGCGGACGCACACCCATAGCAACCATCGGCGTAATACTGGTATCCATTGCGCGGTTGAAGAAAACCTTGAATTCGTGAGTACCTACACCCAACGGAATAATGCTGTCGAACTCGTCTTGTGCATCATAGCCATTCACCTCAACCTTCCAAACAATACCGTGAGCCTCTGCATTGGGAGTCTGCCTCATATACTGAAGGTTGATATGACCGAATGTACCACTATTCGGATAGTCAAAGTCCCAAATATGCTGTTTGGCGATAGATTCTTTTGCAGTGCCTAAATACAAGCCTTTTGGAGCCATTGACCAAGGAGAATTTTCCGATGTTAATAAATCAAAATATGCTTGACGGTTTTTGCTATAATTGTTAAAAACGTTTAGCCCCCAAGGGTGTGCATCCAAATCTGACTGAAAACAAAATTCAATTAAAAGTACTATACTACCTACACTACTATTATTGATAATGTTGTTGTATCTTGGATTAAAAATTGTATCATTTAAAACATATATTAAAGATTCTGTCTTGTGTTCATATCCAAAATTACATATTCTTCTCCAAAATACATAACTCGTTTGAGGATTATTAATAAGATTTGAATACCGAATATCGACCCGATGATCAATCACGTCAGTCCATGCTACTTGATTTTTAAAAACAGAATGAGTAACAACTGGTGCTTTATAGACAAAATATCTAGACATCCTCATATATGATGGCTCGATAGCCATTATAGTAGTAAAGTATTCTATTATAGAATAACTAATAGTATCATTAATATTCAACGTGATAGAAGACCATCCACTTCCCAAATCTGTCTTTGTAAAGGTAATCAAACTATCTGGTGTACCAACCGCATATATTTTACCAGCGTTTGAAATTCTTACTCCATCTTTTATCTTAAGTACAACACCTGGCTTGATTACAAGTTCAACTCCTTCGACAATAGCAAAATTGTCTGTAACAATATATTGTACACCTGGCCATAATGTATCGTTGTGGGTCAACATTCCGTGCAATTTAACGCCGTTTGTGACCGCCAATGTGAATTTATGCCTTAAAGTGTCAAGAGCATTTGGTGCTGTTGCACACATTGTAAGGCGAATATGACGACCATCGACTACATTGTTGGCTATTTGAATATCAATTGGGTTAATTGACCTGGCTTTAGCGTAGGATGATATTGGATGGCCAAGCAACACATTGTTTTGAAGAATTTGGACAGTACTGGTATCTTCAAACTCTTGGAATTCAAGCCAAACGACAACGCTGTCAGCAGGTCCCCAAACGGTACGGATAGTGGGATAAAGCTGCACTCGTTCGCCAGCGTCGGCATACATACTGCTGTCGCCGTATGCGGTATCGTTAACCTCAATTGCAACGCATTCAAACATAGCGGGAGCAATACTGTCGGCATTGTAGACCGTCCAAAAGTCTACGGGAGAAAACTCGTGCGAGTAGTTGATCAGGTCGCCGAAAAGTATTTCCTTAGTCAGGTATTCGCGACGTTGCAACAGCGAAGCAACACCACCAGCAACTAACGGGCAAGCCATCGAGGTTCCGTTATAGCTGCGGTAGCCGCCGTTGGGAACGGTACTCATTATGCCCACACCAGGGGCTGAGAGTTCATAGTTGTATAATTGTTCTTCTCCATACTGCGAGTAAGAAGGACCATCGCAGTCAATATTGGAAAAACTGGCCAATCCACCTCCATTACTTGTTGCCTGAACGCCAAGAACAAAGGTGAATGCGCCTGGGTACATCGGACCATCCATTTGCATATGCGCTGGATCTCCACAGCAACGCGGATCTATATGCAAAGCATCATTACCGGCAGCAGCCACAATTACAGCTGTCTGATAAGCAACAGCAAGTGCCTGTTCCAAAGCAACAGAATAGGCGTAGGTGCCAATACTCATACTGATAACATCGGCACCGTTTTGGGCAGCATAGTTGATTCCTTGAATTATCGTCGAAATAGCACCCACGCCGTCGCTCTGCATAACAGCGACAGGCATTATCTGCGCATCGGGGCAGGCACCTGCAATACCGATGCCGTTGTTTGTAACAGCTCCGGCAATACCTGCGCAATGGGTACCGTGGCTGTTGAAGTCATGCATATTGGCTGTTTGGTTCACGAAGTCCCAACCGTGGACATCGTCGGCAAATCCGTTGTTGTCGTCGTCCTGGTTGGCTGCTCCGTTCTGTTCGGCGGTATTTGTCCATATATTATCCTCGAGGTCGCTATGGTCAATATCAACTCCGGTATCGATAATGGCGATAATCGGGCGCCAAGTGGTGTCGCGCTTGGGAGCAGTTAGAAGGCTGTCTATACCGCAAGCGTGAATGCCCCATTGCTGACCATACAAAGGATCGTTGAATGCAATCCCTCCGCTCTTACCAGCAACACTAGCTCCACTAGCCATACTAGTATAAGTGGCGTCAGCGACGCTCTCTGTTCTCAGTTTTCCGTTCTCCGTTCCCAAGGCAAAACACAGATAATTAGGCTCAACGCTCTCCACCTCCGCAAGTTCCTTCAACGCCTCCATCAGCTCGTATTCCGACTTCCGTTCCACGTTCCCCGTTTTCAGTTCTCCGTTCTCAGTTCTCAGTTTTATAAGGTGCCATTGTCCAAGGTCGCGCTCCACAACATCATCACCACCGTAGCTCTTGCTCACGCGCGCCTTTGCCGGCATCTTGAAATTGGGAATCAGCTGCTCGATGGTATCGATAGCGAAACTCTCAAGTACAGCGTTGATGCCCAGCGCCTTGGTTTGCGATACAAATCGATTTAAAGCCTTTCCTTTGGCATCAAACGCCAACTTGATGTCGCTGTAGTCGTGAAACTTCACCAGCAACTCTCCTGGCTTTGCGGCATTTCGTTGCCATTGTTCGAGATGAATCACCTCATCCTCATTGTTGATCGCTGCCTCAAACGGGCTGTGGTTCTGTGCTATAGCCGTCGTCATCGCAGCCATCAGCACCAAAAAGAATAATGACTTTTTCATATTATTATATTTTGAAACAATATACATAAAATAATTTGCAAAAATACACATTTTTGCAAATATGGCAAAACAAAAGACTAAAAAAATAATAACATTTTGCCCTCCGACCAACACAAGCATACCTAAAGGGCGCTTCTGGGGTGCTTCTAGGTCACTTCTGGGTTTACGCATAATGCGTATACCCTGTTTTCTAATTATTCTTCACCACCCTTGTGCCCAGCGCTCCAACGTATTCCATATCGTTGCTGCCCTCAATGGTGTCGCTCTTGGCAGAAAGGTTGTCGAGAAAATGCACCAGGACGGCCTCCTGAGAGCAAGGGAGGACGGGTGAACCCCATTCCTTCTGGCCGTGATGGGCGAGTATGATATGTATGATGCGCTGCATCTCGTCCTGAGGCACCTCGCGGCGTTCCAGTTCCCGCTGGAGAGCCACCGCCGAGATGTAGATATGACCGAATAATGAGTCAACCGGTTGCACATCGCCGTCGCGGTTGTAGGTCTGAATCTTGCCGTAGTCGTGGAATAGTATTGCCAGCGTGCAATGGTCGACGCGCACAGGATAGGGCATACAAGGCACTATGCCTTCGAGCATATGGAGCATCTGGTGGGTGTGGTTGAGGAGTCCTCCGCGGAATGCGTGGTGGATGCTGCTTGCTGCAGGATACTGCGAATAGGGTTGATAGAGTTTGTCGGCCACCTCGCGAATAATCGCGTTGTAAGGCGAATCGCCACACATCTGACAAAGGTTTGCTATGGTGGCATCCCACACGGAACGCTCTATGGGACGCGGCAAAAGACGGTATAGCGGATGCGACGCATCAGGTATTGCTCCAGGCAGGATGTCGCCTTTGCGTGCCGAGCGTTTGCCATCGTTGTTCTGGATTGTGATGAAACTGACAAGCTGTCCGACAGCGGGCGGTTCGTCGGGAGCGATATCCCAGACAGCGACGGAAAATTCCTCGTCGAGGTTTTTGACTTTGAGGTTGCAATAGGGCGAACCGAGGCGGGTGGTGCCGTTGGAACGGCCTGTGACGATGTATTCGGGCATTGGGTTGAAGGGGGGTTAAAGGTTTAAAAGGTTTAAAGGGTTTAAAAGGTTTAAAGGGTTTAAAAGGTTTAAAGGGTTAAAGGGTTAAAGGGTTAAAAGGGTTCTCCGTTCTCCGCTTTCCGCTTTCCGCTTCCTAATGTGTTCTTACGACTTCGACGGGGCTGTTGTGCTGTATTTGATGGTTGGAGGTGCTCACGGTGAAGCGGTAGAAGTAGGTGCCGTCGGGACTGTCGGTCTTGTTCGGGTCCCAGAAGTCGGAAAGGGTCTTTATGTTTTCACAATGGTAAATGAGGCGTCCCCAGCGGTCGTAGACCGAGATTTTGGGTGTGTCGAAGATGGTGGAGCCGAGGAGTCCCACGATTTCGAGTATGTCGCTGTAACCGTCACCATTGGGTGTTACGGCGTTGGGGAACCAGAGGTGTATGACGTTGAGATTGAGTGCATAGGTGCTGTCGCATCCATAGCGGTCGATATAGACGCTTTGGTATTGGCCAGTGGCATCGTAGGTGGTGTTGTGGAAGGTGTAGGTGTCGCCATAGAGTATTTCGGCATCGGTAGTGTCGGCGAACAACGGGTGCCTGTAAAACTGAAGGTGGTATATGCTGTCGCATCCGTTCACTGTGGAGTAGATATGGGTGTAGGTGCCGGTTGAATCTTCGCTGAATTCGCTGTTGATGAAGGGCTCGTTGCAGGTGACGGTGCTGACGGTGTCGTAGTATGAGGGGTGGATAAGGAGGCTGAGGCTAATAAGCGAATCGCAGCCAAAGCGATTGGTGTAGTAATGTGTATAGATGCCTGAGCTGTCGACATTGAAGCCGAGAGTGTCGATCGGCGTCAAGCAGGTGACCAGCGCTACAGTGTCGTTGTTTTTGTTGAATGTCCATATGTTATGATAGATTGTGTCGGTGCAGAACTTATAGGTTGAGACGACAAAGAGGGTGGTGTCTGCGTTGGCGATGAAGCTGCAAAGGGTATCGGTAGAGTTGTTGTTCCAATGGAATGAGATTTCGTCGAACGGTGCGACTGCCAGCGAGAGACGCACGGTGTCGCCCGAGCAGGCTGTTGTATCGCCAATAATACGCAGGCTATGGCTGATGGCGGGGGCAAGCTGCAAGGAGGTGCTGTCGGTGCAGATGGACTGGCTAAGCGAACAGAACAGGGTGATATTGTATGGCACCGGCGCAGAAGCATCGACACTTACTGTGTCGCCCCGAAGTGTGTCGCTGTTCACAATCCATACGGGATCGACGACGGTCTGCCGCACGTAAGGTAGATAGACGGAATCGATGTCCACATAGCTGCGATTGTAGAGGTAAATCCTTTGTGCGCAGGTGTCCACGCTGTAATTGAAGGCTGCCTTGGGATAGGGCAGCACAGCCCGCGAGGTGACCACAAAGTTGCATTCAGGCTTGCCTATGAAAGTGGCATAGCAACGATAGACGCTGCTGTCGGCAGGAACCGTGATCTCGTTTTGGGTGGAAATGACCGTGGTGTCGTCGCCGCGCATCCAGCGGTATTCAAACCCAGCCGGTGCCCTAAGCCGCACCGAGTCGAGCGACTCGCAGAGGTTGACAAGGGCTATGCGCTTGCTGTCGCAATGAACAGTAAAGTAGGCATATCCGAAATGGCCGCCGTCGGCGCAGTCTTTGGTAGTGAAACGAATCTTAATCATCTGGCCGTGATAGCGTGCGATGTCGATGCCCACGGTGGTCCAGTCTTTCCAGATGACGTTGGTGCCCGACACTGTGTTCCAGCCCAGACTGTTGCCTGCCACGAAGTCGGCATAGCAGCAGGTCGAGTCTATCAGCACACCGTTTTCGTCCAGTATCTCCATTGTGAAGCGCGGCTGGTTTTGAGACGTATGGTTGGGGTTCTGCATCACGACGGCATACTTCAGCACCAGCATATCCTTGTCGACACTGTCGACAAAGTAGTTGTATGTCACCGTTTCGCCGGTAGCACCCACATTGTCGTCACCCAGCTTGAACGATGCCTGCTCGCCTGGCGGGACACAAAGGAGGTTCCCGCCTGTATTGAAGTCGCGTTGTGTAGTGATAGTCATCACGGTGTGGCGACCAATGCTGCGACCTATATACTGGGTCGGATTGGCATAGCTGCCGAATGTATATTTAACCTGCGGACTGTTATAGGGGTCGGAATAGTCTATGCAGTTATCCATCAGCGTAGTATAGACTCTTGAAACGGGATAGCATCCCAGCCTGCCGTCGGAACAAATCACTCTCACCTGAAAGTCATATTGCGTCAACGGCGCAAGGCCATTGAACAGATAGGAAGTGTCGCCATAAGCCAGCGTGTCTTCAAACATCCAACCGCTATAGCTTATCGGGCTCATCGACAGCATATAACGTGAAGCAGAATCCTCGACATTGTTCCACAGAACCTCTATGGATGTCGCTGTTACAGCGCCGATTTGTATGCCCCCCACCGTTTGCTGGCATCCGCCCGAGGGCAATGCCAAATATTGTACGTTACAGCCGTAGTTGCAGTTGTTGACAATATGCAGCCCACTGCCGCTGCACGGGTAATCGTATGGTATGGTTATCGAGTTCACCGTGCCTGCCAACATAGTGTCGACTTCGCCGTAGAGGGTCCACAGATGCCAACTCTCAGGCACCGTGTCGGAAGTCCAGCTCACCACCAACGAGTCTTCCAGCTCAACAATGCTGATATTCGCAGGACCGAAGCAGGGGCACACAAACGGAGCCTGATATACAGGCCCGTTGCCGCTGACGGTCGGGGAGCATTCCGTCACAGGGTCGGCATAAATCCTGTATACCACCCAGCATCCGACAGGTATATTATAAATATATAGTTCTCTGGTGCTTACAGTATCGGAGGTATAGTTCGATGGATTGGCGAAAAAGGTGTCCAGATCGACATTTTCGCATACAATAGCCCAGTCGACCCTCCATTGCGTGGAAGCGAACCTTCCGTTCCACCTGACCCTCAGCGTGGTGCTGTCGGTATAAGACATATTAGGTTGAGATGCAACGTCGTTGTCAAATTCACACAGTATTATCTTGAATCCTTGCGTGGGCATATCATCATCGGCCGTAAAATTAACCGTGACAGTACTACCAGTGCTGTAGAATACGCCTCCTTGTCCGGTTGGGCACGAGCACATAAGGTTGACATTACTCACACTTCCATTGTAGACATTCAGTCTGGCGTTGCCTGCTGGATGCGTCAAATTACTCTGCACTTCAACACGATAACGACCCACCGAATTGACCGTATGGAATATATAACTGGCATTGCATATTGGGGAATGGTTGCCATACGGTCCGCCGTCGTCATAGAGTTCGGCATAACTCATCGTTGTGTCGCCGCTGCCCGTAGTTGGCATAATAACAGTTTGAGATACAGAAAATAATGGTAACAAAACGGCAATAAGCAAAGCAGTCAGCGACTTGAGAAGTGCACTGGCTTTAGATGTGGAATGCTTATATGTAGAAGACATTTTGCCCATTATTTATTAGTATAGTCACAGAAACCGCTGTTTTTGCTGCAATAAATAAATAATTTAACATTATTTAACATAGATATTCCTTGAGACTATCTTAAAATGCCAGAGTGGGCAGCGAGCCGCAGATCTTCACTTCTCGTCCTGCTTCTTGCCTTCCTTCTTTTCGTATGGGTCTGCTATAGGATTGTCTTTCTGATGGTTCTCAAGATAATGCTCTATGAATTTGAGTATCCAGTTGATAAACAGAATGACAGCCACAGCGATAACAGCCTCGCGCCAAAAGCCATATCCGCACAGCGAGCCGACGGCGGCGGAGCACCACAAGGTGGCTGCCGAATTGAGTCCGTGGATTGTGAACCCGTCGCGCAGGATCACACCGGCGCCAAGGAAGCCAATACCGGTAACAATCTGAGCCAGAACGCGTAGATTGTCGTTATTGACAAGTCCACCCGAAGCAACAGCATTGGCGATAACCGTTTCGGAAATTAGGATAAAGATACAGGCTCCAACAGCAACCAACGAATTGGTTGTCAATCCAGCACTACGCTGGCGGAGCTGGCGTTCAAGGCCGATGAGTATACCGCAAACGAGGGCGATAACAAGGCGGGTTGCAAAAATTGATAAAGACATCGGGGTGATGAATTAATACTGTGAGTTATGAATTAAACAATTGACGAATATATTTTTCCAGATGGGCGTTGCGGAGCGACTGACGGATGGCTGGTTGCAATTCACGCTTATAGTAGAAAAACAACTGGTTTTGCTCGCGTTTCTCATTGGGATGTCGCGCAACATAGACTGGTTCCATAGTCTCAGGGTTGATGCCGGTATAATACATCTCGGTCGATAGCGTCATAGGTGTAGGAGTAAAGTCCTGTATTTGTTCAAGACGGTAACCCATTTGTTTCATCTGTACTGCTAGATCGGCCATATCTTTCAGACGGCAGCCGGGATGCGAGCTAATGAAATATGGTATCAGCTGGTAGCGCAAGCCGGCCGTCCTGCAGATGGCATCAAATCGCTGCTTAGTCTCAACAAACAGGTCGAAGCCGGGTTTTCGCATAAGTTTTAGAACGGCCAATGAGGTATGCTCAGGAGCCACTTTCAATCGTCCGCTTACGTGATGCAGCACCACCTCGCGGAAATATTGCCAACCATAGTTGGCTGTTTCAAAAAGGTCGCAACGTATGCCGCTACCGATATATACGTGTTTTACACCCGGCATCGCCGACACTTTGCGGTAGAGTTCCATCAAAGGACGATGGTCACACTCGAGGTTGCGGCATATTGAAGGCTGGATGCAAGAGTAGCGGCTGCACCGTTTGCAGAGCTCCTTATTTTTGCCACTCATACGCCACATATTGGCCGAAGGACCGCCCAAGTCGGTAATGACACCATTAAAACCCTCCGCCTCTGTCATTTTCTTCACCTCCGCAATAATCGAACGTTCGCTGCGACTTGCAATCTGTTTGCCCTGATGGGCGCTGATGGTGCAGAACGAGCATCCTCCAAAGCAACCGCGGTGTATGTTCACCGAGTTCTTTATCATCTCGAAGGCCGGTATCGGGCCGCGTTTCTTGTATTTTGGATGTGGCAGGCGCATATATGGCAGGTCGAAGCTGGCGTCAATCTCATCGGTTGTCATAGGCGGCTCGGGGGGATTGACAACAACATAGCGGTCGCCGTGCTTTTGCACCAGCGTGGCGCACTCTGTCTTGTTGCTCTCCTGCTCTATTATATGATAGTTCTCGGCCTCACAACGCTTACTTTTCTGGCACTCCTCAAACGAGTGAAGTTCAATGAAGGGTTCTCCGGTTTCTGTTCCCTTCCCCTCTTGGAGAGGGGTGCCGCGAAGCGGTGGGGTGTGTCGCACTCTCCATTCTCCGTTCTCCGTTCTATACGCCACTTGCGGCAACTCGTAGCATGCCTTGATACCCTTACCCTCGTCGAGCAGTTTGGCGATTTTGAGGGTTGTCCTCTCCCCCATTCCGTAATTGAGGAGGTCGGCAGGTGTATCGGCCAAAATACTGGGAAACAGCTTGTCGTCCCAATAGTCGTAATGCGCCAGTCGACGCATACTTGCTTCGATGCCGGCAATTATTACAGGTGTGTCGGGATAGAGTTGCTTTAGGATACGGCTATAGACGTATGTGGCCCGGTCAGGGCGGAAACCTGCCTGTCCACCGGGGGTATAAGCATCGTCGTGTCGCAGACGGCGTGCAGCGGTATAGTGGTTTACCATAGAATCCATAGCTCCCGCCGTGACGCCAAAGAAGAGTCGCGGCGCACCGAACTTGCAGAAGTCGCGCAGGTCGTCTCTCCAGTTAGGTTGCGGGATTATGGCCACTTTATAGCCTGCCGCCTCAAGGGTACGTCCAATGACGGCAGTACCAAAAGCAGGATGGTCGACGTAGGCATCGCCAGAGACGAGGACTACATCGACCATATCCCAGCCAAGCCGCTTGACCTCGTCGAGCGTTATTGGCAAAAAATGTGACATTATTCCTTTATTGCTTTGATGCCCGGAAGGACTTTGCCTTCGAGGTACTCGAGCATTGCACCGCCACCGGTGGAGACATAGCTCATCTGGTCGGCCAGGTGCATCTGCTTGACAGCGGCCACCGAGTCACCACCACCAACAGCTGCGAAACATCCCTGCTTGCAAGCGTCGGCAACGCTCTGAGCTATATGGTTGGTTCCCTTGGCAAAAGTCTCAAGCTCGAAGACACCTGCAGGACCGTTCCAGAGGATGGTCTTGCTGCCCATAATGATGTCGCGGATAGCCTTGCAGCTCTCGGGGCCGCAGTCCATACTCTCCCAGCCGTCTGGCACCTCGCCCGAAGGGACAATCTGCGTGTTGGCATCGTTGCCGAACTTGTCACCTATGACGCTGTCGACGGGCAGATAGTATTTCACGCCCTTCTCGTCCATACGGCGCATCAGTTCGCGAGCCAGGTCGAGCTTGTCGTCCTCACAGATACTGTTGCCAATCTTGCCGCCGAGGGCNNTTGGTGAAGGTGTAGCGCATACCGCCGATGATGATCATATTGTCGACCTTGTCGAGCAAGTTTTCGAGGATGCCGATTTTGCTACTGACCTTGCTGCCACCGATGATGGCGGTGAAGGGAC
>DBXH01000001.1:1711-5539 GCA_002309335.1 Bacteroidales bacterium UBA1217 | reverse complement strand
GGGAAGAACTTGGCGATGACAGCCGTAGACGAGTGCTCGCGATGAGCGGCGCCGAAGGCGTCGTTGATGTAGCAGTCGCCCAGCTTTGACAGTTGCTCTGCCAGAGCTTCGTCGCCCTTGGTCTCACCGGGATAGAAGCGAATGTTCTCAAGCAACATAACCTCGCCGTCTTTCAGAGCGGCAGCCATTGCCTCGGGTTCACCGCTGCCCAGCAGGGCCTGAGTGAATTTGACGGGGCGGCCAGTCAGTTCCTCAAGGTGCTTGGCCACGGGTGCCAGCGTGAACTCGGGCTCGAAACCGCCTTTCTTGGGACGGCCGAAGTGAGCCATAATGATAATCGAAGCACCATCGGCAAGGAGCTTGTTGATAGTCGGCATCGATTCACGCATACGGGTGTCGTCGGTAATGTTTTTGTTGTCGTCGACAGGGACGTTGAAATCCACTCTGAGCAGGACTTTGCGTCCTTTGAAATTGATATCTTTAATTGACTTCATAATGTATTTTTGGGTTTAGGGTTTTAAAGGGTTAAAGGGTTAAAAGGTTAAAAGGTTAAAAGGGGTTCTCCGTTCTTCGTTCTCCGCTCTCCGTTCTCCGTTATCCGTTCTCCGCTCTCCGTTCTTTACGCTTCTTCGGGTTCTTCGACAGCCATACTTATATAGAGTGCCGAAAGCATTGTGAATACGAACGCCTGGATGTAGGCGACAAGGCATTCAAGAAGGCTGATGAAGACCGAGAATACGACCGATACGACCGATACAGCTCCACCAACGGCCATACCGATGCTGTTCGAAAGGATGAAGATAATCACTACGAAACCGAGTATGACGATGTGACCCGCCGTCATATTGGCGAAAAGTCGTATCATCAGCACAATAGGTTTGGTAAGCACACCTACCACCTCGACGACAGGCATCAGAGGGAAGATTTTAAGCCAAGCGGGTACACCGGGCGTGTTGAAAATATCCTTCCAATAGTGTTTGTTGCCGTTCAGGTTGGTGATCAGGAACGTTATCAAGGCCAAAATAGCTGTAACAGCTATATTTCCCGTAATGTTGGCACCTGCGGGGAAGATGGGTATCAATCCCAGAATATTGCAGAAGAAGATGAAGAAGAAGAGGGTCAACAGATAAGGCAGGAATCGTCCTGTATTGTGTCCGAGAATAGGAGCAACAATATCGTCGCGAACGTGGAGGATAAGTATCTCTATGAGCGACTGTAACCCCTTGGGAGCCTTCCCTTCGCGTGTCTTGTATTTCTTGGCACAGGCAAGGATGATGATTATGAGCAGGGTAACAGCTATAATGATAGCCGCAGCCGTCTTGGTGATAGAAATGTCGACAGGCTTCATCATCTTGCCATTCTCATCTGTCAGGAAACAGTAGTACCTGCCTCCAAACTCGAGAAACGCCTCTTCGCTGTTTTCAACCGTCGCTTCGTCAATTTCTTCGACACAAACAATCTCCTCCTTTTCCAAACCACCGCCAATCAGTGCATAGGTATACTTTTCGCCCTGATAGACAGCGTGTCCGTGATGAAAACGTTTAGATGAGAAGATCTCAAGATGGCCGTCATCGATAAGGATAATGGGCAAATTGATAGCTACAGCGTGCTCTTTGCCATCCTTCGACCGGTAGTCGCAGATGTGCCAGCTGTGCGAGTCAGTCACGTGTCCGATGATTATCGAACCCGAGTCAATATCCTCTTTCTGCGTCGACGAACATCCTGCAAATACAAAAGAGAGTAGCGGTAAAATGAGTAAAAATATATTTAATCGTTTCATTATGAGTCGATTTACATCATATATTATATTAATATTGAACTAGCAAAGTTACACAAAAAAACGAAAACCACCAAAAAAAAGTGTTAATGAGTTGACATACTATAACGTTAAAGCATTATTACGTTTTTCCGGTCTCAGGTTATAGGACACCTATTAAAGGTTTTTAGCTTTCAACTTTAGAAGTCCCGTTAAAGATGTCTATCTGCAAAGAATCAAATAACCCCAACTGATTTTTGGCGTTTTTGGCCTGTTTTTCTATAGCCATTTCCGCAAGTTGAGACTTTATCAGACGGCGTGCGACTATTGGTCGGGAAGTGCGCTGCATTTTCGCCAGCTGTGTAAGTTTCTCAAAATCACGCAATGCTATTGTTACAGTTAACTTTTTTGCCTTTTTTGACGGTCTCTTTTTTTTCATCTTGTGCATTCTCTAATTTTTTGCAAAGATAAACAAAAATAATCAATTACAGCCTTCTGGCTTCATTTTTTTTCATAAAGTTATAAACGTCAAAAAAAAGTGCTCCGAATCACTTCGGAGCACAATTATGAAAAAATCTTTTTTTCAAAAAACAACGTTTTGACTCATAGTAATCTCATACCTATCGCATACTATTCACCAATGGGACAATTTCGTTCTGATATTCAGAACCGGAAACGAAATCGTCGAGTGCTTTAAGGCGCTGAGCGTTGTTGGCATCGGCAGCTAGGAAAGCTTTTTCGCCCTCTTCGGTGAGCGGTATTTCAGGTCGGTTGTCAAAGGGATTGCGCAACATAGCGTGGTTGCGCATCTGCACAGCCTGATAGAGGAAATATGAGGCATCGCCCTGGAGTTTGTCAACACTAATGAACTTGGACTGCGACAGGCTCTTGGCGTATCTGAGTTGCTGATAATAGTAGTCGAAAATGTCGCACACAAGGTCATAAGCCGTAACCTGATCACCAACGTGACTGTAGGCAAAGACCATCATCATAGCAAAGCGATCGTTGGGGAAGTTGGCTTTTGGGAAGAATTGTTCGCGGAGTGCGAGGAGTTTTACAGCCGAAGCGGTATCGCCGTTACGAAGCATCTGGTCGGAGAGAATGACGAAAGTCTGCCTTTGGACGTCGCCCATATTTTTGCTTACGGGGTCAACGTATATATCCTTGTTGAGGTTGCCCCACTGCAGCGGAGTATAGGTGCCGTCATCGTTGCGGATACCGTTAATGAAATAGTCTGCCGTACGATCGGTATAGTGGTATGTGCCTCCGTTGACGGGATAGGGTACGATGGAGGAGAGCATACCGTCATCGATACTGTAGGAGTTGATAACGGGGAATACCTCGGAGATGTAGCTGTTGTTCATAATGTAGACAGGTCGTTCGAAGCGGTTGGTTCCGAGGAAGTCAAGCATCATCATTTCATTGCGCATGAGGTAGCCACGTCGCGGGATGTTGACATCAAAGGCGATATAGTCGGGAATGGTGTCGGCCTGAGCGGAGGTAATTATGCCGTTGGCAATGAGTTTAGGTTTGTCGAGAGTGATTTTAAACTTGTTAGTAGGCAAGTATACAACACTGTCGGAGCCACGGTCGCAACGGACAAACTGTTTGCGGTTGTTGACGACGGTTTGGAGGGCGTCGGTGACTTCCATACGAGGACCGTCGGGGTTATAGACATAAAGTTCGTGACCGAGTCCGTAAAGCTCTTTTGGGAATGTGAACGGCAGCGGGTCGGACTCATAGAGTTTATTATATAGCTGCTCGACATACCAATGCATTCCGGAGAGGGTGTAGTTGAGTATGCGTACATCGGTGCGCCAGCCTTCGACTTCCTGTATGTACCATAGCGGGAAGGTATCGTTGTCGCCGAAAGTGATGACTACGCTGTTCTTGTCGGCCAGTCCGAGGTAGTTCTTGGCAAAGTCGCGTGCGGCTGTTTTCTGCGAACGGTCGTGGTCGTCCCAGTTCTCGGCTCCGAGTATGACCGGCACACTCATCGAGAGGACGAAAGCGAGGGGCATAGCCACTGCCTTGGGCAGGCGTACCACGCTGACTATGAGCAGCACCACACC
>DBXH01000001.1:212-1675 GCA_002309335.1 Bacteroidales bacterium UBA1217 | reverse complement strand
GCACCGGCAATGAGGTAGCCGTTGCGTTCTTTCTTCTCGAACTTGGTGGAGAGCCAGTCGTAGAGTGCGTAGACACCGAGTCCTATCCATACAGAGAAGAAGTAGAAGGAACCAACGAAGGCGTAGTCACGCTCGCGGGGCTGACGCGGTGGCATATTGAGGTAGATGGCGATTGCGAGGCCTGTCATAAAGAACATAATGAAGACGACGAAGGCGTCCTTGCGATTCTTTATGCAATGGTAGATAAGGCCGAGCATACCTAGCAGCAGGGGGAGCATATAGTAGCGGTTGCGGGCTTTGTTGTTGGCGAGTGTGTCGGGCAAGTCCTTCTGTGAGCCAAGACGGGCTTCGTCAACATAGTCGATGCCGCAAATCCAGTTGCCGTCGGTGACATTGACAGTTGGATAATGGACACCCTGGAGACCAGTGTTGTCGTCGAAATGGTGACCCTGAATGTCGTTCTGCCGGCCAGCGAAGTTCCACATAAAGTAGCGCCAGTACATCCAGCCCATTTGGTAGCGATGGAAGAAGGTAATATTCTGAGCGAATGTGGGTTTTTGGCCGATAGGTGGCTCACCAGCCCAGTAGCGGTAGAAAAGCGGGTGCTGTCGACTACCATCAGGACTGTACATACGTGGGAAGACACCAGTATGATTTTCGTTGTAGACGTACTCCTGAGCGTAAGCAGCGACCTTGTAGTAGTCGCGTCCCTCACTGTCGGTGGTGCGGACGTACTTTGCATAGTCCTTTTTGGAATCGATGGGGTTGCCAGCGGTATAGTAGGGGCCGGTGAACAGTGGAGTCTGACCATACTGCTCACGTCCCAGATAGGCACGCATAGCTACGGCATCCTTAGGAGCGTTCTCGTTGAGCGGGGTATTTGTATTGGCTCGGATAACGAGGATGAAGAAGGTGGAATAGCCAACGACGAGCATAAGGAGGCTCATCAGAGCGGCATTGGTAACCTCGTGGCTTTTGCCCTTAACGATGTACCAGGAGGCGACACCGAGCAGAATCAGTACGATGAAAAAGCCGAAAGAGAAGGAACCGGCACCTATCTTGGCAAATACGAGGAGAGTGAACACCACAGCCAGCACGATGATATTAACCGTTTTGGCTGGACGCTGGAAATGCGAGTTGTTCCACACACCCCAAGCAATAAAGATAGCTACAAGAAGGAAGAAGACCACCGTGCCTGAGTTGAATCCGAGATGCAGCTTGTTGACGAAGAATACATCAAAGTCGCACGAGAGGTTGACGATGCCTGGAATGACACCATAAAGAACCGCAGCAAGGATGACCAACGAAATGACACCGCTGATAAGAAAACCCTTGAACGTTGTTTTCGGGTACTTCTTAAAGTAGACGACGTAGACGATGGCGGGGATGGTCAACAAGTTGAGCAAGTGGACACCGATGGCGATACCGACAAGGAAACTGATGAGGATGAGCCAGCGCAGCGA
>DBXH01000001.1:0-132 GCA_002309335.1 Bacteroidales bacterium UBA1217 | reverse complement strand
GTGTCGGTGAAAGTATAGGCCAGAGCGCCAACGACGCCAGCGGCGAAGACGGCCCACGTTTTACTGTTGTTCAGCACTAGTTCCTCAGGTTTGACAAGTTTCTTGCCCAGCAGGGTAATGCTCCAGAAAAGG
>DBXH01000041.1:19743-19904 GCA_002309335.1 Bacteroidales bacterium UBA1217 | reverse complement strand
GCCATAATGGCAGCAACGCCCATACCATCGTCGGCGCCGAGGGTAGTGTCGCAAGCGTATACCCAGTCTTTAACGATCTTGGTTTCTATGGGGTCTTTCAGGAAGTCGTGAACCTTGCCTGCGCGAGCCTGAGGCACCATATCCATATGAGCCTGAAGGAC
>DBXH01000041.1:1058-19665 GCA_002309335.1 Bacteroidales bacterium UBA1217 | reverse complement strand
GCCCATTTTACGAGGAAGTCGCGGACGGCATCTTCGTGCTTTGAGGGACGCGGGCAACGGGTAAGGGAGTAGAAATTGCTCCACAATGCTTTCGGTTCAAGGTCTTTGATTGTCATAATCTTATATTATTTTATAGTTATACATTATTCTAATTGAGGGTACAAAATTACAATTTTTATTTGGAACGGCAAAATTTTTTTTCAAAAGAGGCGTTAAAAAGGATAAAAAGGGTCGCTTCGCTTAAACGTTTAAAAAGGACCGCTTCGCTTAAAAGAATGACTATTATTACCCCTAAAAACTTTTAATCCCTTTAATCCTTTAAAACCCTTAAAACCTAAATAATAATGTCCTGTAACAAATGCCCACGGAAATGCAAGAATCAGCCAGGATTCTGCAACAGCGACTCGGCCAAACCTGAGATCGCAGCGGTATATGCACACCGAGGCGAAGAGCCGCCGCTGTCGGGCAACAAGGGCATCAGCAACATCTTCTTTGCCCATTGCAACCTGCAATGCTGTTTTTGCCAAAATTACAGCATATCGCGACCTAGCGTTGACCCAGAATTGACCCAGAGACTTTCTGTCGCCAAAATAATCGACTCCGTTGAGCAAAGTCTGCAGAAGACCGAAAACATCGTAGGACTGGTCAGCGCGACCCAGTACTCCGACCTTGTGGCACCAATTGTTGAAGGACTGCACGCGAAGGGGCTCTACCCGACCATAGTATACAACACCAACGGATATGAGAGCATTGAAGTATTGGAACAGATTGCACCATATATAGATATCTATCTACCTGATTATAAATACAGCATTCCCGACCTTTCACGACGTTACTCCAATGCTGCCGACTATCCCGAGGTGGCGCAAAAGGCTCTGATTGAAATGTACAACCAGAAAGGCTCGTCGCTACCCACCGACGACAACGGGATGGCTTTCCGCGGACTGATAATTCGCCACCTTGTGCTGCCCGGCTGCGTGGAGAATTCTATCAAATGCCTTGAATGGATTGCCAACAACCTATCGTCCAACGTGCACATATCGCTTATGGCACAGTACTTCCCTCCCGACGATTTGTCGCTGCCCGATGAACTGGGACGCAAGCTTAACGAAGATGAATACAACAAGGTCGTCGACACATTCTACTCGCTAGGATTCCACCGAGGATGGGTTCAGGAACTTGACTCTGCCGAAAACTACCACCCGCATTTCGCATCATCGACCACGACCTTTAAATAACCGAACTATGCCAAAACAGGAAAAACTCAAATTCGATTACGAAGACTATTTCAACGAAAAGTTGGAATCCACCGCCATCCTGATGTGGGGCACTCATTATCAGACATTCACTTTTGCATTCTATCTCAACCAGTTGTATGGATTCAACCTGGAACGGCACGAGAATATCACTCTGGAACGCAAATCGGGCGAATACAGCTGCTCGCTTTACACATATCAAATCAACGCCAACCAACAGGCTTTCTTCCTTATCGACAACCCCAAGGAGACCGCAACGCCCAACATCTTCGATAAAACGCTGCTAATCATTGGCCCCGAATCACAAGAACTGGCAAAACGCATCTACGACGATATGGAACACCGCGCAACGAAAGAAAATAATTTCTCAACATTTGAACATGAAGAGATGCGCAACTCTTTTGTTGAAAACGGCATTTTCGAGAGTGCCTTGTTCGACTTCTCCGACCCCGACTATCCCGATACGACCTATTTCCCCGATACCAGCAACAACACGGCATTGCAAAAGAAACGGCAACGATTCCTCAAAGAGCAGCGCGAATATGTAGCCGACTTAATTCTCGCCCTCGACCCGCTCCTACCCGACTACGAGACGGAAGATATCCTTACCACTATTTAAATTTATTTTTTCACAGATTAAATATTTTGTTTACTTTTGCACTTCGAATTCTCCGGACAAAAGTCCGGAAATTATTATTAATCTACTCAAAAACAAGTAATTGTAACACAAACTAAACACCAAATGGAAGAACCAAAAGAAATGCAAAACGAGACTATGGAGCCCCAAATCCCTCAAACTGAGAACGAGGCCAACCTGTCCGAGCAAACACCTGAACCACTGGCAGAGCCTTCTGCTGCTACCGAAGAGTCCGCTACTCCACAAGAGGAAACGACACAGAACGAAAACACTGTAAACGAAGAGCCCACAACAGAAGCACCTTCGTCCGAACCCGCCGCAGAACAGAACGAGACAGAACCGGAAATCGAAGAAGAGCCTGTGGTCGACTACAACGGTATGAGCCGTGAAGAGATGGTCGAAGCACTAAAAGATTTGCTGCAGACCGACGACATTACTAAGATCAAGAACCGCGTAGGCGCGCTGAAAATCAGCTTTGCCGCTGCCGACAAAGAGGCTAAAAAAGCCGCTTTCGACAAATTTATCGAAGAAGGCGGAAACAAAGACGAATATGAGGGTGGCGACGACGCTGTAGCCGAAGCCTACCGCAAGATATACAACGTCTACCGCGAACGTAGACAAAAACACATCGACGAGCTTGAAGCCATCAAGAAACACAATCTGGAACTGAAACAGCAGATTCTCGAAGAGTTGCGCAAACTTATCGACGACGAATCGGAAAGCCTCAAGCACTCATACGACGAGTTCAACGCCATCCAGGACCGCTGGAAAGGCATCGGCGACGTGCCAAGGGCCGAGCTCAACGGTCTGTGGCAGAGCTATCACTTCCTTGTTGAGCAATTCTTCAACAAAGTGAAGATGAACAAGGAACTGATGCTGCTCGACCAGAAGAAAAACCTGGAAAGCAAGACTCTGCTTTGCGAAAAAGCTGAAGAACTTATTGTTGAGCCTTCCATCACAAAGGCTGCCAAAGAACTGCAGAACCTGCGCGAACAATGGCGCGAGATTGGACCTGTCCCCGTAGAGCAAAACGACGAGATATGGGCCCGTTTCCGCAACGCCGCATCTCAGGTCGACGAACGTCGCCGCGAATACTACGAGCAGCGCCGCGAGGAGATGGAGAAAAACCTCTTAGCTAAACAAGCTCTGGTGGAAAAAGCAAAGGAACTCACTACCGAGCGTCCCACATCAACAAAACTCTGGAACGAAGTCTCCGCACAGCTTGACGAACTGCTGAAAGTGTGGAAGAGCATCGGACCGGTGCCGCGCGAGCAGAACGAGGAGATATGGACCACCTTCAAAGGCAGCATTGACCGCTTCTACGCTGAGAAGAAACAGCATTTCGACAGCGTCAAGGACGAACAGAGCGAGAACTACAACAAGAAGATCGACCTCTGCCTCCAAGCCGAAGCCATTGCTAAACGTGACGACTGGAAGAAAGCCACCGAAGAACTGCTGAAACTGCAGGATGAGTGGAAAAAGATTGGTCCCGTAAGCCGCAAGGTCAGCGAAAAGATTTGGCAGCGTTTCCGTGGTGCCTGCGACGAGTTCTTCAGCCGCAAGTCGGCCTACTTCACAGAACTCCGCGGCTCGGAGCAGGAAAACCTGCAGAAGAAAGAAGGCATACTCGCCGAACTCAAAGCTTACGCCTTTGGCGAGGATAAGGAAGAGAACCTCAACGCCATCAAAGATTTCCAACGTCGCTGGATGGAGATAGGATATGTGCCCATCAACGAGAAACAGCGTCTGCAGAAGGATTTCCGCGACACCATCAACGCTATGTTCGAGAAACTGAAAATCACCGCCCGCGAAGCTGAGCTATCTTCATTCCGTGAGACATTGCACAGCACCGCATCCGGCGACCACGGCAACAAAAAGAACCAGTTGATGGAGCAGATCCAGAAACTGCGCAGCGATATAAGTCTGTGGGAGAACAATCTCGGCTTCCTTGCCAACTCCAAACAGGCCGACATTCTGAAGGAAGAGTTTGAGAAGAAGATGCAAAACGCCCGTCAGGAGATTGCTCTACTCGAAGCCAAACTGAAAATACTGGTCAGCGAAGAGGCAGAGCAGACGGAGCAGACAAAAGAATAGTATCAGATAATGTATTGTTATCTCAAAGAGCCGCGCTCAAAAAGCACGGCTCTTTGTATTAATAGTAGATTGTATATCATCCATTTGTACACGCCTAAGGAGTTCTCTGTTAATTTTGATACGTTTGCAATGTTTAGTGTTAATTCTTATTGTAACGGATAAGTTTTTTTTTCGTAATTTTGCAAATTGTATTTTAAGGTCATTTTCTATGAAAATAATACGCAACGTATTTATATATAGTCTTTTGATAACACTTGTCCTTGCAGGATGCAAAGGCAAAGACAGGCGACACAACGAAGGCGACATTTCAATCAAACGCTTTGAACAGATATTGTTCGAGACACCTGAGGACAAACTATCCGACGCATTGATAGCGTTCACTACAGAGTTTAAGTCACCACTGCTCAACATCTATCCCGACAATCCGCAGTATATGGCACAGCTGAACGACTTTATCGCCGACAGCACAGTGCGAGACATTTACCGCATAACCAACGGCAAATATGAAAACCTCTACTGGCTCGAATCAGAATTGACCGAAGCCCTCAATAAAGCCCAGTCGCTTGACGACGAAATTGACTACAAATGGTTTGCCACATTCATTTCGGGCGATTTCGACTACACACAGCGCATCATAGCACCACGCGAGACAAAAAGTGTGCTGGTTCACATTGACCAGTACGCACTTGGCGGAATGGAAAAATACGATTACTTCTGGACACCAATGTACATCGTGGAGCTGAGCGACAGCGTCTATCTGGCTTCTGACATTATGGCCGAAATAGCACGCCAGTTCACGGCTATGCCCGACGAGGATAATGTGACGATGCTTGACCTGATGATTGCTGAAGGCAAGGTGCTCTATTTCCTCGACCAGGTAATGCCCAAGAAAGAAGACAGGCTGAAAATCCGCTACACCGAAGAGCAGATGAACTGGATGAAAGCCAATGAAAGCAACGTGTGGGCATATTTCATTAAAAACAATCTGCTTTACGAAAAAGACTATTCCCGTTATCATAATTTTGTGGACGAGGCTCCTAAGACCAATGCTTTTAAAGACTCGGCGCCACGCACCACTCACTATATCGGATGGCAGATTGTTCGCAGCTATATGACCGCCACCAAATGTTCGATGAAAGAACTCTTTGAGAATACCGACTCGCAGAATATCCTGCAAGTATCGAAATACAAACCTTGAAATAATGATAGAATATGACATATAAGAAAGGTTGGTTCAATCCACGAAACATATATGGTTATCTAATCACCAAAATATTGATTGCCTTTGTAGCGCTTACATTGACTCAAGTGATGTACTACTTACTCAACAAAGGTCATTTCCAGATTGACGGCTTTGGTGAATGGGCTGGCATCGTGTGGGGATTTATGCGCTATGCAATGGCTACAGTAACATTGGTCCTCGTACCCTTTATAGTCATCAACATCATCCCCACCAATATCCGCTGGAAGAACTGGTACCGTAGCCTTAGCAACATCCTTTATATTATTCCAGTACTGGTGGTTGTTGTTGTCAATCAGATTGATGTCGCCTATTTCCAATTCACCTACCGCCGTATGAGCAGCGAGATGTTTGCCTATATGGGGGTCGGCGGCGATATGGGCAACCTTATTCCGCAGTTCCTTGTCGACTACTGGCCGGTTAGCGTCAGCGGTGTAGCCATCATCACCCTGCTGTTGCTTAGCTCGCACAAGACCATCTTCCCCGCCTTCAACGAATACGGCATCAATCGTCGCAACGACTATATCGGACTTGGTGTCACGCTGCTTTTAACCCTCTTCCTCGTTCGCGGCGGCGCCCAGCGCCATTTCATCGAGCTCAATGATTCGGCACGCTACTGCCAGATGAAGAACACCCCTTTGGTGCTCAACTCACCCTACAATATCATCCGCACTCTCGGTGTCCCTGACCTCACCGAACTCAACTATATGTCCGACGACGAGGCTCTGTCGCTCTTCAATCCCCAGTTCATACCTTTGGCCGACAGCACCAACCGCACCGCCGCCGTCAGCTACGGCGACTTCCACGCCAAGTCCGGCAGGGTTTCCTATCTCGGCAACGACAGCCTCACCTACTATCGCGGCAAAAACATCGTCATCATTATCCTCGAGAGTTTCTCGCAAGAGTATATGGGCTGCTACAACGAAGACTTGGAATTGAGTTTCACTCCTTTCCTCGACTCGCTCGCCGGCAAGAGCCTTCTGTTCCAGGGTCGCTCAAACGGCAAGAAGTCCATCGAATCCATACCCTCCGTGATGGCGTCGATGCCGACACTTATGGACAAGCCCGTCCTGCTGTCTGAATATAAGAAGAACGACATCGTCGGCCTGCCGATGCTCCTCAAGAAACACGGCTACAACACAGCCTTCTTTCATGGTGCCTACAACGGCTCTATGGGTTTCGACGCATTCTGCAAAAAGATTGGTTTCGATGCCTACTATGGCCGCAACGAGTTCGGCAACGAGAAATACTACGACGGCACCTGGGGAATCTACGACGAGCATTTCCTGCAATATATGGCGCTGCAACTCACACGCACTCCCGAACCCTTCTTCGCCGGCGTCTTCACCATTTCGTCGCACCATCCTTACAATATCCCCGACGAATACAAAGGCACCTTCCGCACAGGCAAACATCCCATACTCGAGTGCGTCAACTACAGCGATATGGCTCTTCGCAAGTTCTTCGCCACAGCCTCGGCTCAGCCGTGGTACGAAAACACACTTTTCATCATAATGGCCGATCATCCTGCGCAGGCGCTCTCGCCACAGTTCAGCGACTACGGTCCCTGGTACCGCATACCGATGATTATTTTCGACCCGCAGCATCCTGTAGCGCAACGCAGCAACCGCATTATGCAGCAAAGTGACGTAATGCCAACCCTTATCGACTATCTTGGCTACAACGAGCCTTGCATCTGCTTCGGCACCAGCGTTTTCCAGCAGCCCGAAGGATGGCAGATAGCCTATGGCTGCGGCTACCACCAACTCGTCACCAACGACGGTGTCGCCCTAATCGAAGAAACCAAAAGCCGCACCTTCGAGCAGGACGGCAACGGCAAACTTATGTTCTTGAAAGCCATCCTCCAGCAATACTCACAAAGAATGATCAACAATAAGCTTAATAGGGAGTAAAAAATGGAAGTTAAAGTGGAAGTTAAAATGGACGAATAATGGACGAATAATGGACGAATGAAATGTATTGTCCCTTAACTTCCCCCTTTTAATCTTTTAAGCGAAGCGCTCCATTATAACCTTAAACCTCAAACTAAACCAATGAAACGCCTACTCTTCATAGTCAATCCCGTTTCGGGTATCGGAAAACAGAAGAAGATTGAACAGCTGCTTGAACAACATATTGATAAGTCACTCATCGAATACACCATACGATACACCGAGCGCATTCATCATGGTAAAGACCTTGCACGCGAGGCTGTCGAACAGGGTTGTTTCGACGCCATAGTCGCCGTGGGTGGCGACGGCAGCGTCAACGATGTCGTCTCCGGTATCGCCGGCAGCGATGTCACGCTGGGCATCATCCCCTGCGGCAGCGGCAACGGACTTGCCCGCAACCTCAACCTTCCCCTCAACCCCGCCAACGCCATCGAGGTGCTCAATCACTTCAAAGTCGAAGAAATCGACACCATCTATCTCAACGACCGCATTGTAGCCAGCATTGCCGGCATCGGTTTCGACGCGCGTGTAGCGCGACGGATGAAGCTCGCCAAAGTCCGCGGACTCCAGGCCTACGCGAAAATCGTCATTTCCGACTATCCCACCTACAAGGAGCACATCTTCCGCCTCAATATCGACGGCAACGAAATCGAGCGCAAAGCCTGGTTCATAAGCTTTGCCAACTCCAACCAGTTCGGCTACAACACCACCATCGCACCCTTAGCCAAACTCGACGACGGACTCATCGACGTCTGCATTGTCGACCGCATTCCCCTGCTCCATCTGCCGCTCACTGCTCCCCTGCTCTACCTCAACCATTTCGAGCTCTCACAGCACGTGGAGTTTTTCAAAGCGCACGAAATCACCGTCTACAACAACGACGAGAAATGGGTCAACATCGACGGTGAAGGCGAACGCGTCGGCAACGAACTCCATTTCCGCAACGTCCGCAAATCCTTGAAGGTGCTTGTACCTTAATTTATATGGGGGAGTTAAGAGGAGTTAAGGAGAGTTAAAGGACAATACAATTGAAGTGTGTTAATGCGTTAGTGGCAGCCGCAGTTTTTTTTATCAATTCTCAATCTTAAAAGATGTCAAAGAAAAATCGAATAGGTGTGGTCTATTCCACCAATCCCGACTTCAACTACGAATACGAAGATGAAGAACCCGTAGTTGATACTCTGCCTCCTCAGCAGCAGAAACTATATGTCACCCTCGACCGCAAACAGCGCGGCGGCAAGCAGGTCACACTCGTCACCGGCTTTGTCGGCACCGACGACGACCTTGCTGCGCTAGGCAAGATGCTCAAAACCAAATGCGGCGTCGGCGGCAACACCAAAGATGGAGAAATCCTTATCCAGGGCGACTTCCGCGAGAAAGTCAAAGTCCTCCTTCTAGCCGAAGGATATAAGGTAAAATAATAAAAAGAATTCTAATACTTCGTCTTCACAGCTTTGTGGCGGCCGCCCTTGTAGAAGTGTTTTTTCCAGTAGGAATTTTCGAGCGAGCTGATAGTCACGCCGTTGGAAGTCGACGAATGAACAAAAAGGTCGTCCTTGAGGTAGATACCCACGTGCGACACCTTGCCGTTGGAATTAGTGAAAAACACAATGTCGCCCTCACGCAAGTCGTTGCGGCCCACCATCTTTGCGACATCCAGTTGTATATCGTTGGCCGTGCGGTGAAGGTTAGCACCATAGACCGACTTGAAAATCTTCCCCACAAAGCAGGAGCAGTCCACACCCGACGTCGAGCATCCGCCATAGAGATACGGCGTACCGTACCACGAGTCGATAGCGGCATAGAGATCCTTGTTGTCCTTGTCGTTGAGTTCAATACCCGAAGATCCTGCGTTGCCGGCATTGGGCTTGGTAGAGTCGGTTTTCTTATAAGGCACGGGGGTCTCTTTCACATACTCGTCGGCATAAAGCTGTCCAACAATATATTCCTCGTCCGACAAATCGGTGTTAAGAAACTTTTTTATAGCATCGCACGACGACATCATCGATGCCATCAATACTGCTCCAATCAAATATACAAACCGTTTCATTTTTATAAGGTTTTAAAGGGTCGCTGCGCTTAAAAGGTTAAAAGGGTTGAATTGGGGAAGTTAAGGGACATTTCAATTCTCATTCACAACAATAAACACATCTTCGTTCTTACTTTTCATATAATAGTTCTCGCGGCCGTAGCGCTCAATGGTGTCGAGGTTGTACATCAGCCGCTCCGCCTGCAGGCTGTCCTGATAGATGCCCTGTTTCAAAGTGTCTATTGTATATTCCAGCTCCGCCACATCGCGCTTCAGCGAACGCACCACAAAAAGGTTGTTCTCGCCCAAAACAACAATAACAAGGACAAAGACAACGCAGACAATAACATACTTATTCTTAATTATCTTCCAAAAAGCCGTTTCCTTGAATTTTTTCATTTTTTTAACTTTAACTTTGACCTTAACATTAACTCAGACACACAATCTTAATTCTTCACTTTCAATTTCTGTCCTACCCTGATCACATCGCTCTTCAGATTATTCAACTGTTTTATCTTCTGCGGCGTAGTGCCGTATTTCTTAGCTATCATAGAGAGATGCTCGCCTTTCTTAACAGTATGATACACCGGCTGCTGACTCTTAGTAGCGGGCTTAGGTGCAGGAGTGACAGCCGTTGTCGAATCGGACACAGACAAACTATCCAAAGCTTTTTCCGTTTTCTCTTCTCCGTTCTCCGTTTCCGACGTTGAAGGCAGATATATCTTAAGCTTGGTGCCAACCTTCAGCGTACTCTTGCGGCCCTTGCCGTTCCAACGGCGAAGGCTGTTGGGCGACACACCGTACTTCTTGGCTATCGAATTGAATGTCTCGCCCTTGCGCACCTTGTGATACACTATCGTGCCCGAATTCAGCGGCACCACGGCGTTCTTGCCGATAGTGTCCTTCGACACCTTATAGATGGTATCCTCCATCGAGAGGAACAGCGAGGTTTTGCCCGCCGGCAGACATACAGCGTAGGTGCGCGACGATGCCGGCACCACATCGGTTCGGAACTGCGGGTTGAGCTGACGCAGCTGCTCGCGCGGAATGCCGGTGAATTTCTCGACGATGCCGAAATGCACATCCTTGTGCAGATGTATCGTATCCACGCGCACAGGAATCTCATATTTGCCAGCCGTGAGACCGTGTTCGTGGTAATAATTCATAATGTATGTTGCGCCGATATACTTAGGGATATAACCCCTCGTCTCGCGCGGCAGATAAGGATAAATCTCCCAGAAAGTATGCTTGCCGCCCGAGCGGGCAATGGCTTTGTTCACGTTGCCAGGACCGCAGTTATAGGCCGCCATCGCCAGCTGCCAGTCGCCATACATATCGTAGAGAGCCCGCAGATAGCGTGCTGCAGCGATGGTGGACTTGTAGGGGTCGCGGCGCTCGTCAACCAGCGAACTAATTTCCAGTTCATAATGCTTGCCCGTCGAATAGATGAACTGCCAAAGGCCTGCAGCGCCGGCTCGCGATGTTGCCTCGGGGTTCAACGCTGACTCCACTATCGTCAGGTATTTCAGTTCTTCAGGCACCTTGTAGCGGTCAAGCATTTCTTCAAACAGCGGGAAATAGTATTCTGACAATGAGAGCATAGCGTCGAGACGACGGCTCATTATGCGCACATATACCTTGATATAGGCCCGCACCTCCGAATTGTAGGTCATCGGTACCACGCAATGGAGACGCTGCAAGCGCTGCACGAAAACCGAGTCGGGAATATTGTCGAAATCGGCATACATCTGAGATGCACGGCGGTTCTGGTAACGCTGCGCCGACCGGCGGAACTGCTGCATATAGAAATTGTTCAGCAGACTGTCGAAGTTGGCAGCGTCGATAGCCATATAATAGTTCGTATCCACCTCACTTTCGGGATGCTGCGCAACGGCGTCAACCGGCACACAGAATACGGCTAACAACAAAAGAAACAGGGCAATATGACGTTTAAAGATATCAAGCATAGTGACATTTTTACGTTATTAACTAAAAAACAACAATAATATTGCATAAAAGGACAAAAAACTTGTGATGTAGTAAATGGAAATTAAATTGAGTGTTAAAAAAGAGGGTGAAAAAAGAGTTAAAATAGGCAACAAACAGTTTGACCAATAATTATTATTCGATTTTTTGAAAAAAATATCATTATGTATCTTTATGATTATCAATATTGCGGCGCGAGATATTAACAATTTGAAACGTTTAATAAAAAATTTTTATCAGTTAATATAGGTTTCAATTCCAAAAAAATTCTTAATTTTGCACCAAATATTTTCACGTAACTAAACATCAAACATATATGAGTACAAAGAAGTTCACGTTGGTAATCAACCCTGGCGCAACCTCAACAAAAGCCGCCATTTATGAAGGAGAGACTGAAGTCTTTACCGAAAACCTCAGCCACCCCATCGAGGAAATTCAAAAATTCAAGGAAGTTGCGGACCAATTCGACTACCGCAAGAGCGCAATTCTCGATATGCTCAAACGTCACGGTGTAGGCACCGACGAGATAGCTATCGTTATGGGTCGCGGTGGTTTGACACGCCCCTGCGAATCAGGCACCTACGAGGTCAACGACCTGATGAAACAGGAATGCCACGACGGTATTCAAGGCAAGCACGCCTGCAACCTCGGCGCCCTCATTGCCGACAGTATCTCACGTGAAATCGGTCTGGCTCACGCCTATATCGCCGACCCCGGCATCGTTGACGAGCGTCCCGAGATGGCAAAAATCAGCGGCCACCCCGTATTCGACCTCGACCCCAGCCGCGAAGGTGTTATCTGGCATTGCCTGAATCAGAAGATGACCGCCAAACTCTACGCCCGCGAACTCGGTAAGCACTACGAAGACCTTAACCTCATCATCGCACATATGGGTGGCGGTGTCAGCGTCGGCATCCACAACCACGGCAAAGTCGTTGAAGTGAACCGTGCCCTCTGCGGTCTCGGAGCCTTCTCTCCCACCCGTTGCGGCAGCATCAACGCCAGCAAACTCATCGAGGTGGCATGCAGCGGCAAATACACCGAGGCCGACCTCAAGAAGATGGTCACCGCTGAAGGCGGATTCGTGGCTTATCTTGGCACCAACGACGCCTACGAGGTGGAGAAGAAAGCCCTCGCCGGAGACGAGAAATGCAAGCTCCTCGTCGACGCCTTCTGCTACCAGGTGTCGCTCGAAATCAGCCGTCTCGCAGCAGTTGTATGCGGCAAGGTCGACGCCATCCTCCTCACCGGCGGTATTGCCTACAGCAAGCCCTGGATGGCCGAAATCACCAAGCGCGTTGAATGGATCGCTCCCGTAAAAATCTACAAGGGCGAGAACGAGATGCTGGCCTTGGCTATGTGCGGCAAGGAAGTGTTGGACGGTGTCAAAGCAAAGATTTATAAATAAGAAGATATTGAACAATGAATAAACCGAATGTTGGGTGCCCCTTAAAAAGGCACTCAACATTTGATATGTAAACACATCAATAAAAAGAAGATGAAGAAAGTATTTCTAATATTATGCGCCGTAGGTTGCACCTTTGCAGTTATGGCCCAGGCGCCCGAGGTGACAATAAAGAAAGGCACAGCCAAAATGGACGAGGCCTACTACTACCTGCTGAAGCAGAAAGCCGACGCCTACAACCAGATGGAACAGCAGAAAGAGGAACTGCAGAAGCAACTCGACGCCGCCAATGCCGAGCTGAAAAAGAATCAGGCTCCTCAAATCAAGACCTTTAACGACTCGGCATCCTATGCCATCGGCAAGGACATCGCCACCAGCTGGCAGCAGCAGAAACTGGGCATCAACCTCGAAATCGTCGCCCAGTCGCTCATCGAGATGGCCAAAGGCAAGAACAACTGGAGCCGTCAGACGATGACCCCCATCCTACAGCGTTTCCAGCAGCAGTACGAACAGCGTCAGCAGCAGAAACAGCAGGAGATGATGGCATCGCTCGACAAGAACAAAGAGGAAGGCGCCAAGTTTCTTGAAAAGAACGCCAACAACAAGTCGGTCTACACCACCAAGAGCGGCCTGCAGTACAGGAAGCTGAAAGATGGCAACGGCAAAAAACCCACCATCAACAACACCGTCAAGGTCCACTACACCGGCAAACTGATTGACGGCACCGTCTTTGACAGCAGCGTTGAGCGCGGCACCCCGATCGAGTTCCCCGTCAGCGCCGTTATCCCCGGCTGGACCGAAGGACTGCAGCTGATGGACGAAGGCTCGAAATATATGCTCTATATCCCCTACAATCTGGGCTACGGCGAGAACCCCGCCGGTGACATTCCGCCGGGATCGACGCTGATTTTCGAGGTCGACCTCATTGAAATTGTGAAATAACCTGCGCCGTGTCGAACACCATTGGCACACATTTCAAACTAACCGCCTATGGCGAATCGCACGGACCCGCCATAGGTGGCGTTATTGACGGCTGTCCAAGCGGCATCGAGATCGACCGCGATTTTATTGCCAGCGAGATGGCCCGTCGGCACGAAGGCGCTTACGCCACCCCACGCCGCGAACCCGACGAGGTGGAAATCCTCTCGGGCGTTTACGAAGGCCGCACCTTGGGCACCCCCATAGCTTTCACAATCAGAAACAACGATGTCAACAGCGACGACTACCGCGAATTGGCCGGCCTCTACCGTCCCGGGCACGCCGACTACACCTACGAGCAGCGTTACGGCCTACGCGACCATCGCGGTGGCGGACGGGCATCGGGACGCATAACAACCTCGTTCGTCGCAGCAGGCGCCATAGCCAAAATGATGTTAAGAAACTCCGGCATAAAGATTAGCGCCACACTTCAGAACTGCCCCGTCCCGCCCGAAGGCGACAGCAGCGGCGGCATCATAGAATGCACCGTCACCGGCGTCCCCGCAGGCATAGGCAACCCCGTGTTCGACAAACTCAACGCCCGCCTTGCAGCGGCTATGATGAGCATCCCCTCCGCCATAGGGTTTGAAATGGGAGCAGGCTTCGAGGCGGCACAGATGACCGGCAGCCAGTACCGCGACGAATGGGACGACGGTTTCTCGACCAAGACCAACCATTGCGGCGGCATTCAAGGCGGCATCAGCAACGGGATGCCGATAGTGTTTCGCGTGGCGTTCCATCCTGCCGTAACCATCAATCAGCCGACAGAATGCATCGACCGCAACGGACAAATGCACACATTGACACCGCAGGGACGGCACGACCGCAACCACCTGCCCCGCACCGTAGTCGTCGTAGAGGCTATGGCGGCATTGACGATGGCGGACTTTATGTTGGATAAAGTTTAGAGTTTAAAGTTTATAGTTTAAAGATTTATAATGAGATATTTTAATAGCATAGTAACATTGGTTATTGCCGCAGTGCTGCTTGCCGGATGCAAAGGCAAAAGCGGCAACGGCGAAATGAGTTTTGAAATCAAAGGCACCTTTGAGAACGCCGCCAACAAGACGCTCTATATCGAAGAGATGACGCCCGACAACGGGCCGCGTTTCCTCGACTCCATCACCTGCGACAAGAACGGCAAATTCAGCTACAAGGGCACAATGAGCTATCAGACCTTCTACAACCTGCACGGCAGCGAATACGACTATATCGTGCTGCTTCCCAACGACGGAGAGACGATAACGCTCAACGGTGACTGCAGCGACCTGGGCACGACCTACAGAGTCGGCGGCTCGCCCGAATCGCAGCTGATGTGGCAAATCCAGAGCTATATCAACGACGCCAACCGCACCATTGCCGACATCGCACAGCAGGACAAGCAAAACCGCGCCACGCTGAGCGAGGCCGACTACGAAAAGGCACACAGCGTCACCGACTCCATCTTCATTGCAGAGCACAACACGGTTTATATGATGTTCTACAACTTTATCGAGGACAACCGCGGCTCGCTGAGCACCCTCTACGCCGTCGACGCCCCGTTCAACCACACCGGACGCGTGTTCTATGCCGAGCCCGACTTCGAGGTGTTTGAATCGGTGCTTGAAGGACTTATGGCAAAGACTCCCGACAATCCCCACACCCAATACTACCGCACCCGCGTGGAGCGCGCCCGCAGCGCACGTATGCTTACCCAGCAACAGCAGCAACCCGGACAGGAGTTTATTGTGGAGTAAAGGTTAAAGGTTATAGGTTAAAGAATGAGGCAGAAAACGTTTTTTGTTACCGATGCGCATCTTGGCAGCGGAGCCGACAGCCGGCAACGCGAAGCCGACCTTGTCCGCTGGCTTGAAACCATTGAGCCGGAGGCAAAAAGGGTTGTTATGCTGGGCGACATCTTCGACTTCTGGTTCACCTACAAGAATGCCGTACCTCGTGGTTTTGTGCGTCTGCTGGGCAAGATGGCGCAGATGGCCGACAGCGGCGTCGAGTTTCATTTCTTCATCGGCAACCACGATATGTGGCTGTTCGACTATCTGGAGAAGGAAATCGGCGTAACGATGCACAACGAGCCCGAGACGATGGAGCTGGAGGGGAAACGTTTTCTGATAGGCCACGGCGACGGGATGGACGCCAAAGACCATAAATATAATTTCATCAAACGCGTGTTCCGCTGCCGTTTTAACCAGTGGCTCTTCGCCGGAGTGCATCCCAACATCGGATTTCCCATAGCCAACAGCTGGTCGGGCAGCAGTCGCAAGAAGCACAGCAGCAACGACTATGGCTATTGTGGCGACGACAAGGAAGGCATATATCTCTATTGCAAGAAGATGCAGCAGCAGAAGCTCGATGCCGGCGTGCAGCCCTACGACTACTTCCTCTTCGGCCACCGCCACACCCCAGTTGTACGACCGTTAGGTGCCGCCACCTATATCAACGTAGGCAACTGGATAGATCACCGCGACTATGCCGTCTTCGACGGCGAGGAGGTGATGCTGACATCATTCGGCAAATAGCGCACCCAAAGCAAGCAACGAGCCACCACCCTAAATTTAGGGCAATGGCTAGTTCCATTTTGCTCTCCGTTTCCCTCCCCTCTACTAGAGGGGGTACAAGCTCCTGTGGAGCGCGTAGAGCTGATTCGCGCGTGGCAAAACAGCAGCGGGGTGTGTTGCGTGCGCGAGGATCTGGAGGAACTGCAGGCCTTTGTCAAATCACGCAAGTATAAAAATATTTGGAAAGCATAAGACAATCAGCCTTGTAGAGAAAATGAATCCCGGCAATCCGACAATCTGACAGTCCGACAGTTAAAAAAAAGGATACCCCCAAACTACAAATCCCCCCTTTCTTATATATATAACTAATTAATAATTAATATAATATATATAATAAAAGATAGAAAACCGAAAAAATGATACCCCTTAAAAAACAACTGTCAGACTGTCAGAAATACCAATAAACTTTCACCTAAAAAACACTACAACAATGAATTACAACATCACAAAACCAACAGCACCCAAGATGCCTGCCCTCGGAAAGGGGACAGAATGCATCAAAATCCTGCTCTCGCAGGTGTCAAAAGATATGTATGAACCCCTCGTTCCGATGCTTTTCCCTGTACTCGGAGCACACATTAGCGGTTCGGAATTCCAGTATCCCAACCGCACTTGGAAGGAATTATGCGGGATTATGGCCGGACAGCATTTGCGGCGGGCATAAGCAGATTGCGCAGATGTTCCTCGACATCTACGATCGCCAGCGTGCCAACGGATGTGACGGTTTTTAGCGGAGCCAACTGCGGGGGTTCTGGCTTTCGCGGACTTTCCAGAGCTGGAAGCTGAATTCGCCGTGACCTTCTCCATCGGAGGCTACGGTGCCGATGGTGGCGCGTGTGGCAACGTTCTGCCCCTGCTTGACGCTAACGGTAGCCATATTGGCATAGACGGTCATATAGTCGCCGTGGCGGATGATAATGCCCTTGGTGCCGTTGGGACAGACAAAGACGCTGGTCACCTTGCCCTTGAAGACGGCATAGACGTTGGTGCCCTGAACGGTGACGAGGTCGATGCCGTTGTTCATATTCTGTCCGCCGCTCTCGTGGGTGTAGATTCCATAGTTGCGGGCAATGGAGGTATAGGCAACTGGCCAGGCGAGCTTGCCTTTATTGGAGGCGAAGTCGTTGGAGAGGGCGTTCTCCTCGGCGATGGTCTTGTCAGTGACGGTGTTGGTTTCGGACTTGGGCGCGGCAGTGGTGCTTTTTCCGGTCGAAGGCTTTGAGGTTTTGGCCGATGCTGTCTTGGCGGCGGCAGCCTTGCGCACCTCTTCGTCGATAAGCCGCTGGATTTGCTGCTGCAATTTACGTTTCTGAGCCTCTTTCTTGCTCAGCTGCTGCGAGAGCTGTTTCTCGTTGGCTTTTGATTGCTTCACCGACGCCTCTTTCTGGCGCTGCTCCTTGGTCAGCTGGTCGCGCTGGCGGCGCTCCTGAGTGAGCAGGTTTGTCTGCTCGTTGCGCTGCTGCTGGAGCTGTTCGTTGGCATCCTGCAGCTCGCGCTCACATTGCTTTATCTTTGCCGACTGCTCGAGGCGGTATTCGTTGTATTTCTTAAAGTATTTGGTGCGCAGCAGAGCCTTGTTGTAGGATGGCGAGTCGAAGAGCAACACCCATTTGTCGACATTGTTGTATTCGCGGTAGAGAGAGCGCACCGTGGCGGCATAATTCTCCTTGAGTGTCTGACGGCGGGTTTGTATGCGGCTGATGCTGTCGGTCATCTGCGATATCTGGCTATCGAGGTGCGAGAGCTGACCGTTGATATTATCAATCAGGCGGTTGCGTTCTTTGATTTTCTTGTTGAGTGCTGCGAGTTGGCTGTTGGTAAGCTTGGTGTTCTTCTTGGCCTTGGCGAGGTCGGCGTTGAGGCGCTTGATTTCGGCTTCGAGCTGGGTCTTTTCCTTTTCGAGCTGCTTTTTCGATTTCGACTGTGCCATTGCCGGCTGAACGACGGCTACGGCCATAAAGAAAAATAACAGGGTAATGTATTTTTTTGCGTGCATATTTCAAAGATTTGTATTTGTTTGTAACGCGGAATCGGGATGAATATTGTATAAAAAACGACAATCCAATTTTTTTGTGTATTTTTGCAAGCCGAATGATTAAGCGACAGAATGTGTAAATGAAACAGATACTGCTTGTTAACGACGTTGTTGGCTACAGCCACGTGGGTATGGTGGCGATGCTGCCAATACTCACCTACCTCGGGCATCCCACTTACAACCTGCCTACGGCGCTGGTGTCGAACACCCTTGACTACGGCAAGTTCGAAATAATGGAAACCACCGATTATATGCGCGGCACTATCCCTGTGTGGCGCAAGCTGGGATTCCGTTTCGACGCAGTATGCNNTGCACCGGATTGATGTTCAGCGAGGAACAGGCGCGAATGGTGGCAGGATACTGCAGGCAGCTGAGCGAGGAAGGCTGCGCGGTGTTTGTCGACCCTATTATGGGTGACGGCGGCCGCCTCTACAACGGCA
>DBXH01000041.1:0-1050 GCA_002309335.1 Bacteroidales bacterium UBA1217 | reverse complement strand
GTGGAACTGATGCGTGAGATGGTCTCCGTGGCTCATCTTACCTTCCCCAACTATACCGAGGCCTGCTACCTGACCGGAATTCCGTTCAAAAGCGAAGGGATGAGCGAGCAGGAGGCCTACGAGATGCTTGACGCTATAGCGGCTCTCGGAGCAAAATCGGCTGTAATCACCAGCGCACGCGTTGACGGACACAGCTGCGTTGTGGGCAGGAGAAGCGACAAGCCGATAGCGGGATTTGAGCAGGATTTATCGGACGGGCAATATTTCTGTCTTGAATATGATGAGATTCCCGTGGCGTTTCACGGGACAGGCGACATCTTCTCGGCCGTATTGATCGGGCATCTGATGAACGGCGAGACGCTGAAACAGAGTACGCGCACTGCGATGGATGTCGTGAGCCGCCTGATAGAGCGCAACCGCGAACTGCCCGACAAATGCAGAGGCATCCCGATCGAGCAATGCCTGGACCTGCTGTAACGGAGGCTTGGGGATAGCGTTGACCCAGAGTTGACCCAGAGTTTTGTTTGAAAAAAACATCCAACAAAGCGTGGATTCATTTTTTTTGTGTATATTTGCATTTTTGCAATGCGGCGGCTTTTGGTAACAATAACTTGTCGCTCAATGCAATATAATAGAATTACTAATAAAAAAGAGAAATATATGGAAAAACTGATCATCACGGCCGCCATCTGCGGCGCTGAAGTAACAAAGGAGCAGAACCCGAATGTGCCCTATACCGTTGAGGAGATTGTGCGTGAAGCCAAGAGTGCCGTCGACGCCGGTGCCGCTATCGTCCACCTGCACGTGCGCGAGGACGACGGTACGCCGACCCAAAGCCATGTCCGTTTCCAGGAGTGCACCGAAGCCATCCTGAAGGCTTGCCCTAACGTAATCCTTATCCCCTCGACTGGCGGTGCCGTGGGTATGACTCCCGACGAACGTCTGGATTCGACCAACACCACCCCGATACCCGAAATGGCTACCCTCGACTGCGGTACCTGCAACTTAGGCGACGAGATTTTCGACAACACCATGCCGACCATGCGCGCC
>DBXH01000059.1:69850-81961 GCA_002309335.1 Bacteroidales bacterium UBA1217 | reverse complement strand
ATCAACGAGGTTATCCTCGTGGGCGGTTCGACCCGTATCCCCGCTGTTCAGAAGAAAGTTGAAGAGTTCTTCGGCAAGTTGCCCAACAAGGGTGTCAACCCCGACGAAGTTGTGGCTATCGGTGCTGCCATCCAGGGCGGCGTGCTGACCGGTGAGGTGAAGGATGTGCTTCTGCTTGATGTCACTCCTCTTTCGCTCGGCATCGAGACCCTTGGCGGCGTGATGACTCGTCTGATCGACGCCAACACCACAATCCCGACCAAGAAGAGTCAGGTCTTCTCGACGGCTGCCGACAACCAGCCTGAAGTTGAGATTCACGTGCTGCAGGGCGAGCGTCCTATGGCTGCCGACAACAAGACCATCGGTCGTTTCCATTTGGCAGGAATTCCGCCTGCACCGCGTGGAGTGCCGCAGATTGAGGTTACGTTCGACATCGATGCCAACGGCATCCTCAACGTCAGCGCCCTCGACAAGGCCACCGGCAAGAGCCAGAACATCCGCATCGAGGCTTCTTCGGGTCTTTCGGACGAAGAAATCAAGCGTATGAAGGCTGAGGCTGAGGCTCACGCTGCCGACGACAAGAAGGCCAAAGAGGAGATTGAGAAAATCAACGCTGCCGACAGTATGATCTTCCAGAGTGAGAAGAACCTGAAGGACTATGGCGATAAGCTGCCCGCCGACAAGAAGAGCGCCATCGAGAGTGCCCTCACCGAGTTGAAGGCCGCACACAGCGCCCGCAACGTCGGACAGATTGACAGCGCTATGGAGAAAATCAACGCCGCTTGGCAGGCTGCTTCGCAGGATATGTACCAGGCCCAGCAGCAGGCCGGCCCGCAGAACCCCGGCCAGGGCTTCCAAGGCAACCCCAACGCCGGCCAGCAGTCCAACGGTGGCTCCAACAACGACACCGTCGAAGACGCCGACTACGAGGAAGTGAAGTAAAAGGAACGCTGGCATCCTGCCGGCAACACCAATAAACGAGAGAGGTGCAAGTGATTGACTTGCACCTCTCTTTTATTGTTATGCGGAGAAAAGTTGTATATTCGCCGCAGAATATGCGGAGAATAGACATTGCAGGCCAGTGGCGCAGATTTCAAATCCTTATATTAAGTTGCGGCAGATTGCAAATCCGCCGCAACGGGTTAATGATGTTTAATAATTTGTATGATATCTTCCATTGTTTCGGCATCGCCTTTCTTCACTTTTTTGTCAACATTTTTAGGTTCTTCGGCTTCCAATGCTGCTATCAGCGTATTCTGATTATTGATAATTGCATTCAGATATTCGATGGAATTGTTGTTGTAATCTCTTTGGATGTTGTTGTAGTATTCAGTATAGATCTTTTTTATCTTCTTCGTTTTCTCGGAAAGCATTACAATCTTTTCATTGTTCTTGTCAATAGTGTCGAGAGCTTCAACGTGATTCTTGTATTTCTCCATTGTTGGGATTAGTTGACGTATTTTGTCGCCATTCTGACTTCCGTTCCAACCATCACCGAGAATAGAGAGCGATGCCTCAAATTGGGTCTTGACGTAGGAGAAGTAAGGACTTGCTGTAATGGCTTCTTTTAGTACGTTCAGTTGAGGCAATGCCCTTGCATAGTCAAGGCAGTTGTCAGCTATTATTAATCCTTCATTTAATTCCTTGATGTACTGCTCCACCCATTTCCCTGCATCCCCATTATCACGGATATAATGGAACTCATACTTGTTATGACTATTGTAGATTTCCGTATACTTTTGCCATATCTGACTATTCTCCCCGGCAATATTCTTAATGCTGTCGACTTTGGCGGTAATATTTTTTTTCTTGTCACCTTTGACGATATAGGAAAAAAAGTCTTCTTCCATCTTCAGACATTTTTGTATTGTCCTCATTTGGCTTTGATATTTTGCGGTGTCGGTAGTAAATTTAAAACCAGTATATTTTTCGTAATTGAAACCAATGCGGCTAAAGGTTATTCCGTAGGAATCAACCATGTCTTTAATTCTAACATTATTGATTTTGTCCATGAGTTGGGTTATCTGTTCTTCCCCTTTTTCAATATCAGAACGCATCTTCTGATAGTTGGTTATTGCATGTTGTGTCTCTGCCAAAACGCTTTTGTTCAAAAATTTCTTTTCGTTGCCATTTCCGTTGGATTTGGGGACCCATAGTGTTCTTGATGTCAGCAATTCATTTGATTTGCGATCAAAATCATATATTGGTTTTTTTGACAACTCAAACAAATATTTTTCGACTTCGTCAATACTGGCATAGTTGATTTGCTCTTTCTTTAGTATGTAAATGGCACAACTGCTATAGTCGTCATCTTCAATTTGTTTACTATAATCAATAGGCCTGCAAGGCCGGTATTTGTAATTAATGTTTGAAGCCTCACTAATTACATATCCCTTGGCTAAGAGTTCTTCTTCATAATCAAACAAATTTTCTTTTGAGTCTATATATTGTTTCAATTCATCGTCAATTGGGCTTTCGTCGCCGTTCAATCGTTCAATATGGCTTACAATTATGCCGTCCTTTATGGTATATTTTTCGTATCTGCCGCTAAGCAACGGTATCTCGCTTCCGTCTTTTGTAACGTAACGAAATGTGTAGTGAGTGCCATCAGGTTGTGTTAGTTCAATCAATTTTCCATTAGAGAATACATAAGTGTATTTCTCGCTTTTATTGTCTTTCGTCGGCTCTCCTCCAAGGGTGTCTCTTCTTGTAATTGTTTCCTTCCACACACCGTCACGCTGGTCGTCTTTATAATCTCCTGACACTTCCCTGTTGATGACATTGCCTCTCCTCATTCGTTTGTCACGGTTAATCTGATAGTCGTGATACACGTCCACGTGGGATTGATAGATTTTTTGCAGGCAATAATACTTTCCATCTTTCTTGCCGTGAGAGTAGTTGATGTTTTCTGTGTGAGAGAACACATACTTGTTGTATTGATCCTCCTGTTCCTTCACATTGCCCTCAGTCTTGCAGAGACCGTGCATTATTCGCTCGTCGTTGTCTCCGTAGTAACAGTTAAAGGTCTTTGTACATTCATTACCTTTAATGGTTACTTTTTCCGAAACGGTAAAAGTTTGCTGCGCGATTGCTGTATTGCACAGGAACAACGCGGTCACACAGAGTAAGGCGACTCTGATTGGGGTTAAGTTTGCTTTTTCCATATTGATTATTATTTTAAATGTTGATATAAATTATTTCGGCTTCCGGCCGTAGAGCCGGAAGCCGATGTTTGAATAAGGGGCATAAAGAAAGGCGCAAATCCTTTCGTTATAATTGTCACTTATTCTTCTGATAGGTCGTCTGGAAATACCTTTGTGTAAATAAGTGGGGAAAGAATCCACGCCATCGCGTGAACTATCCGCAATCTTATTTCCACACTTTGATAATTGTTTTCCAGACAGTTTATCAGAAGGAAACAAGAGCGTCAAGCTCAATATGTCTTTGTCTATTTCTACGTTTTATGTCATAATGTTTGTTGGTGTTACATACTCAATACTTTTTATGATGCACGATAATGGCGCAGTATTTTGTGGCTTTGTCATTTCTCTTTGATGAGCTTTTTCAAACGGCTGATGTCTTGGCGGTTTTGCCAGACGGTGACGATGGTTATTGTCTCGTTATCCACGAAATATATTATCTTGTTCAGTTTGGCGGTGAGTGCGCGGTAGGTGATGTCAAGTTCCGGGTCTTTCACGAAAACCCGTCCGAGGCAGGGATGGTCCTTTAACAACTCGGCGTGTTCGCGGATGTTCGACAATACCTCTTCAGCTTTGCGTCGGCCAAAGTTTATTACCACATAGGACAAAATTCCGTGTAGGTCACTGCGCGACTGTTCGCTCCATTTAATCTGCATATGTTTCCAGCATTTGTTCCATTTCCTGCATCACCGTTTTATGGGCGATGAGCTTTGCCCGACCAGCCTTGATGTCGCGTCCACGTAGCAGGGTTAACTCCTTGGCTTCCTCGGATGTCAGACTTTTAGGTTCTCCAGTTTCGCTCTGTGCAAGGCGAATACGGAAGGCCTCTTGTACTCTCTTCGGTTGTTGACGATAGAGCGTCCAAAGAGCATCCGCTGCTGACATTTCTGAGTGGTTTGTTGCTGTTTGCATAGTTGTTTTCTATAATTGTTTCAATTTGCAAAAATACGACAATAATCCAATATGGCAAAAAAAAACTTTGCCTTTGGCAGTAAAAAACACCAAAGGCAAGTATTAGCAGCGAATGAAAACTCAATAGGGTTTTCTTATATTTCTACATTATAGGTCATAATCATTCTGCCAATTTCACGCTGCAAAGATACACAAAATTATTCATCTGCGAAAAAATAATCTTCCATACGGTGAAAAAGATGTATTTTTGCAAATCCAAAAGGACAAAAACAATGTAATTATGAAACAGACGAAGAGTCTTATATTCATTGCGTTTGTGGCCTTGTGTAAAAGAATAATCAAAAACTAATTGAAATATGAAAAGGCTCAAAATTGCATTGCCTATCTTTTTTATGATTCTCTGTGTTTCATGTAACAAGGATTATGACTATGAAATCGGTGTAGGCGAACAGATTGAGATAACATTAGAATCCTCTGGACCCAGCACTGGATGTTGCTGGCTTTGGGACAAAAAAGACAATATACTGGATTCCGTAAAAAGGGAATTCATACCATACGACGAATCCTATAATGGCTCGCCTGGAATAGAGCGCTGGACTTTCGTTGGCAAACATAAAGGTTCAACTGTAATTAGGCTAAACTATAAGCGACCTTGGGAAGACGAAATACTAAAAAGTCAAGAATACAGCGTGAAAGTGCGGTAGGAAGTATAGACCATTTTTTTTCATAAAGAAACGACCATTTTTGCGACACGTTTACAACACGGACGGTGCAGGTAACTGCAACGGCAACTGCAACAACTCCGGTTCCGACAACGTCACCGACGCCGACTACGAAGAAGTGAAGTAAAGAGCCATGGCTCTTTACGATAGTGCAGCGGAGAAATCGACCCTCGCGGTCGATGCGGTCGGAACGACCGACCCGCCGATTCGAACACGACGAGAAAATCTCCCCGCAAACGCGCAGATAACAGAAAAGAGTGTGTCTCAAATCGAGGCACACTCTTTTTGTTTATGGCGGATTGCAAGTACACCGCAACGGGTATGAGTTTGTAAGGTGATATAATACTCTTTTTTATTGACGAGGCAATAATGTCAAACAATCTGCGTTATACAAAAAAAAAGGAGAATAAGAATTATGACAACAACACAGCAAGTTGCGATGAATACGGAACTATGGCAAAGCATCGGCTACATCGCCGACAACGATGTCCTTATGCGCCGCCTGACACGCTACGCCAAGAAGTTGGCCAAAGAGAAAGACCCCACCTTGATGACCAAGGAGGAGTTCTTCGCCCGTGTGGAAGCTGCCAAAGAAGGCCCTTCGTATGAACTGCAAGAGGGTGAGACCATTGAAGACCTGCTTAAACGTGTTGGCTGATGGCGTATAAGATCAAGTATCAGAAGCAGGCTGTTCTCGATGCTGCAAAATTGCAGAAGACTGAGCCCAGTGCATTCAAGAAACTGCTGAAACTGGAAGCCGAGTTGCGTGAGCATCCGCGTACAGGTACCGGCCATCCCGAACAGTTACGAGGCGACCGCTCCAATCAATGGAGCCGCCATATAACGCAAAAACACTGTCTCGTGTATGAAATCTACGACACCGAGGTTATAGTCCTTGTCCTTACTGCCTACGGACATTACGAAGACAAATAACGTTGGAGAAAACAATAATGACGAGTCGGATTATAAATTCGCCGCAACGGGAAACTATTTCAGATAGATATTTTTCTAGGCTTATAAAACTCCAAAAAAAGAAATAATTTTTTAATGAATTATAGGCACCAACTTGTCTTATGTTATTACTCTTCCGCTGCCATAGGAATAGGCGCTGCTTCATCAATAGAGTAGGGTAGAGGAGTATGTTTCTTGTAGAGTGCAAGCATATTCTCGTTGAGTAGAATCTCTACCTCCCGCATTGTTTGTTCCAATCTTGACGGCTTCAGCTGACATTCCCATATAACAATCACATTCCAGCCATTATCTTGCAAAATACAGTAGTTCTGTCTGTCTCTCTGTTTGTTACGTTCTATTTTTGCCAGCCAGAAATCGGTGTTCGTTTTAGGCATTTTAAAAGAGTTGCAATCCTCGTGTCCGTGCCAGAAACAGCCATTGACGAAGATGGCGGTGCGATAAGGTCGCATAACAATATCAGGCTTGCCAGGTACAGACTTGACATTCAGTCTATAACGGTATCCGTGCATCCATAGCCAATGACGGACTTTCAGCTCGGGTTTCGTTGCCTTGCTGCGTATGTGCGACATACATTTGTGCCGCTGCTCCGCCGTCATTGTATCAGTCATAAACAATTATCCTTTAGGGTTTTATTTTACCTCCTCCAGCAGGCCGGTCTCCGAGTCGATAATAAAGCCTCTAACTACAATGTCGCGTGGCACAAGAGGGTGAGTGTGAATAGTTTCCACAGTTTTTCGGACTGATTCGTGTGTGTCGCGGAAGCCTTCCAGCCAATGGTTTAGGTCGATGCCACACTTGCGGATGGTGTCGAGCGTTTGCTCAGTGACGCCTCGAGCAAGCATTTCGTCGTGAAAATGGCTGTAACTCATATGGCAAGCGCCGCAGTGCGAATGAGCCACCACCATCACATTGTTAACTCCGAGTTCATAGATGGCAACAATCAGGCTTCGCATTGCCGAGTCGAATGCCGAGATAACCAATCCGCCGGCATTTTTAATTATTTTGGCGTCGCCGTTCTTTAGTCCCAGTGCGGCAGGCAGCAGCTCGGTGAGACGGGTGTCCATACATGACAGCACAGCCAACTTCTTGTCTGGGTACTTGTCGGTTTTGTATTGTTCGTAGAGTTTACCCGCAACGAACTTTTTGTTGTATTGAATGATTTGATCTATCATAAAACTACTCATTTCAAAATGCAAAAATACACAAATTATTCGGAACTAATGACAAAGTTGTTTTTTTTTAGTTGAAAGTTTTTGGGGCGTGCAATATGTGCGATATGAGAACGTTATTATGCAAAACCACTCCGATGAAAAAAAACACTTTAGCTATTTTTCTGGTTGCGGCGCTTCTTGCAACGTCAGCATTTGGTCAAGAACATCCCAGGCATAACGAAAATAAAACAGTGAAGCTCAGTTGCGTCAGCCCTGGATATTTGAAGGCGGGCGACCGTGTGGCGCTTGTTTCACCGTCGTATTATGTCGCGATGGAAAAAGTCGAGAAGGCTGCAGAAGTACTGCGCAGTTGGGGGCTGGAGCCTGTAATAGGACCTAATGTGGGCAAGATTTATGCGGGGAAGTATGCAGGAACGGTTGAGGAACGAGTGAGTGATCTGCGCTGGGCTCTGAACGACACTAGCATAAAGGCAATAATCTGCAACCGAGGTGGATATGGTACTATACAGTATATCGATCAAATACCGTTCTCAGAATGGGCGGCGCACCCCAAATGGCTGGTGGGTTTCAGCGACATCACCACGCTGCACGGCCTGCTGACACGTGCCGGAGTAATGAGCATTCACGGAACTATGAGCTCTTTTCTGGCCAACGGAGGCACCGACCAGACAAGCACGCTGCTGCGCGACTTGTTGATGGGCTCCGTGCCTAGTTACGACTTGCCAGCTCATCCGCAGAATATTGTAGGCAAAGCCAGCGGCATACTGGTGGGCGGCAATATCTGCACTTTTGTACCTAATCTAGGCACACAGGCTGATGCCACTCTTGGACAGGACATAATACTTTTTGTTGAGGAAGTGGGCGAGTCGATGCACAACATAGACCGCCAGTTCCAAATACTCGCCCATAACGGTGTTCTCGACCGCTGCAAGGGTGTTGTGCTGGGAGAGTTTACTGACTGTGGCAAAGAGTTCTCCTACGAGAGCGTTGAGGCAATGCTTAATGAAAGGCTGGCAAAATACAACATTCCCTTGCTGTGCGGTTTCCCTGGCGGCCACGGCGACACCAACCTGCCTGTCATTATGGGAGCGCCCGTCACTATCGATGTCCGCAGCGACGGCGCAACACTGACTTTCAACATTAATGGAGGACAACAAGCACTTGAATCCGTTACAATGTTAACAAGCCAAAGCGCAATTGCTGCCACCAACCCGACCGAACGGGAAATAATAGGTAAAGTTTACACTGTGGCTTCGCCCGATGGCCGACTGGTAACCAATATCACGGCCGGCAAAGACGGAAGGATGGCCTACGAAATTGTTTTTGACGGGAATCTGCTGCTTCAAAAATCAGAAATAAACCTGAACCGTGATGGTGTCGAAACTCTATTTGTACGAAAAACCACCCGACGCACTATCGACGAGAATGTTGAATCACCGTTCTATCATCAGTCATCAATAAGGAATCATTGCAACGAACTGACCTTTAAGTTGAAAGGGGATTTAAGGATTGTCTTTAGGGCCTATAACGAAGGCATTGCCTATCGTTTTGTCTGGGATGGTAAACCCGGTAAAGTGCTAAAGGAAACAGTTGAATACCAATTCCCCGACGATTGGACGGCAACGGCACCATACGTCATAAGCTTCGACTCCGTACACCACGAAATACAGTACAGCACATCCTTCGAGAACCATTACACCACAAAGTCTCTCTCTAAGCTCGACCCGCGTCGGCTCTGTTTCCTGCCGCTGATGGTTCACGGCCCCGACGGTGTGAAGATCTGCCTTAGCGAATCATCATTGTGCGACTATCCCGGACTCTATCTGCATAGCACCGGTCAGAGTGATCTGGTCGGTGAACACGCCCCTCTGCCAAAACGAGTGGAGCAGGGAGGGCACAACAACCTACAGCTGATAGTGAAAGAACGGGAAGATTACATTGCCGAGATGGACAAGACAAAGCACTTCCCCTGGAGAATAATGATGGTTGGCAAGAACAGCAGCGAGATAGCGATGAACAATATGAGCTACCTGCTTGGTGAGCCATCGCGGGTGGAAGATGTCAGCTGGATAAAGCCCGGCAAGGTGGCGTGGGATTGGTGGAACAACTGGAATGTTGGCGGAGTGGACTTTAAGGCGGGCATCAATAACGACACATACAAGCACTACATCAACTTTGCTTCGAAATACGGCATTGAGTATGTCATCCTCGACGAAGGCTGGGCCGTCAACAAGCAAGCCGACCTGTTTCAGGTGGTGCCGGAGATAGACCTTCCTATGCTGGTCAACTATGCCAAAGAGCGCAACGTGGGCATTATCCTCTGGGCAGGGTATCACGCCTTTGACCGCGATATGGAGCGTGTGTGCAAGCACTACAGCGAAATGGGTGTTAAAGGCTTCAAGGTCGACTTTATGGACCGCGACGACCAGATAGTCACCGACTTCTATCGCCGCACAGCGGAGATGTGCGCCAAATACCATCTTGTGGTTGACTTCCACGGAGCCTTCAAGCCTGCAGGATTTAACCGCACTTATCCCAATATTCTCAACTTTGAGGGCGTCTTTGGCCTTGAGCAGATGCGATGGACAGGCATTGACTGGGATCAGATGCGATACGACTGCGAGATACCCTTCATCCGTCAGGCGGCAGGACCGATGGACTACACCCAGGGGGCGATGCTCAACGGTTGCCGCAATAGCTTCCGTCCCTGTTGGAACGAGCCGATGAGCCAGGGCACCCGCTGCCACCAATTGGCGCTTTACATAGTACTCGAGTCGCCTCTCAATATGCTGTGCGACTCACCGACTAACTATGAGAAAGAACCCGACTACACCCGCTTTGTGGCTTCATTGCCCACTGTATGGGATGAGACACGCGTGCTAATGGGCGAAGTGGGCGAGTATATCGTCACCGCCCGTCGCAAAGGGAACACCTGGTACATTGGTGGCATCACCAACTGGGAGGCTCGTGACATCGAGATAGATTGCGTCAATGCGTTAATGCGCCAATGCGTGAGTGCTGACGCAGACAACACTGACACATTAACACAATCACGCAATTACACAATCGAACTATATGCCGACGGAGCCAACGCTCACCGCAGAGGTGCCGATTACAAGTACGAAAAACTCAGAGTCAATGATTCAAAAATCAGTGTACATTTGGCACCCGGAGGCGGATTTGTGATGAAAATTACAATCGAATGACAATCTCTATCGGGTAGTGGTCTGAGATGTAAGGTACGCCATAGTCGCCATTGAGAGTGCGGAAGCGTTTCACCTTCACTTCGCGTACAAAGAAGTGGTCAATCAGCGATGATTTGTCTTTGCCATATCCAGTGTACGTATCAACAAAACTGGAGTGCCGAGTCTGTTCGCGTGCAACCTTCATGCCGACATTATAGAAGGCCTGAAATATTGTGTCATCGATGGTTGAATTCATATCGCCGCCTACAATAACTGGCACTTCACGAGCCTCGTATCCTCCTACCAAATTAGCAATCAGCTTAGCGCCTTCGGCACGTGCAGTCTTACCAACGTGGTCGAGGTGAGTGTTGAGATAGTCGAATTCTTTGCTGCTCTTTCTATCACGAAAGCGAGCAATGGTAACTGTTCGATAGCAAGCTGCATCCCAGCCTTTAGAAGGAATCTCCGATGTCTCACTGAGCCAGCGGGTGCTCCAATCAAGTAGTTGCAGCCGTGAAGTATCGTAATAGATGGCCATAAATTCGCCTTCAACCTTGCCGTCGTCGCGTCCCACTCCTACGCGACGATAGGCTGATAAACAGCTGTCAAGGTACTGCAGCTGGTCAATCAATGCTTCCTGCAATCCGATAGCAGCCGGTCGCTCCTCGTTTATCATCTTCACCACGGCAGCCTTGCGGTTTGGCCAGCCGTTTTCGCCGTCGATATTGTTATACGAATTGTAGCGGATGTTGAAGCTAATAATCTTCATATCCTGTGCTCCGGCATTAATAGCCAGTGCAAGCATAATAATTATCGTAAGTCTTTTCATATCATATAAATATTTTATAATACACTTTTTAGATGATGCCTTCCACTGCTGAGCTTCAGCAATTCGTAGCCGTCTCTGGTGGGCAGCCAAACTTCGGCGGTTCTGTTGGCAGGGATTAGGATGTCCCACTCGAAACGGTCTCCCTTTCGCTTCCAATTACTCTCTATCCTACCTGAGAAGGAGTTGTATGAGCAGTTGACATAGTCGAGACCATCGATGGGGTAGGGTTTAAGTTCGATGATGCTATAGCCGGCCCCAAGGGGATTGATTCCTGCGAGGAATTCATATTCCCACATAATGAGGTCGCCGAGGAGCATCACGTGGTTGCCTGAGTTCATCGAAGGGTCACCTGTGTCCCCATTCCATAGCTCCCAGATGGTGGTAGCTCCTTTCTTTACCATATAGCCCCAGCTGGGGTAGGTGGTGTCGGTTGCAATCTTTAGAGCCAAATCGCCACGACCATAGTTAGTAAGAGTGTGCATGAGGTGTTGTATACCCACCACGCCGGTGGACACGTGGCCGCCGAAGTCATTGACGGTTTTGTCGATAATATTGGCAAATACCTTTTCTTCTAATCCATCGGGCACCATACCGAGGGCCAGAGGCAGGATGTTGGCGGTGACGGTGTTGTGATTGTAGCGACCAGTGATGGTGTCAAGGTAGCGGGCGTTATAGGCGTTTCTAACTAAGTACATTTCGTTGTGGAAGTAGGCTGTGTCGGAATATTTGCCAATCATAGCTGCAAAGCCTTTCATAAGTTTGCAGTAGAGATAGTAATACGGTGTGGAGAGGTTGGCTGGCCAAGTCATACGGTTGGTGTCGCGGGTATGGATAAGCTCGGGGCTCTCGGGCGGCACGCACCAGTCGCCATAGGTGTCGCGGATGAGAATGCCGTCCTTGAGGTACAATTTCTTCATATGGAGCATCCATCGCTTCATACCGTCATAATGCTTGCGTACAGGCTCAATGTCACCGAAGCGGCGATAGAGCATATCTGCCACGGTGATGAAGGCTCCCGGCCAGGTCATATTGTCGGTATAGTTGCGCCAGTAAGCAGGGGCGACATCTGAGAGGGCACCGTTCTCGAACTGGCAGTCTTCGAGGTCCTGCAGCCACTTG
>DBXH01000059.1:53138-69794 GCA_002309335.1 Bacteroidales bacterium UBA1217 | reverse complement strand
GTGGGCATCGAGCGGTAGTTGCCGCGGATGCCCCACGTGGCGTTGCGGTAGACGGCGTTGATAATGTCGTTGGAGCATTCGAAGGCGCCTATCAACGGCATCTCGTCATAAAGGACTTGTCCAATGAAGTCGTCGAGTTTTGGCGTTTCTCGCAATCCGGTTATTTCGACATAACGGAAACCGTGATAGGTAAACATCGGGAACCAGACATCGGTCGGACTGGCGGCAATGTAGCAGTCGGTGCACTCGGCGCTGCGGAGGTTTGCTGTATATATCGTGCTGTCGGCATTGAGCGTTTCGGCGTATCGGAAGGTGATTGTGTCGCCAGGATGCATACAGGACATTGCCGCCGTCATCACTCCTACCATATTCTGACCCATATCAACAATCCATTTATCCCCCTTTTGGAAAATGTTTATGGGCTTCAAAAGATGCTGCACCGTAATGTTTGGATTGGGTTGCGGGGTGAGGAACTGCATCGGGTTGGGGCGTTGGTAGTCAGCGGGCAGAGGACTGCCGGTAATGACGGGATACTCGCGCGAGGCTCGGTGGCGCGGGTTGTAGATGTCCTCCTTGTACATATTCTGCCGGTCGTAGTCTACAATGGCATCGTCCCACTGACTGTCGTCGTAGTAGGGCTGCGTCCAGTCGCCAAGGTCGAGGCGAGCATCGTAGGTCTCACCGTCAAACTCGTTGCTCTTGCGTATCGGACCGCGATTGGTTATCTTCCAATGACCGCTGCCGCTGACGAAGGTGTCCGTCGTGCCGTCCTTGTAGGTCACCTCCAGCTGCATCAGCAGTTGCGGCAGACCGTAGTGGGCAGCGTGCGTGATGCCGCACCACTCCCAATGGGTGCTGTCGTGCCGCACGGTAGTAAAGCGGCCTCCCTCGAGGATGACACCTACGGCATTGAGGTCGCCATATCGTAGCAGGTCGGTCACATCATAGGCGTTGAAGTAGATTCGCCGCGTGTAGTCGCTCAATGCGGGTTTCAACACTTCATTCATACCCACTTCGGCGCCGTTGATATAGGCGTTATAGGAACCCAGGCCACTGATGTATAGCCGAGCTCGCTCGATATATGTCTTGTCGAGTGGAAACTCCGTGCGGATATAACGTGCTGCAATGGCGGTGCGCCCCTCCACCTTGTCGTCATCATAGTCGCGCCCTATCCAATGGGCCTTCCAGTCGCTCGGCGAGAGAAGGCTGATTTCAAAGTACTGTATGTCGCTCTCAAGGTGCATTGTTTTCCCTTTGTCTCCATAGGTGACAGTAGTGTATACTTTCCACCAGCAGCGGTCGCGGCTCTTGAGAGGTGTGCCCTCATAAGGGATGTACAGCATCTGGCTGTTGTCAAAGAGTTCTCCGTTTTCCGTTCTCCGTTTTCCGTTCTCATCAGAGTCCCAAAGGTCGCCAATGCCCTTCTTGGCAAGTTCCTCACTGCTGGCCACAATGATGCGGTATTCCGTCTGCACCACGTTGTTCACATCCGCCTCATATTGCCAGCTGAAGCGCGGTTCGGCTGTAGCCAGAGGTTGGCTGCCGTCCTGCATTTCTACAGTTGGAGAAATCAGATTGATCTTGCTGCCGCAGGAGGCAAAAAGTGCAAGGAGTAAAAGAGGGAGAAGTGGTTTCATTTTGTATTGTCGTTTATTTCGAAGAGCCAGGTACCGGAAGAGACGGTTTGCTCGTTGCGGGTGGATGGGAAGATTGTGGCGGAGGCACCTTGGGGGACGGTGAGTTTCAGAACATTATTATCGATTTCGACACAGATATCCCCAAATGCGGTAGGTTTGGTGGCGCGAAGCCAATTAACACCATCGACAGACTGGGGGTCGACGAAGAAATGTCGGTATCCAGGATTGTTGGGATCGGGACGTATGCCAGCAAGGGCTTGATAGAACCAGATGCCGATGCCGTTGTAGCAGTTGTGGACGCGGCTACGGTCCTCTTTGCCTGGACGCCCGCAATCCCACGACTCCCAAGTAGTAAATGCGTTTTTTATTGCGTTATTGTGGGATTGTGTTAATGTGTTAGTGGCTTCCGCGTCAGCACTAACGCATTGACGCATTAACGCATTAATGCACTCTTTATCCATCATATTGAGATAACCGGGATAGTCGGGCTGACGCAGGATGGTTGCCATTAGGTCGGCCTGCCGTTCGCGGATACACCATTCTGTGAATATTGGAACACCCATTAGACCGCCGGCAATGTGGTCGCGGTATTTCCCGTGGCAGTCCTTCAAAAGCTGTTCCTTGACGGCTTGTATAGTTACACTGTCGGGCAGTATGCCCTGTAACAGAGCGTAACACTGGTCAAGGGGTGTGCCGTTGGCATAGTAGTGCCGGAGCGCAGGCATCCTGCCTGCCTGCAACCGAGACTGCTGTACATCCGTCTGAATGGTGTCGCAATGGTAGAAATGCCGGTGTATTGCAGCGACGAGCTCTTGTCGCCATTTGGCATAGCGCTTAGCGTCTTTCGTGTGGCCTGTCATTCGGGCCATCTGCACCATATCCGACAAGCATTCGGCAAGAAAGCAGTTGCTGACGTGCAGTACCGATTCGCCACCTTTATCTACGCCTTCAGGGACAGCCCAGTCACCCAAAAACCAACTGTGTCTCTCGGTATCTGGCCATGGTTTCAGGATGCCGTCCTCGCAATGCTTCTCGACAAAGTCCAACCAGCGGCACATCTCGTTGTAATGCCGGTCGATGAGGCTGCGGTCACCGTAGTTGAGGTAAGTTCTATATGGGGCTTTGATGATGAATCCGCTCCAATAGGGACCGCCGCCGGTGCGGAATGCCGGTGCAACGTAGGGCAAGTCGCCTGTGCTGTCCATCGCATCGCTCCAGGCCAGCATCCAGTTGCGATAGGTGTCGCGCACATCCCAGATGGTTTGAAGCGTCATCGTCGACGAATTTCCATCGCCACCGTAGCCCATCCGCTCGATGTGCGGGCAATCGACCATATAGCCACTGAAGGTGAGGCAGCTGAGGGTGTACTTCACCAAATCGTGAATGGCGTTGAGCCGCGAGTCGGAGCATTCGAAGGTGGCACCCTCTTCAGGGTGGACAGCACTGATTTGGTAAGCCTTGAAGTGTCTTTCGTAGTTGCCAGCCCCTCTTACACGGACATAGCGAAAAGAATGCAAATGGAATCTGTTTTGAAAGTGCTCGTTGGCTGAGCCATCAGAAATGAAAATGTCTTTTTCCGTGAACGGCGGCTTGGCCTCCAAGTGGTCAAGATACTCCATCGTAATCTCCTGTCCTTCTTCAGGTGCAGGATTGAAGATCGCATAGAACGTGCCGGTGATGACACGCCCGAAGTCGAGCAGGATTGAGCCGTCGGGCTGGACTGTTTCCGACACAGGTGCTATATCATCAATAATGCGGTTGCCTTTGAACTCCTGCTGCGAGATTGTTATACCCTTGGCCTCATAGATAGATGCAGGTCTCCAATCTGGCTTGACCCGCGAGTCGTATTTTTCGCCGCCAAACTGCATTGGTTGCCAGCTGCCGGTGTAGCTGTAGCCTGTGGGTGATGCCTCCCAGGTGCTGTCGGTCTGAAGAATTGTCCATACCTCGCCGCATTCTCCGTCGCTCACTGTCTTTGTCATCACGGCCCGCACCGCCGCTGGGGTGCCGTAGACACGCCCCCAACCTTGTCCAATCCAAAGCTGAATCACATTGTCACCTTTTTTAAGGAATCTCGTTATATCGTATGTCACCTCCAATGCCCGCTTGTTGAGCTGCGACACCGCAGGATGCAGTGCTCCGTCAGGCACATAATAACCATTGACGTACACCTCACAGTAACCCAGCGAAGCCACCCTCAATTCGAAAAAGACACGGTCATTATAAAAGTCGGTATCAGAAAGACTTATCCGCCTTAGGAGTATCGGTGTCTCCGCCCAGCCGCTGTCAATGCGGCAGCCTATGAACTCCTGCGCCATTACCGGCAACAAGACTGTCAATAAACATATTATGATAACAATCTTTTTCATTTTCGGATTACAAAAATACACATTTTTTCTGTGCAAATCATTTTTTTTCTTACTTTTGCACATTATAAAAACTCATATTATGATTAAAAAACTTTTTATTTCGCTGATTGTCATTCTTTTTTCGATGGGCAGCACCAATGCTCAAAACCCACTCAACAACTCTGCCGACAATATAGTGGGTAGATATTCCGGACAATACAGCGGTGAAAAATTTCAGGTCAAAATAGTTAAGTTGACCAACGGAACCTATCGCGGTCAAATGGTTTGGATCGAACACGACAAAGACGACAGCGGCAACAAACTCCTCGACACCAAAAATCCCGATCACAAACTACGCAACACCCCCCTGGACCGCGTCGTCATTTTCAGCGGACTCAAATACAATCCACAAAAAAAACAATGGGGCGACACCAAAATCTACGACCCCCAACGCGGCATCAAAGCCAACCTGACCATAACATTCGACGACAAAGGGCAACTCCGCGTCAAAGGCTCCCTGATGGGCATCGGACAAAGCGTCTACTGGAAAAAAGAAAACTGATAACGGAAACCCTTTCAACCCTTCAAGCAAAGCGACCCTTAAAACCCTTTTATCAATTATGAAAAGAATCGTATTATCCATCTTAACCCTGGCTTCACTCAGCTTCAATTCATGCATCGTCTATCATCCACATACCACCGATATCCCCCTGCTGCACCACCAGGGCGATCTCAGTGTCGATGCCAATCTCTCCCTGTCAGCCCCCCTGATGGTCGCACCCGCCGTCAACGCAACCGTCGCCTACGCACCAATCAATATGCTCGGCCTTCAGGCCGCCGCCAGTTTCACCGACCTCAAAAACTGCCATTTCCAAGTCGCCGCCGGCACCTGGCAGCCCTTCGGGCTCTCCGTGCTCGAGTGCTACATCGGCTACGCCTACGGCCTCTCCCACAACGACACAGTCTCCAACCTCTATCACAACACCTACTACGTCGACGGCCACTACAATATGGCTTTCAGTCAGATAAACTTCGGCTGGCGAGGACTGCTCGACGACAGCTTCGATGTCGCCCTAGGTCTCAAAGGCGGCATCTTGATGCCCAGGTGGAACAAGATAGAGCTGCTCGACGACGGCACCGAAAGCCTCGCCCAATGCCACGACGACTCGCATTTTGTGCTCGAACCACAGCTGATGATACGCTTCGGATGGGACAAAGTCAAATTCTCCATCAATATGACCTACGCCCTCATCGACGGCTGGCCCACCGACAACAACTATTTCAACTACGAGCGTTTCAGCATCGGCGCCGGACTGCATTTCACGTTTTAATATCTATGCGAAACATCCTTCTCCTCTTAGCATTTTTGCCCTTGGCCGCATTCGCCGCCACCACCGGCACGGCCAACGACACCGTCAAGCCGCAAACCCACCAGTATGTGCAGCGCGACGGCAAGCCGTTGCTGATGGATGTTTACCTTCCCTCAACGCCGCGTGCCGATTCAGCCTGTGTCGTCTTCCTTTTCGGTGGCGGCTTCGTGGAAGGCTCACGCAACGGCGAATGGGTCCGCAACTATTGTCAACTCCTCGCACACCACGGCTTCACAGCTATCGCCATAGACTACCGGCTCCATCTGCGCGATGTCGATTTCGATACCGTCACGCTTTTGCACACCCAGCACATCTTCCGCGACGCAATCAATATCGCTGCTGCCGACTGCGCCGCTGCCATTGCTTTTATCTGTCGCAACGCCGATGCGTGGGGTATTGCCCCCAACCGCATAGTGCTGTGTGGCAGCAGTGCCGGTGCGATCGGAGCACTGCAGCTCGACTATTGCAGGACCAACAATCTCGCACCTGCCGACGAATTGCCAGCCAACTGGAAACCTGCTGCCGTTGTCGCTTTCTCGGGCGCCGTCTATGCCGATGGCGGTAAGCCAAGCTACAACACCCCACCCGCCCCTACATTCTTCCTTCACGGCAACAAGGACCGCATTGTCAACTTCAAAAAGTTCCCTCCGATACTCCGCTCCGGACTATATGGCCCTAAAAAACTCCACAAGATTTTTGAAAAGAACAATTACCCACACTGGTTTTTCGTCTTCGACGGCATCGGGCACGAGGTGGCGTCGCTAATGATTCCTATGAACGGCGAGGTGGAGGCATTTGTAGACAAGACGCTGAAGCATAGGCAAATGTTCTACGACGCTACCGTCCGCGACAGCAAAGTGGTACCGACAAAGTGGACAACGATGGGTGTGTTCGATTTGTATAAGGGAAAATAAAGGTTTGAATGGTTCGCTTTGCTTAAAGGATTAAAAAAGTTGAAAGGATAAAGGAACTTATAAATATGTAAAAGCTTTTAACCGCACAATATTTTTTTTAATATTCCGTTAACCCAGTGTCAATTAATATTTTTACAAATCCATAAAAACATCAAATTATGAAAAGATCAATCAAATTAATCCTTTGCTTTGTCGCATTGGCAACATTCTGCGCAGCATCGTGCGAGAAAGACAACGAAGGCGACAACAACAGCAACAACGGTAACAATGGCAATGGCTACAGTGCCCAAATGTTTGTCGGCACCTGGCGTGTGGACAATATGACTGTCAACGGTGAGAATAATACACCGGAGAATATGTTGTTCATTATGAATGAAGACGGCACGGGTCTCGCAAACGACAATGGCGTAACGGAAAACAACGGCTTTACCTGGAGCGTCAGCGGCGACCAGCTGACTATCACGCCCCGTAGCGGAGTTCATTATGTCTACACCGTCGACAATCTTACTGAATCCGAATGCACCTTCAGCGGTACCAACGTCCCTATGGCCGACATTCCCGGCAATGTGGTTGTACACCTTTTGAGAGTAAGATAAACAAAACGAGAATTAAAAGTTAAGGCTGCCGCGATTGCGACAGCCTTTTTCTATTCTGGCGATGAGGCATTGACGATAACTTGGGTGTCGCCGGTGATTTCCGCTTCATTGCCACCTCCATACACATTCCCCTTGATAATGGTCTTGTTCAATATCACCACCCTCGTGTCGCCACTAACTTGAGCCTTGCTGCCCCCTCCAAAGACGTTGCCGCCTATAATGCAGCGGTACTCGACACTTTCAACCTTTCTTCCTGTAACCACCTGCGGATTGCCGGCAACGGTGGCACCCGTACCCAAACCTCCTCCATAAACATCGTTGTTTACCGTTCCTTTGAGTATGTTGACTCGCGGCACCTCTTTGGCCGCTCCGACTTTTGCGGTGGTTGGAGTATATGCTGCGTTTCGTCCGCCTCCATAAACATTGTCGATGCTGAGTGGACAGTCGCTGTTCTCAAATACATTGACGGTGATGATACCGTCGATGTTGCCTTCTACGTCGCATCCTCCAAAGGCGTTGCCGATTGTGCCGCCATAGAGGTTGAGGGTCACATTGCCAGTGATGTCGGCTCCCGAGCCAACGACACCCTTGCTACCGCCAAACACGTTGTCGATGAGTCCACCGTTGATGTTGAGCGTTACGTCGCCATAAATTATAGCCCTATTCGAGCCGCCATATAGGTTTGCGATATGAGCCGGTGCTTTGAGCGGGTTGCAGAGTATGTTGGTGGTGATGCTGCCAGGTGTTTCGATGCTTCCTATCGGCGCTTCGTTGTTCCCGCAGAAATATTCTTGCACAAAATCATCGCCCGTTCCGCATCCGCTTTCGTTGGTGATGGTGGCGTTTATGCTGCCGCCTATTGTGCCTTGTGTGTTGCTGCCGTTAAGCAGGTGGTTGAATGTTCCTCCGTCGACCAATAGCGTCATATCACCGATAATGTTTGCCGCTCTGCTCACACCGTTGCCGCCGCCATAAACCCAGTCGAAGCGGCCGCCGTCGATGATTGTGGTCACCTCTTCGGCGTCTGCCGCATTACCTCCTCCATAGACTTGACTGATGGTGTTGTCGCAGGTGAAGATGTGTACAGTGGTCTTATAGGTTCCCGTTCCTAGTGGATCGTAGCCCGCCTCGTTGCCGCCGCCAAACACTTTGTCTATAGCGTAGCCGGCATCGGTGACGGTGTTCACACCGTTTTGCTGAGCGGTCTTGTATATGTTGACGAATACATCGGCTTGGGGTGAGCCGTTGGTGTTGTTGCAGCCAAAGACCGAACTCGAAGTCAGAGTGGCATTGCCTGAGATAGCTCCGCCGCCATCGATTGCACCGATGTTGACAGTTACCACTCCGTTCACTTTTGCCGCCACAGTGGCACTGCCTTCACCGCCGCCATAGATGTTGCCATTGTAAGTCCCGTCGAGAATGTTGACATTTGTACTGTTATTGGCGTCGGTATTGGCATCTGATAGAGCTCCGCCACCATAGACGTCGCCGTATATCGTTGAATTGCCTGTTATGGTCAGGTTGACATTCCCCATCACCTTGCCCAGCGTGGTGAGGTCCTCTTCTGTGTATAAGATATGGTTAGTGTTATCTACCCAAGAACTGCCGGTCTTTTCTTCCCAAGTGTAAGTGGTAGTAGGTTTCTTTACACCAGTGCTGTATGTTCCAAGTTCAGTGTAGTAGAAAGGCTCCTCCTTAAAACCTATAGAATCCACTTCCACGGTGGGCAGCGATGCCGAAAACCCTGCACCATACACATTGCCGTTCACGGTACAACTGTCAAGGGTAGAGGTTGCTGGACCATCAACCTTGCCAAGGTTGCCACCTCCATAGAAATCATTTAAAATGGTGCAACCTGTCAATGTGGAGGTGACATTTCTGCAAGTAGCTAACGAGAACTTCACATACTCCACAAAGATACGCGCCACATTTTTGTTGTTGTTCGACATTGGCAGGAACTGATAGCTGAACTGAGTGGAGACACCACCGTAGGTGCTTTTATATTCCTGCGTGTAATTATCATCTATCCAATCGTTCCACGAAGAATGGTTGCCGGCTCCTTCGCTATCATTATGTGGAAAATTCACAATATTATTATGGTTTCTCGGAGCCTGGCGGTTGTAGGAGTTGCCGCCATATCCGGCTCCGAAGAAGGTGCCAAATGTACAGCCTGTAGCAGTAGTGGTTACCGTCTTGCCCGTGCTCATATCACCGAACTTCGGACCACCGCAGAAGATATCCACATAGCTGTCGATGATGGTGGTACTCAAGTTGCCCGTCGCAGGCTTGGCGGCGTTGAGAGCACCGGCATAGAACTCTCTGATGTCGGCGTTCTGTATCAGCCAGGTGATATTGCCTGTATTGTCGGCGCCATCGGCCTTGCCGATGCCCTCCATACCAGCGCCACACACCGTACCAAAGCGTCCACCGTTGATGTAGCATTCGGCGTTGTCTGCTTTACTTTTGGTGCAGCTTACGTAGAGACCGGTGAGGTAGAATTCGTCGTAGTCACCACCTGTCACAGATATTGGAGGATGTAAGGTTACAGTATCTCTATCTTGGTGGCAACCCGTATGAAATTCCTTGAACCAGACATTGCCTCCCACGTGGATATAGGGTATTTTGTTCGATGTGCCTTTACTTTCAAGATTGGAGCTCACCCATTGCTCCATAACGCCGCCCTGCACAATGAGTGCATCGGTCGTGGTTTTGTCTTTATGCTCATACTCGAGCTGTGTGAAACGGCAAAGTGACGTATTGGTAATCTCGAACCATCTTTTGGGAATCATTATACCAAAGTTGTAGGATCCGGTTCCACCGGTGGACTTCTTCGCCATACCGAGGCCAGGGATATTGATAAAGTCGGCCCTTACAGGATGGACATCTTGACGACCGTCGAAGCGCAGGATGTAAGAATAGTCGGGCTCATTGTCGCCGTCAAAATCAACAGAAGTAACCGTGAAGGGTTTGCTGGCACTTGCATCCAAGTTGCCATTAAAATGATAATTGCCCACAAGTACTACGGCATAATCATAAACGGTTTGACTACCTGGTGTGCCAGTCACCCCCTGGAACAGCGCATTGCCCGACCCCTTACTTGTAATGGCATTGCCCATAGTGGTGAATACCACTTGGTTATCTCCGGCGATGGAATAGCTGTTGCCGTTGGTGTATTTCTGGCCGCCGCCTACGTTGGGAACAGCATATCCGGTAGTCATATCCGTGTTGTACACCTTATCGGCGTTAGTGTCTGCCAAATAAGCGCATTTGCCCCAGTAGGGCTCGATGGTGATGGCAGTCACACCTTCGGGCACGTCCCAGTAGGCGCCCTGATTGAAGACACGGCTGCTGACGCTGTAGAGGTCTTTGTTGGTGCAGTTGCGGTCGGCGAAGTTATAAGGAGTGGCGGTAATGATACCGTTAGCATCAGTCGTTGCGTCAGAACCGGTGGTGAAGCTGCCCGCCGTGCCACCGGTGATGCTGACTATCTTCCAACCCGTCACCACGCGGTAGCCGTTGTAGTTCTTGGTGCCCACGTCGTTGTAGTAGGGTAGCTGCACCTTGTAGTAGTTGAAGTTGAAATGGGCGGTGTCCTTGTCGGTAATGTTGAGCGTAAGTTCATCTTTCCCGTCCTTGATTGCCGCCCCCGTCGGATGTGTGTAGACTGCCCCGTCGCCCATCTGTATGTTCACCGTCAGAGTGCCCAGTTTGCCACCCTTGTTGCGAGGCTGGTTCTCGGCGGCGTTCTCGGCGTCGATGTTCACCACCGAAGGATATTTGCCCCATTTCTTCAGTATGGGATAAGGATGGGTGGTGCCGATGCTGTCGGGCAGAAGCACCCATTTCATAATCTCCGATGTGTCAGGACTGGAGCTATTGACCCACCAGGCAGTCACTTCGCGGTGGCTGTTGAGCAGGTGACGGTAGAATTCGAAGCGCTGCAGGAAACGGTCCTCGGCACCAAGGGCGCAGTTGTAGGTAACGCCCGTTGGCTGCACATAGGGTGCTTCAAGGCGGAAATAGTTATAGTTGCTAACGCCGTCAGCGCCTGCATTGCTGATGATAGTACCACCATAAATGGGAGATATCGTACTGCCACCTGTTATGTTACCGTAGAACATACAGTTCATTACCATTGTCTGGAAGTTGGAGGACGTGGTGGCCACGTTGTTGTAGCCCACAATACCGCCGACATTGGTGCCGCCGGTGATGTCGGCATAGCTGAAGCAGTTGATTACTCGCGCCGAGCCGTCGAGGAATCCTACCAGACCGCCTGTGTAGGCCGTACCACATATCTCGCCGTCGAGGATGCCCACGTTGTAGATGCGCGCCGAGCCGTTGGCAGTGCAGGCAATAGCACCTGTATTGCCCGTATGGTCGCTGATGGCGACATCGCGCAGCATAAGGTTCTTCACAGTCCCTGTCAGCGTGGAAAATATCGGGGCATCCATTCCCTTGATAGAATAGGGCTGCTTGGTAGTGGGATTGATTGCAGCCTCGAGGGTGCCGCTGAAAGCGGTGCTGATTGTTGTGACGTTCGATATTGTGATGTCTGCCGTAAGTTTATAATGATATGCATCGCCGCCATTGTTCACCTTTATCACAAACATATCGTAGTCGTAGTCTGCAGCAATAAGATAAACGCCGTTTTCCTGTTGAAGATCTGCTCCTAATGTACGCGTGACAATTGCAGAAGAATTATAGTCGGTAGCCATCGCGAATGCCTTCACAATTACGGGGAATGTCAGGCCTGTGATATCAATGGTGGTACCCGAACTGCTCGTCGTTGTGGGATCGGCTGGTGCAGTGCCGCCCTCGCCTATGGTGTAGTATATCGTCACACCGCTGGCCGGGTGGCTGCAAGAGAGCACGATGGTATTCTCGTCAGGACGTCTGATTGTAGGTTCCGCACAAGTGAAGGTAACTGGCGTGCTGACATAAATGTCGGAATTTATCTCGCCCGCTTTGACGGCAAGGACCTTGATGGTTTTGCCTGATATTCCTGTCGAAAGCGGAGTGTCGTCATACGGTGTGCTGCCAGTGGTGGGAGTGCTGCCGTCGAGGGTATAATACAGCGAGGCGCCTTCCGTAGCGCACGAGAGGGTGATTGTGTTGTTGGGATTCACCGTCGATGTGGGTGTCGCCACCTTGCCAATCTCCAGCGTCTCAACGGCCGAGTTGAGGAAACCGGTATGTACAGCGATGGCCTTCACTGTCGTAGCGCTACTGATGGTGATGGCACCGCTGTAGGTTGACGAACTGCCGACGACAGGGCTGTTCCCGTCGGTGGTATAATATATAGTGGAGCCTGCCATAGTAGCGGCGATGGTGACCTCGTTTGTAGTATTGTCGAAAGAGATGGCCGGTGAGGTAAATGCCGAGAACTCGATTTCCGCTGTCTTAGATGCGGCGGTGTGCATTACATTCAGGACAGCCACAGCTTTGACACAGGTGGAGCCTATCGCAGGCGAGAAAGTAGTGGTGTATTTGTAGGTGGGTCCTGTAGGATCTGCTGCTCCGTCGGCAGGCACTACGGGGTCGCTACCATTCAGGGTATAGTAGATGGCTGTATTGCCGGTAGCACAAGTGATGGTGACATCGCCGTTGGCTGCCTGCGAGATGACAGGCTTCCGCACCACCGTGTCGAGATATAACGGGGCGTTGTTATCTTTCTGTTCATAGATACCAACAATACCTGTCGTGTTTTCATATCCGGTAGGGCCTCCGATTTTGGATGGACGTCCAACCAGATAATCAGTGTTGCCTCCATTGACCGTAAACCATTTATGAACGGGATTGCTGGATTCGTTCCATCCAACAGACGATTTGGCAGAAATGACCAGATAGGTGCTATAGGGGGTGATGGCAAACAGCGCCTTGTCGTCCAAATCATTGGTGTCAGCCACCGCTTCAAGGTGCACACGCATACGGTCGGCATTAGAAGATGTCCTAATTTGTCCGTTGGCCATCAGGTATTTGCCAGTCTTGGCTTGTATGATGTAGTAGTAGTTCTCAGAAATATGTTTCCTGACAATCCACACGGCCTTGGTAGAGTCGTATGAACCCGCCCTGCATTTATAGGTGGTGAGGAAAGGCATTTCGGTGTCGTCTCCATCATAGTCATTGGTGGCTTTGTAGTAGCACCAGCCCTCCGTTGGGCAGAGGTAATAGTTGTCCGTCGTGTGGGTGGAATTGTAACCAGCGCTTGCAATATAATATATACCCGAGTAGTCCGTCTGAGCTTTGATGGCTCCGCAGCACAACAAAAAGACCAGCAGGAACAAGTATGAAACAAGATGTTTTTTTATATGTATATTGCTTTTTTTCATTACATACGATAAGCCCTATTTACCAACAACTATCTAATTATTAGCAAATTTACAAGAAAACTCTTCAGTTTTCGCATATCATTTCTATATGCAAATATACATATTTTTGTATATATATATAAAAAAATATCGTAGGCAGGGCCTGCCTACGATATTATCTCTGTCTGCCTATGACGGTTACGGAGTAACGCCGCCGTTGACGATGACTTTAGTGTTTCCTCCAATCTGGCCTTGGTTGCCGCCACCGTAAATATTGCCGAAAACCTTGGCGCGGCCCGTAAGCTTGACCTCAGTATTGGTGCTGACGGCTGCGGCGTTTCCGCCGCCGAAAATATCTCGGCCGACGACGGCCTGATTCGTCACTTCGACATCGGTGTTGCCGTTGACGGCAGCAGCGTTGCCACCGCCGAAGACATTGCCTCCCACACGGCAGGGATAAGCCACCGATTCCTTCTCGGCGCCGACAGTCACCTTAGGCGAACCCGTAATCACAGCTCCCGCACCAAGTCCGCCGCCGAACACATCTTGGTTGACGGTGCCTTTTATGATGTTGACTTCCGGGTAACCAGCCGAATGGCTGTATGGTGCCAGGTGACCGCCGCCATAGACATTGTCTATGCTCAGCGCGCACTCGCTGTTCTCATACACATTGACCGTTATTGTGCCGCCAATGGTACCCTTGACATTGCTGCCTCCGAATGCATTGCCGATAGTGCCGCCGTGGATGTTGAGCAGCACGTTGCCGCTGATGCTGGCATCGGTCTCATTCGTACCCTTGCTGCCAGCATAGACATTGTCTATTACGCCGCCTTCGACAGTAAGCGTGACATTGCCTGTGATTGATGCCAGATTCGAGCCGCCATAGAGGTCGGTGATATAAACAGGATGTTCAGCGTTGCAGACAATAGTTGTTGTAAGGTCTGTCGTGGTGGGCATCAGGTTGTTGCCGCAGAAGTACTCCTTGATATCCTCATCGCATCCGCTCGAGCTGGTCAGCGTGGCCGTAATCGGTCCTCCAATGCTGCCGTTCTTGTTGCTTCCGTTGAAGAGGTGGTTGAAAATGCCACCATTCACGGTCAACGCCACGCCGCCATTGCCGATGTTGGCAGCCGTAATCTCACCGTTGCCGCCGCCGAAGGCCCAGTCGAAGCGGCCGCCGTCGACGATTGTAGCCACACCCTGGGCCGCAGCAGCGTTGCCGCCGCCGAATATACGTCTGATGGTGTTGTCGCAAGTATAGATATGCACCGTCGCTTTCTTAGTGGATGCGGCATTGCCATTCTCAGGCGCATAGTTGGCCTCGTTGCCGCCGCCAAACACCTGGTCGATGGCATAGCCGGCATCGGCTACGGTGTTCGTTCCGACCGTCCGAGCCGTCTTGTACACATTCACAAACACATCGGCCTGCGGCGAACCGTTGGTATTGTTGCAGCCGTATACCGAGCTTGCTGTCAGGTTGGCGTCGCCCGAATAGTTGCCAGCACCGTCATCCTCACCGATATTGACCGTTACCACGCCATTCACTTTGGCAGCGACAGCATCAATATCATTGTCGACATCAGCCAAACGGCCCTGACCGCCGCCATAGATATTGCCGTCGTAAGTGCCGCCAAGAATGTTGACCGTCGTAGTGTTGTTTGCATCGGTATTGGCATCGCTCAAGGCTCCGCCGCCATATACATCGCCCAAAATGTGCGAGTTGCCGGTAATGGTGAGCGACACATCGCCCATCACTCGTCCAAGAGTTGTAAGGTCGGCATTCGTATACAATATATGGTTTGTTAAATCGCTTCCTGACTGGTTGTTTGTCAGGGTTACGTTTGCTTCACCAGCGTTCTGCCAAGTGAATGTTGTCGTGCCGGAAAATACACCAGGCTCAAACATACCAGAATTCTTGTTGTAATTAGGACTTTTTGTAAAACCAGCGTCTCTTACTTCAACGGTAGGAAGAGAAGCAGAATATCCTGCACCGTAAACATTTCCATTTACCGTACAGTCTTCAAGCACCGAAGTGGCATTACCAGCGACTTTTCCGAGGTTGCCGCCTCCATAGAAGTTTTCGTTAATCGTACAATTCTTCAAGTTAGATGACACATCGTTGCATTGTGCCAAAGAGAAAGAGGCAAACTTGACATATAATCGTGCACCTGTTGTACCACTTGACCAAACAAAAAACTCATAGTCGAAGTCGGTGGCCACACCGGGGCCTTTCTTGCCGTAGTCTTTTCCAGCTATCTGTGAAGAGCCTGTAGAGGTTCCGTTAAAGTATTTGCCTCGGTCGTTGTTGGCATAGTAGCCTTGAAGTGTTGCCCAATCCTGGGTTCCGTCTTTATCGTAATATTTCTTTTTGGCAATAGAGGTGCCGCCATATCCAGCGCCGAAATAGGTACCGAAGACGCAGCCTTCGGCGTTGGTGGTGACTGTCTTGCCGTCTTGCATATTGCCGAACTTGGGGCCGCCACAGAAAAGCGTTACGTGGCTGTTGTAAATATCTGTAGTGATGTTGCCCTTGATGGGTTTGGCGTCGTTGATACCGCCACCAAAGAAGTTGTCGATATCGGCGTTATATATCTGCCACCGCACGTTGCCGTTGATTTGTTCGAGCGACGCTCCAGCCGCCTCGTGGATGTAGCCGCCGCTGATGTAGCATTCAGCATTGTCGTCTCTTACTGTGGCATTGGCATTATAGGTTCCGGTGAGGTAGAAGCCTGGGTATTCGCCCCCCGTCACCGACACCGGCACGTGGGGGGTGGATTGGCTACCATCACTATGGGTGCCCATACCGAACTCATTGATCCATACATTGCCGCCAACGTGGATATAGATGGTTTTACCAGTGACCGCCTTGCTCTGCGTTGACACAAACTGGTCGACCACGCCGCCAAGCAAGATGAGTGGAGCATCAGTCTTGGTGTTATTATCCAAATTCTCATACTCCAACTGAGAGGTGTAGAAAAGTGCTGTATTGGTGACCTCGAACCAGCCTCTGGTCTTGAAGATGGTGAAGTTGCAGATGAGGCTGGCGCCGTTGGGCTTCTGTGCCTGCGCGGTGCCTGGGATGTTCAGGAAATCATAGCGTATAGGAGTGATGCTCGATCTGCCCGTATGGTGATAGATGAGGCTGTAGTCAGGCTCGTGGTCGTTGTCAGTGTCCACCGACATCATAGTGAAAGGTGTGGTTCCGTTTTGCGGTACAGTGTTCAAATGTAGATTGCCCACGAGCACGAGAGCGTTGTCGTAGACGGTAGGCCCCCAGCCACCCATATTGTTGTTTATGTTGTTTAAAGCTCGNNCGCTCAATACTCGTTTCGACATTCTGTCCATTAAACAGTGTGGTACTCGTGTTCACCTGTGTGCCAGTTTGACTCACGCCCTGTTTTGTTTTATAATCAGCCGAATAGACCACATCGTAGTATTGGTCAGCGAGATAGTATGCTTTGCCCCAGTAGGGCTCGATGGTGA
>DBXH01000059.1:2401-53131 GCA_002309335.1 Bacteroidales bacterium UBA1217 | reverse complement strand
ACGCCGTAGGGCACGTCGAAGTAGGCTCCTTGCGAGAAAACGCGACCACTTATAGAGTAAAGGTCTTTGTTGGAACTCTTGCGGTCGGCATAGTTATGGTCGGGGAAGTCCCTGATGCCTGTGGTGGGGTAGTTAGCCGAGGTGTAGGGGTCATCGGCGACGGCGGTGATGGCCGTAATCTTCCAGCCCGTCACCACGCGGTTGCCCGTGTAGTTGCCCGTGCCCACGTCGTTGTAGTAGGGCAGCTGCACCTTGTCGTAGTTGTAGTTGAAGCGGTCGAAGTCCTTGTCGGTGCGCTGCAGCGTCAGGCTCGAGGTGGTGATTGTGGCCCCTGTGGGCTTGGTCTGGCCGCCGGTGGTCTGCGCGCTGCTGATGGTCACCGAGAGGGTGCGGCCCACCTTGCCTCCGTGGTTGCGACCCACGGTGGCGCTGTCGGGGGCATTGGCAAAGTCGGGGTTGATGATGGAGGGGTAGTAGCCCTGCGCCTTCAGTATGGGATATGGCTTGGGGTTGTCGATTGTGCGGTCGGCGGTCTCGAGCACCCACTTGAGCATCTGGCCGCCGTCGGCAACATTGCCGGTGACGTAGAATGCCGCCAGTTTCTTATTGCTGTTGAGCAGCAGACGGTAGAACTCGTGGCGTTTCAGAAATTTCTCCTCGACGGCGAGCGCGCTGTTGTACTTGTTGTCGCTGATGGCTGTGGTCTGCAGCTCGTCGTAGGCGTAGTAGTTGAAGCTGTTGAGGCCGCCCTGCAGGTTGGCGATATTGTTGCCGCCAAAGACGGGCGAGACGGTGGTGCCGCCAGTGATGTCGCCGTAGAACATACAGTTCATCACCATCGTATTGATGCTTGCGGCGGTGGTCGTCTGGCTGTTGTAACCCACGATGCCGCCGACATTGGTGCCTCCGGTGATGGTGGCGAAAGAGTAGCAGTTGACTACGCGGGCGGTGCCGTCTAAGGTGCCCACCAAGCCGCCGGTGTTGCCGGTGCCTCCCACCGAGCCTGAGAGGATACCCACATTGTAGATGCGAGCCGCACTGTTGGCAGTGCAGGCAATAGCGCCGGTGGCGCCAGTGTTTCCACTAATGGTAACATTCTCAAGCACCAGATTCTTCACCGTGCCGGAGAGAGTGGTAAAGAGCGGGGCATCGAGGTCTGTGATGCGGTAAGGCATATTGGTTGTTGGGTCGATGGCAGCCTCGAGGGTGCCGCTGAAAGTGGCGATGCTTGTCGTGAAGCCGCTGGCGTCAATGTCCTGCGTGATGACATATTGACCCGATGCGTCTGTGATGCTGCTCAGCGAGGTGATGTTGGTTTGTGCCTGCGCTTGAAATGACAGCAGAATTAGTGACAAAAAGAGTAGAATTATTAGTGGTTTGTTGTTGTTTTTAGTCATTTGGCTTGTTCAGCTCCTTTCTGTAAGAAAATGATAGTCATATATTTTTATATATTTAGTAGTTAGCTTTTATCCTAAAAAAGCGTTGCAAAAATACATTTTTTATGCTTTTGAACATAAAAAAAATAATAAAAAACATTAAAACGCGTTTGTATGAAACAAAAGAATCAGAAATGAAAATAGAAATTATGTCGCCGGTAGGCTCATACGAGAGCTTGACAGCGGCGATACAGGCAGGTGCCGACGCCGTCTATTTCGGCATCGGCAACTTAAATATGCGGTCGCGCTCGGCAGCCAATTTCGGGTTGGAGGATTTGGAGAGAATATGCTCCATAGCCCATCAGCACGGTGTGCGAACCTATCTGACGGTGAACACCATCATCTACAACCACGAAATCGACGAGATGCACCAACTGGTCGACGCCGCCAAGCGTGTGGGCGTCAGTGCCATCATCGCCAGCGACCTCGCCGTCATCACCTACGCCCGCAGCATCGGCGTGGAGGTACACATATCGACCCAGTGCAACATCAGCAACACCGAGGCCGTGCGTTTCTACGCCCAGTTTGCCGACGTGATGGTCACCGCCCGCGAGCTGCCGCTACGCCAGGTGGCTGAAATCACTCAGTTCATCCGCGACAACGACATTCGCGGTCCTAAGGGCGAATTGGTTCAGATCGAGGTCTTTGCCCACGGAGCCTTGTGTATGAGCGTGAGCGGAAAATGCTATCTGAGCCTCGACAACTACAACTATAGCGCCAATCGCGGCGCATGTCTCCAGCTGTGTCGCAGGGAATACTTGGTCAAGGATCTTGAATCGGACATTGAACTTGTGGTTGACAATAAGTATATTATGTCGCCCAAAGATCTGTGTACCATTGATTTCCTCGACAAAATCGTTAAGGCTGGCGTTCGGGTGCTTAAGATTGAGGGCCGCGGACGGAGCGCCGACTATGTGAAGACGGTTACTGAATGCTACAAGGAGGCGGTACAAGCTATTGCCGACGGTAGTTATTCACTCGAACGGATTGCCGATTGGAAACGGCGACTTGCAACGGTGTTCAACCGAGGCTTTTGGGACGGTTACTATCTGGGACGCAAAATGGGTGAATGGACGGAACGTTATGGCAGCCAAGCTACTGAAAACAAGGTTTATCTTGGCTTGGTGAAGAATTATTTCAACCGCATCGGTGTGGCCGAGGCGCAGATGCAGACGGCCGAGATGTTGCACCCGGGCGACGAGGTTATGATTATTGGCGAAACTACGGGTGTGTATCGTGCCGCTGTCGACGAACTGCGTCTGGAACGCGATCCCGTGCCGGAAGTTAAGCAGGGCGACCGTTTCAGCTTTGCAACTTCTCGTCCCGTGCATCGCGGCGACAAACTTTACAGGATTGACAAAGTGGAGGACTGTTTTTGATATGGGTTTCCTCTGGGTTAGTTCTGGGTTAATTCTGGGTTTACGCATAATTTATGCGTATCTCTTCTCAAAATTATCAATTTCAACTAATTATACTACTAATATAATGTTTTAGCTGCCCCTTCCACCCCTTCTAACCTTTTCAACCCTTTTAACCTTTTCAACCTTTAAATAAAATGGCAAAAGCAAAAACATATTTTTTCTGTAGCGAATGTGGCTACCAATCAAGCTCTTGGCTAGGCAAATGCCCTGAATGCGGCAAGTGGAACACCTTTACCGAGGAGGTGGTTCAGGCAGCAAAACCGTCTGCTGGAACAAAAAGGAGTAGCCTTGCGGCATCGAAACCGAAACTTATCAACGAGGTGTCGACGAGCGAAACGGTGAGGATTGCCACTGGCTGCGACGAATTCGACCGTGTGCTTGGTGGCGGCATTGTACCTGGTTCGTTGCTGCTGTTGGGTGGTGAGCCGGGCATAGGCAAGTCTACGTTGTTGCTGCAGACAGCTTTGGCTATTCCTGGAAAGAGAATATTGTATGTTAGCGGTGAGGAGAGTGAGCAGCAGATAAAGATGCGTGCTGACCGTTTGCTTGGAGAAGGAAAGAAAGGGAACGGAGAACTGTATGTTGTGTCGGAAACTGTGACGCAGCGGATTATGGAACATATTGAGGCTGTGCGGCCGGATATTCTTATTGTTGACTCGATACAGACGGTGTGCACGGAGATGATCGATTCGTCGGCGGGCAGCATTTCGCAGATACGCGAGTGTACGGCTGAGTTTCAGCGTTATGCAAAGGAAAGTGGTGTGCCGGTGTTGCTGGTGGGTCATATCACTAAGGAAGGCAGTCTTGCGGGGCCCAAGGTGATGGAACACATTGTTGACTGTGTGCTGCAGTTCGAGGGCGATCGCAACTATGGTTATCGTATGCTGCGTTCGCTGAAAAACCGTTTCGGCTCAACGGCTGAGATTGGCATCTTTGAAATGCGGGGCGACGGCTTGCGCGAGGTGGAGAATCCATCGGAATTTCTGCTTTCGCAGCGCGACGAGAACCTTAGCGGGTGTGCCGTTGCTGCAACCCTTGAGGGTGTTCGCCCGATGTTTATCGAGGTGCAGTCGCTAGTTAGTTCAGCGGTATACGGAACACCGCAGCGTAATGCCAACGGTTTTGATTTCAGACGATTGTCAATGTTGCTGGCTGTTCTCGAGAAGAGGTGCGGCTTCAAACTGGGCGCGAAGGATGTGTTTCTGAACATTGCCGGCGGCATACGGGTGAGCGACCCCGCCATAGACCTTGCTGTTGCGTGCTCTATACTGTCGTCGAATGTGGATATTCCTGTTTCACCGCGCTATTGTTTCGCCGCCGAGATGGGCTTGAGCGGCGAGGTGCGCTCGGTGAGCCGCGTGGAACAACGCATAGCTGAGGCCGACAGACTTGGTTTTGAGAAGATTTTTGTTTCGAAATACAACGCCCGCTCGCTCAATAAGAAACGCTTTGGAATAGAGATTGTGGAGGTGTCGGTGATAGAGGAGGCGTTCAGAACACTATTCGCGTAATGAAAAAAGTAACCATACGGATAATTTTTTCCCCTTTTCGCCGTTATATTATCTCAAATTAATACATCAACGAATTCACGAATAAATGAAATATCTTCGCTATACTCTACTGATATTCATATTGCTGCCTTTGCACGCATCGGCACAGAAGGATAGCGTTGTCTCTATGACGGACGACCTTTCGCTTTCGCTCCCCGCTTCATCGCGACCGATGCATCCGCTGAAGGACAAGAGTAAACTGAACGATACGTTGCAGAAATGGGATTTCCATCTCTCAATGGGCACGGAGTTAATAGGCAATCGCTACGGGTCGGCGTCGCTCTTTGGCATAACTCCAACTGTGATCTATCGCCCCAGCGAACGACTCAAAATCGCAGCATCGGTCTCGATGATGAACTCTTATTCACTTATGCCTCAGGGTTATACCATTCGTGGTGTTCAGGCGCGCAGTATGGCTCCCTTGCGCAATCCAGGCGCCGCTGCCGCTGTCGACGTTGCTGCAACCTACAAGGTGAACGAGCGACTGCTGTTGTCGGCATCGCTGCTGCATATCGGCGGAAGTCTGGCAACGGGAATGATTCTCAATCCCTGGCTTATGGGCACCGGTCCCCTTTCTCTTGACGCAACAGCCTTTTCCGCCTCAATGCGTTACCGCATCGGAGACGATAGCTGGCTTGACTTTCATATGACTGTTATCGACGACCGCGCCGGAACCCTCTGGCCAACGCTTCTCGATCCTTTCTATTCTCCATTCCACTCTTCGTTTTACTCTCCCTTCCACACCCACACATTAACGTATTAACACATTCAAGAATTCACAAATTCACATATCCAATGGACCGTCGAAAATTTATAAAACTTGCTGGAACTGGCGCAGTGGCAACGGCAGCGGTGGCTGTAGGTTGCTCAACAAAGAAAGAAACTCATTCCGAAGGTGTAGCGCTCGGCGAGGTGCCCGTTGACAAAATGAGCTATCGCGAGAATCTGCACGGTGACAAGGTATCGCTACTTGGATATGGTTGTATGCGCTTCCCCACAATCGACGGCGAGAGTGGACGGGAGCAGGACCAAGAACTCGACCAGAATGCCATCAACGAGCTGGTGGATTATGCCATTGCACACGGAGTAAACTTGTTCGATACGGCTCCGCCATACTGCAAGGGACGTTCTGAACACGCTGTCGGTATTGCTCTCAGTCGTCACAAGAGAAGCGAATATTTTGTGTCCACCAAACTCTCCAACTTTGCCCCGAGCACATGGAGCCGTGAGGAGAGCATAAAGATGTTCCATAACTCGATGAAAGAACTGCAGGTGGACTATCTCGACTACTATATGCTGCATAGCATCGGCGGTACCCGTCGCGATGCCAATGGTAACGAAATCAGTTCGATGGATACACTCAAACGCCGATTTTTTGAAAATGGAATGCTCGATTTCCTATGCGAGGAGCGGGAAAAAGGGCGCATTCATAACCTCGGCTTTTCCTATCACGGCGACATCGAGGCTTTCGACTACTTGCTGCGCTTGCAAGACGAAGGCAAATACCATTGGGATCATGTGCTGATACAGCACAACTATGTGGATTGGAACCACTCAAAACTCCTCAACGAACGCAACACTAACTCGAGTTACCTTTACGGCGAACTAGAAAAACGCAACATCCCCGTCTTTGTTATGGAACCGCTCCTCGGTGGACAGCTCGTCAACCTCAACGATCACGCTGTCAGTCTACTCAAGGAGCGCGATCCGCAGGCGTCGGTGGCATCTTGGGCTTTTCGCTTTGCAGGCAACCAGCCGCGTGTGCTTACTGTGCTAAGCGGTATGACTTATATGGAGCATTTGCAGGATAATATTCGCACCTATTCGCCACATAAGCCCTTGAGTGACGATGAGTTGAAACTGCTTGAGGAAATTGCTGACGTTTATGCCAACTTTAAGACTGTCCCTTGCACCGATTGCAAATACTGTATGCCCTGTCCTTATGGCATCAATATTCCCGCGGTTTTCGCTCACTACAATAAATGCTTGAACGAGGGCAATGTGATGAACGACATTGGAACCGACTCGGATGAGAAACGTGCTTTCCGCCGTAGCCGTCGTGCTTTCCTTGTAGGATATGACCGGGCGGTGCCTTCCTTCCGTCAAGCCGACCACTGCATAGGCTGCAACCACTGCGTCAGTGAGTGTCCGCAGGGAATAAATATCCCGGAACAGATGCAGCGCATCAACGACTACGTCGAGACGCTGAAACAGAGTTTGGAGTAGAGTCTTTCTTCGGCGAATAAACAAATTTGACTTTCTTTCTCTCTCCCGCTTCCTTGTAGGAGAATGTCAGCGGATATTGCCGTCGTGCAATTGCGGCGAATATGCCGACGCCGCTGCTTAGATTGCTGTAGATTCGGGCGGGTTCGGCGAAATAGCTGCCCATACTGCGTGCCGCCATAACCTCTTTGGTATAGGTGTAGGCCTCTGGACTTAAGGCTTCTACAATAAGTGTATAATCACGTTGTAACGGATGTTCGGCTGTGTCTTTCAGCATTATTAGCGATAGCGTAGTTTCGTAGTTTTGACCGTTAATGTCCCTGTCGGTGAATAGAATGCCGTTGAAATATTCCATAAAACCTTCTATGGCATTGACTTCGGGGTTGGTTATCTCGGTGTTGAGGCAAGTGAAATAGGGGTGTATAACGGTGTCTATGGTGTCCCATTTTTTCTCCCATTCATTCCAGCGTGTGCCACTGTCGCGTTCCTCAATGTATATGTAATAGTAGTTTTCCAATGCTGCTGGGTCGTTGAGCGTAAATGATACGTTGCCAGCTGTGATGGGCTGCAACGTGTCTATTTCCGCCAGTGGCGGCAGCATATCGGGAAGAGGAACAACGCGTGTTCCGCCAATGATATCGGGTCGACCAGGTGTGCTTACATGCAGCGTCAGCGTGTCGCCCGCGGTGGCAGTGTAGTTGAACAGATAATTGGCACCGTCGCGACCTGTTGAGGCTATAGTTGAGCCGTTCACTTCGATGCTTACTGTAGCGTCTGTTACAGCAATAAAGGGTTGGTTGTCAAGGAAGAAACGGCTGTAGGTGATGTTGACAAAAAGCAAACTATCGGTCGACGGGAGGGAGTTGACCACCACCATACGCTCGCTCTCCTCGATGTCGAACTCCATCACCTTCTCGCACGAACATAACATCGCACAAACAATCAGGATTATATATCTTGCTTTGCTCATATTTCCAATACCTTTCAACTTTAAAACAATTAAACCATAAATACGTTCAACCCTATAACCTTCCAACCCTAAAACTTAAGCGTGTATGCCACCGAGGGCAGGATGGGGAAGATAGACAACTGGACGAGGGCGCCGTTGTAGCCCTTGTAGGTATACTCGTGGCTCTCATATATCATATAAGGGTTCTTGCGGTTGTAGAGGTTGTAAACACTGACGTTTATCGTCCGGCTGCAGCGTCGGAACTTGCGGTGGAAGTTGGCGCTAACATCCATACGGTGATAGTCAGGCATACGGAAATTGTTGCGTCCTGAGGGGTGTGACAGATAGCCATCCCATCCTTCGGGGTCCACATCAGCATATTCGTTGGCGGTTTGCTGCGCCTCAGCGTATTCCTGCAGGCTCAGTGTGGCAGCGTTACCCGAGCTGTAGACCCACGTCGCGCTGAAGTCCATCTTGTCGTTGACTTTGTAATTCAGTACAATGCTGAGGTCGTGGCGACGGTCGTATTTGGCAGGGAATGGGTTGCCGTCGTTGAGCACCTGACCGGGACGGTCAAACTGGCGCATCGTCTTGCTCCAGGTGTAGCCTATCCAGCCAGTAAGGTTGCCGATGTTACGTTGCAGCAGGAATTCGATACCATAGGCCCATCCGTCGCCTAGCACAACCTTCTCTTCCCAACTTTCGCTGCTGCCGAAGAATGTGGCGCCATCCTTGTATTCCAACAGGTTATGCATCTTCTTATAGTAGCCTTCAACCGAGAAGTCGCCGATGACACCAGACTCGTAGAACACACCGCCGGCCACCTGGTGGGCGTACATTGGCGGCACATCGCTCGTCACTGGCACCCATAGGTCGGTGGGCATACTGACGCTTGTAGTCGAAAGTAGGTGCATAAACTGAGTCATATAGGCGTAGCCGGCCTTGAGCGATAGTCCTTCACCCAGCATTATACGTCCCGACAGGCGGGGCTGCAGGGTGGGGTAGAACTTGTGCTCGACGGCAAAGCCGCTGAAGTTCAGTCCGTAGTTGAGCTTCACAGCCTCGCTGATGCTCCAGTCGTCCTCGGCGTATGCCGTCAGTTCTTCGGCAAGGATGGAACCTGAGTTGACTGATGTGTCTATGACCATAGAACTGTTCATATACTCAGCGCTGTAGGCATTGAGGTGGGCACTCGACACTTCGGGCAGGAAGACGTGGTGTACTATCGATGTGCCAAACTTCATCAGGTGGTCGGGATTGGGCGTAAAGTCAAAGTCGGCTCTCAGACTCAGGTCGTTGATGCGCGAGATATAGTCCATATCAAACTCCGACGTGGTGCTCTCCTGCTCCTCGGTGGCGAGGGTGACGGTCTCGTAGTCGACGCCCACCGTGTTGCTGTAGCGCGTGTAGGCGCCGGTGATGTTCATAAACAGTTTGGGTGTAAGCTCATAGTTCCAGCGTGCCGAGGCCACGATGTTGCCCCACTTCGTGTCGAAGTTGAGAAACTGCTCTTGCACGTCGGTGGCAAGGGTGCGGATGCGGGTGTAAACTACGTCCGAGCCCATATAGTAGCTGGCAAACAGGCGGCTACGATCGCTGAAGCGATGAGTAAGCTTACCGTTTACATCATAGAAATAATAGCCAGCACGAAGCTTGTACTCCTTGCGGTCGGCAAGGCGTTTGACCAGTGGTTGCAGTAGAAAGTCGGCATAAGTGCGCCTCCCAGACAGGCAGAAGGTGGTGCGCTCGCTCTTGATGGGACCCTCGACGCTGAGTTTGGTCGAGATAAAGCCTATCGAGGCGTTGCCGTGCAGCTGCTTGTCGTTGCCGTTGTTGGTGGTGACGTCGAGCACACTCGACAGGCGTCCGCCGAAGTGGGCGGGAAAGCTGCCTTTGTAGAGGGTCACCCCCTTGACAGCGTCGGTGTTGAAGGCTGAGAAGAATCCTCCCAGATGGCTCACATTGTAGAGCGGGACACCGTCAAGCAGAAAGAGGTTCTCGTCGGGACCGCCGCCACGCACATAGAAGCCACTGTTGCCCTCTGAGCCGCTCTGTACGCCTGGCAGCAGCTGCAACGCCTTCACCAAATCGGCCTCACCGAATAGGACAGGAACCGACTTGAGCTGCTCGACGGGTATGTCGATGGCGCTCATTTGCGACGAGCGCACATTGTTTACCCGTTCGCTCTTGATCACTACAATCTTCAGTTCGGTGCTCGACTGCATACGGAAAGTGCGTTTCTGGTTGCTCTTCAGCAGAATATCTTCAAAGACAGGTTTATAGCCTACATATGTGACGCGCAGCTTTACCGAGTCGCTCTTCAACGTCAGCGAGAATCGTCCCTGGGCGTTGGTCAGAGCCCCTTTGCCTGTACGCAGGTCCATCACAGCAGCCCCAATAAGCGTCTCGCCGCTCAACGAGTCGATGACGGTGCCGCTGATTGTGTAGCTCTGTGCTCTTGCAACTCCGCTGATTAGCAACAGAAGCAGGATTACTATCTTGTTTTTATTCAAAAATAACATCTAAACTTGAACGTAATTGATTGTAATATAGTATTAAACAGAGTTGGATATATAAAAAGTACATTGCAAAGATACAAATATTTAAAAAGTTTTTGTATTTTTGCATCTTCAATTAATAAAGATTAACTAATGAAAAACACCTGCTGCTGCATTCTCTTTCTTCTGCTGATATCTCCTATCGCTTCGCATTGGGGCGCTGCTCAGACTAATTGGGATTCTACCCTTGCAGTGTGCCGGAGTTCAAATTATTTCGATTGGGAAGAATGCAGGCTGTGCCTATATATGCAACATTATCCACAGTCGCAGCTGCGCGATGTCTACAAGTATTGCTTTCAGGACTATTTCGGCTTGGAACATCTGTTGACCGACTCGATGGCAGCGGTGCGATATATTGAATATGAGTTGAATAATGCTGATACTGCTGATTGGCAGCAACCTTTGTTTTATTATCCTTTGCTTAAGAATAATTATGTGCGCGTCGACATTAACTATGTGCGGCAGGGAATCATACCTCTCGGGACATTGGTATCGGCAATGCTGCATAGCTCGCAACCGGTTGATTACGATGCCGAACAGTGGCACGACCGTTGGCAGTCTTTGCTACAACTCCTGAATAATCCTAATAGCAAGAAACCGCTAAACTACGAAGAGGATTATCAACTGATTGAGCAGGCCATCAAGTCTGGCCAGTATGCATTGCACCATAGTCGTCTTTTCAATGAGACCTATCACCAGCACTACCGTATCATACGCTGCGATGTCTTCGAGTGGATGCTCTTGCCTCTGATAATTGAATCTGAAAAAAACAATCCAAAATAATAACATTAAAAACAGCTTATTATGAAAAAAATCGTACTGCTACTCGCTCTGCTTTCTCTCGCTTCTTTCTCACAGGCTCAAATAGGCAGCGCTATCGGTAAGAAATTGAAAGAAAAGGCTTCCCAGACTATCAACAACGCTCTGGGTAACAACCAGAACCAAAACCAGAATCAAAAGGACGAGACTCCCATCACCTCGCCCTCCGACAATGATGAGGAAATCACTCCCCAGAAGGTTATCGAGATGGTTCCAACGATGCCTCAGCCTAATCAACTCGCTGAATATCTCTGTGAATCGCATCGCGCCAATCCCCGTACTCTCAAAATGCTCGCCAATCCCACAACCACCTATCTGGCTCAACTTGCCGCCGCTGGTGCTGGCAGTTATGCTACTTTGGCCTCACAAAACGGTTATGGACGCTATTTCGCCTTCGACGAACAGTTGCTCAAGGAGTTCGGTATCACACAGGAACAGTACGACGCTATGTCGGAAGAGCAGCAACAGGAACTGGCTCTGAAATATGCCGCCGAAATGGAGGACCGCTACTATAAAACTATCGAGCGTCTGGCTTCGGATGAGAAGTACCAGAAGATGATTGAACAATACAACAATATTGAGGATCAGATTAACAAGATTTACAATGATGCTGATTCTGTTTGCCGCGATTCTTGGCAGAATAAGTTTGGCAGCAAACCAAATCCTACTGAGGACGATATGTGCAACTACTATCGTCAGAATATTCAGACCTACTACAACGCTATCCTGAAGGGTATGCGTATACGCAAAACAGAGCAAATGACTGTTGCTAAGCAGATTGACACATATGTCCAGTCGCTCGCCAAACTCTACCCCAACGAGATTTACTCGGGTCTCTATAGTCAGCAGTCGGTCTGCGCTACATCCTATGTTGCTGATGCCTCGCGTGTTACAACTATGTCCGACCCTCGCTAGGGAAAAATGCCACTTAAACTCTAAATTTTAAACTTTATCCCTTGTTCCAGAAATTAATCAACGGTTCGGTGAAACTTATGCAGCGATGGATGCCCGAACCCTTCCTATTTGCTATTATCCTCACTTTCATCGCTGCTATCCTCGCAATGCCTATCTGCAGGCAGACTCCCGTCGAGGTTGTCGCTAATTGGGGCAACGGAGTGTGGGGGTTGCTCGCCTTTGCTATGCAGATGGCTCTTGTGCTTGTGTCTGGTTCGGCTTTGGCGTCAGCTCCATCGCTCAAAAAGGGCATCTCTTTTCTTGCCTCGCTCCCCAAAACGCCTGTCGCCGCCATCGCTTTGGTGACGGCTATCTCGGCTGTTGCCTGCTGGCTCAACTGGGGTTTCGGGCTTATCGTCGGCGTCATATTCGCAAAGGATATCGCACGACGCTTGCCCAATGTCGACTACCGTCTGCTTATCGCCTCTGCCTATAGTGGCTTTGTCGTATGGCACGCAGGACTCTCAGGCTCGGTACCGCTCAAATTGGCTACTCCCGGTCCCGATCTTGCCGCTGCCACCAATGGCGCTATCGTCGACCCTATATCAATTTCGCATACAATTCTGCATCCCTTCAATATCGTCATTGTGGTGCTGGTTATTATTGCCATCACGGCTGTCAATGCTCTTATGCACCCTAAAGGCAATCACATAGTTACGGTCGACTCTTCATTGCTGGTCGAGGATCCTCCCGCTGAAAAGCGCAGACCTGAAACTCCTGCCGAATCCCTAGAGAACAGCCGGCTGCTCTCTTGGCTCATCGCTGCTGTCGGTATTGCCTATCTTGTAATAAATCTGGGTTTCCGAGGCGGCGCCTTCGACCTGGGGTCGGTGATAATGATTTTCCTTTTCCTTGGTATTCTGTTCCACGGTACACCGTTAGCCTACGTCCGTGCATTTGCTAAGGCTGCCTCGGGTGCAGCAGGCATTATTCTGCAGTTTCCCTTCTATGCCGGCATTATGGGCATCATAACCGGAGTGGGCGAGAGCGGCATTTGTTTTGGCACCGTCATCAGCAACGCCTGCATAAATATTTCTTCGCCAGCCACCTACCCGTTGCTCACTTTCCTCTGCGCAGCAGTGCTCAATATGTTTGTCCCCTCGGGCGGTGGCCATTGGGCAATACAGGCTCCTATTATGTTTACTGCCGGTGCCGAACTGGGTGTCGATCCAGGACTGACAGGTATGGCTATTGCTTGGGGCGATGCTTGGACCAATATGATTCAGCCCTTCTGGGCTCTTCCGGCTCTCGCTATTGCACGCCTCAGTGCCAAAGATATTATGGGCTTTTGCCTTATCGACCTTTTTGTTAGTGGTATAATCATAGCCGGAGGACTATTCTTATGGGCAATAATTTAATAGACAATGAAGAAATTTTTTTATCTTTTAGTCGCAATTACAATTCTTTCAGGTTGTAAAGGCAAACAACAGTCGGACATTGTCAGTGATACAGCCGTCGACTCTACGGCACTTCAACTGGCTCCGTGTGCCGTCTTTTCTGGTATGGACGATATGGAGGTTATCACCATCCCCGACCGCATCAACCAAATGCCGATCGACCTTTTTAAGGGTTCATACAACGACAGCCTTTTGGCAGCGATGATGCCCGATGGTTCAAGCCCGTCGGCAATCAACGTCTTTTTGCTCAGAATGTCAGGCTGTTACTATGACGGTTGTGACTATGATGTCCTTGTCGATGCCGGACTTGGCGAGGAAGCAGGTGGCACTCTGCTTCAGCAACTAAAACAACTTAATGTAAAACCAGAAGAAATTGATGCTGTGTGTCTTACCCACCTGCATTTCGACCATATCGGCGGACTTCTCAAAGATGGTCAGCCCGTTTTCCCAAATGCCGAAATCTTTCTCTCCGTAGAAGAATTCAATGCTTGGAGTGATGACGGCCCTATGGCGGCTCAAAATGAAAAATGGAAACAAGTACTGTCTTGCTATGCTAATAAGATTCAGCTGTTTAACGACGGAGATGAAATCATTGACGGTCGTATTAAGACTCATCTCGCACCCGGCCATACTCCTGGCCATACTGTCTATGAGGCTGGTCTTTGCCTCTTTGTAGGCGACTTAATCCACGCACAAGACTTGCAGTTAAAATATCCCGACTTCTGTGCTCGTTATGACAACAATCCCGCTCAAGCTGTCAAAACCCGCAAGCATATCATCGCCTCACACCCCGGAGCCTACCTTTGCGGCGCCCACTGCTACGAACCGTACATCGAGTTAAAATAAGATGTTGGACCTTTAAAACTTAACTGCAACTCCGCCGTTCGTTATCTGTATGCGTTCCAATGCTCTTCCTGCCCTATGCAAATCAAGTATGGAACCAATAATAGTACACAATGATGCCACTCCTGTACCGAGGGCTATTATTGCAAAAGGAACTTCAGGACCTTGCACATTAGTTGCCGCATTATTAGTTGCATTAACAGTATAAATTGCCCCATTCAGCGCAGATATTGCACTTAATCCTAGAGACCACCCAATACGTTCTGCACTTCGTTTCAAATAAAACGATGCTGGACGTTCTGTCATTATAATAGACACATTTGACGGTGTGACTATTGTGGCATCTGCCATTAAGCGATCTTTGAATATCAGATCTTTGCAAGTTTTTATCTCATACAAGCTCAGATATAATATTTGACCATTTTGCCTGTAAATGTTCCACTTTGCACCACCCAGGCCATTCTTGTATTCTGCACTATCTTCAAAGCCATTGTTAAGCGCAATTTTGCCCATCTTGCGAAAACTTTCGTCATCCATTTTTGCTAGTGTTGACACGGCCTTATCAAAGTCGCCAAGTCTAATCTCTCCGTTGTAGCCAGAATTACGGTCGTATATCGTTAGGCTATACTCTGTTATTGTTCCTATCTCACTCTTATTTACAGCAACGTCGCTCTGTGGCACTTTACCAATAATCTGCCCAAATAAAAGGCTTGGCATCAGTAAAACAATAATAATAAGAATTGTTTTCGGATTCATTTTATTTTGTTTTTTTTGTTATTCTTTTCCCAAAATTGGATTTATTTTGCAAAAATACAACTATTTTTTGAATTGGCAAAATAATCTTTTATTCTTGTGGGAGAGTGATGGTGAAGGAGGAGCCTTCGCCGGGGGTGCTGTCGATGGTGACGGTGCCTTGGTGGAGCTGGACGACCTGATAGACGTAGTTGAGGCCGATGCCGAAGCCTTTGACATTGTGTACGTTTCCGGTAGATACGCGGTAGAAACGCTCAAAGATATGCTTCTGGTCTTCCTTGCTGATGCCCAGCCCGTGGTCGGTGACCGTGATGACGGTGTTGGAGCCTTCGGTGCGTGTCGACACCTGAATGTCAATCTTTTCGGGTGAATACTTTATGGCATTGTCGATGAGATTGTAAACCATATTGGTGATATGGAGCTCGTCGGCAACAATGGTCGGCGGTTGGGCGTTGAGGTCGCATAGCAGCGTACCGCCGCGCGATTCGACCCGCAGGCGGAAGTTTTTCACCACACTTTCGATTATTTCGTTTAAGTTGATTTCTTTGCAGTTGAGTGAGAAATTCTTGTTCGACATCTTGGCGCTCTGCAGAATCGTTTCGACCAACATCCGCATTCGGCGGTTCTCGTCGCTGATGATGCCGATATAGGTGCCGTTGCAGGCGGGGTCGGTGATGACCGAGGGATCCTGAAGCATCTCGCAGGCAAGGCTTATGGTGGCGATTGGCGTCTTGATTTCGTGCGTCATATTGTTTATGAAATCTGACTTCATATTGTCTAGTTTCTCCTGTCGGAAGATGGCACGGATTGAGAGCAAAAACAATACGAGGATGAAAATGACGAGCATAAGGCTGATGACAAAGTAGATGGTAGAGTTTTCCTTGAGCAGCAGCGACGAGAGCGGAAACTGCAGCACGATGAAATACTCGTTAGGCGACATCATACCATTGGGGTGAAAACGGTATCTGTAAGGCGATTCGCTGAGTTTCTGCTCCTTGCCTTCAGTGTTACAATAGAGGAAATTGTCGTTGGTATAGTCGTACACACCGATGTAGGGGGCGATGTCGACACCGTTGAGCATCAGCTTGTCGGTAATCAGCGAGTCGAGCAAGTTGTAGTTGAAAGCGTTGGAAGTCATTATGTTGTCGACTACATATTCGCTGATGTCGGTTACGAACTGGTTGTAGAAGTCGGGGCTGTTGAGCAGGCGGTCGCGATTGGCTAGAATTGAGTTGTAATTGGCTATGGCTTCGCTGTCGGCCGACGAAACGGTGGCGCCGGGAAGCAAAATAACGCTGTCAATCATAGTGATACCTACATTCACCAGCGTGGTATCGTAGAACACGGAATAGTTTTGTTTCACTATATCCTGCATCCGTTCGTTGAGTTCGTCGATACGTTTGAATTTGAGCAACTTATAGCGGTCGTTCTGACTGATATAGTCCTCCACCTTCAGTCGGTTCAGCTGTTCAATCATATCGTCCATAGCGTTGTTGACGCTGATATTGAACAGATTGTCGCTAACCTCGACTGTGCGCCGCATCTGGGTGTATTGCACAACAAGCAGACTTGCGGCGGCAAGGGTGAAGAGGGTGATGAGCGATATCCAAAATATTTTTTTCATATTTATATTTAACGTAGTCGCTAAAGTTTTGTTACAATTTGTTCAAAAAAAAACTGCATTTCGTTCAAATATAGTCGGTTTAAAAAATCAAACTCTGATTTAAAAGCAAAGACAACCGGGGAACTGACATTTTGTCATAATCTTATTTTTTTATTCGTGTTTTATTTGCATTTTATTTCATTCTTCAAACTCAAATTTTGATAAAAATATGATAAGAATAAGAGTAAAATATGATAAGAATATGGTCCTTGATTATCAGGGAATTGAGAAAAGGTGTTTTTTGGCCTTTTTCGGGTGTTTTTTTTCGTTTTTTAAGTATGACATTTTGTCAGTTTTTCCCTTCGAGCGGAGATTTTGAAAACTTTTTTTGTGAATGGCTTTTTACGAAAAAACAGAGAGTATTTTTGTCCGGAATCTCTTTTTTGACGGAGCGATATTGGGTAGAATAGTGTTTTGAAATTGTCTTCGAAAAAGTTTTTTGTGCTATTTTTGAACATACTAATTGTTTGTTATTTAGCGAATAAAATGTTCTTGTTGATTTTGTGGGGTTTTTATTTACGGATGTTTCTAAAAAAAAGTGTATTTTTGTATCCCGTAGTTCACTAATTATATAATCATCCTCGCTGGCATCTCCAAGAGGTGTCAAGAGAGGTTAATATTTTAATTTTATGAAACACGGTTTCGACAACGAGAAGTATCTCAAAATTCAATCCGAACACATTAAAGAACGTATATCGAAGTTCGGAAATAAGCTTTATCTTGAATTTGGCGGCAAATTGTTTGACGACTATCACGCCAGCCGCGTATTGCCTGGTTTTGAACCGGATAGCAAGCTGAAAATGCTTATGCAGCTGCGCGACGACGCTGAGATTGTGATTGCCATCAGTGCCCGTGACATTGAGAAGAACAAGGTGCGTGCCGACTTGGGCATAACGTATGACGACGATGTGTTGCGCTTGCGCGACGAGTTTCAGAACCGCGGCTTGATGGTCAGCGCAGTTTGTATTACCCAGTATCACGGCCAACCCGCTGCGCAAGCTTTCCGCGAACGCTTGGAGCGTCTGGGAATCAGCGTCTATTATCATTATCTTATCGATGGCTATCCCACCAATGTCGATTTGATTTGTTCGGATGACGGCTTTGGCCGCAACGAGTTTATCAAAACTACCCGTCCTCTGGTCGTTATTACGGCTCCCGGTCCTGGAAGCGGCAAGATGGCTGTGTGCCTCAGCCAGTTGTATCAAGAAAACAGAAATGGCGTAAAAGCCGGATATGCCAAGTTTGAAACCTTCCCGATATGGAACATCCCGCTGAAACATCCGGTGAATGTGGCGTATGAGGCTGCTACGGCCGATTTGAATGATGTGAATATGATCGACCCGTTCCACCTCGATGCCTATGGCGAGACGACGGTCAATTACAACCGCGACATCGAGATTTTCCCAGTACTAAATGCTATTTTCGAGGGCATTTATGGCGAGAATCCGTATAAGTCGCCCACCGATATGGGTGTGAATATGGCGGGATTCTGCATCTGCGACGACGAGGTGTGCTGCAAGGCGTCGAAGGACGAGATAATACGCCGCTATTATGCCGCATTATGCAAATATGCCCAGGGAAGGATTTCTGAGACTGAGGTCGACAAGAACGCTCTGCTGATGAAGCAGATGAAGATTACTACCGACTTCCGTCGCACAACCGTCGCCGCCCGCGAGAGGGCTGCAATGGAGGGCGCACCGTCGGCAGCAATCGAGATGGAAGACGGCACCATAATCACAGGTCATTCGAGCCCGCTGCTCGGCGCCTGTGCCGCTATGCTCATCAATGCCATCAAGCACTTGGCAGGTATAGACCATGCCATCAAATTGATTTCTCAAAAATATATTGAGCCCATCCAATATACCAAAACCAGCCTTCTCCACGGCAAAAATCCTCGTCTGCATACCGATGAGGTGCTGCTTGCATTGTCGATGTTGAGCCTCACCGACGAGAACTGCCAGCTTGCATTGGAGAAACTTCCACTGCTGAAAGGCTGTCAGGTCCACACAACGACTATGCTAGGCGAGGTGGACCAAAAGATATTCAAAAAGCTTGGCGTGGATGTGACTTCCGACCCTCAACCTAAAAAACAGGATAAATAATAAATTGTATACATTAGTATGAAAATAGGACTTATCGTTGCTATGGACATCGAGTATAATAAGATGCTCGATGCTTTGGGAGGCAGCACAGGCCGTTTAGGAAGAAACGAAATCGTGCTGTGGAAATGCGGCATAGGCAAGGTTAATGCCGCTGTCGGCACTATGCGTCTTGTTCAGGAGCACCACCCCGATGCCATTATCAGCACGGGCTTGGCAGGAGGAATCGACCCTCTGATGCAAGTGATGGATGTGCTTGCTGCCAAAGAGTGTGTTTATCACGATGTTGACTGTGGGTCAAGCCTCAATTGCACCCTTGGCCAGATTCAGGGTCTGCCGACCCGCTTTTCCGCCGACCAGCACTTGTTTGACCATACTCGTAGTGTGAGCCTTGATTCGGATGGACGGTTAATGACGGGATTGATTTGCACTGGCGACCAGTTTATTACCGACAGAGAGCGGCAGAATGTTATCAAGCAGAATTTTCCTGACGGAATGGCATGCGATATGGAGAGTGCCGCCATCGCCCAGACTTGTTTTTTGTTGGGGTTGCCATTCCTTAGTTTGCGTATTATCAGCGATACTCCGGGCCGTACCGACAACCACCAGCAGCAATGGGAGGATTTCCTCGCCTCGATGTGCGACCGATCATTCCAATTTGTCAAAAACTATCTTGAAACTCTTTAATCTTTTACCAATTACTAATCGCAAATGGAAGTTATACAGAGCTTTACAATTGACCATACGCATTTGAAACCTGGCATTTATGTCTCGCGCGAAGACAAAGGTTTCACCACATTTGACCTTCGCATAACAGAGCCCAACAAAGAGCCGGCTGTTGCTCCATCGGCTATTCACAGCATAGAGCATCTTATGGCAACATGGTTCCGTAATTCAAGGGCCAAGGAGGATGTGGTTTATGTCGGTCCTATGGGCTGTTTGACAGGAATGTATGTTATTATGCTCGGCAATTACAGCGTGGAGGATATGCGTCAGCTGACGATTGAATGTCTTGGATGGATTTTGGAGCAGAACGAGGTTCCTGCAACTCGTCCCGAAGCCTGTGGCAATTACTTACTTCACGACCTTCCGATGTGCAAATGGGAGTGCGCGCGTTATTTGCACCGTCTTAAGAACGAGTTCCATAGCGAATACACCAAACTGCAGATAACACTTAGTGACGGCAAGGTCTTTGCCGATGCATAATCGTTGCTGGAAATATTTTTCAAACCGTATACAATAATAATTATTAGTATCCGTTTTGGGAGTTGATGATTGAAGAGAGGCCCCGTAGTTCAGCTGAATAGANNNTTGAATCCCGCCGGGGTCACAAAAGTTATGATAAACCAATTTTTTAAAGATACAAAACCAGGAGGACAGTTGTTGGCGTTGGGGCTAATATTTGTCCTCTTTTTCATTCTGTCGGCAGGCGTGACTGTTGTGTCTACGCTTGTTGGCGCGGATGTAAATACGTTGGGAGGGTTGGTGATATCTCAGCTGATTGTGTTTGGATGTACAGCAGTTGTGTTTGCGTTGCTGTTTTATGGCAGACCGTTGCAACATCTTGGTATGAAATCGACTGAACGTATGATGATTAAGATACTAGCTTCCTGCGTTATTCTCGTCTGTTTGATTCCGGTGTCGGATTGGCTGACAAGGATAAATGATGCCTTGCATTTTCCGCAGGGACTTGCTGCACTTGAGGAAAAAATGCGCTCGATGGGAGAGAATATGGAGTGGGTGGTTCGTGATATATTAAATCGTGAGGGTTTTGGAGATTTTTTGTGCAATATATTGGTATTTGCGTTGGTGCCTGCTGTGTGCGAGGAATTGCTGTTTCGCGGGGCGTTGCAGCAATTGTTTTGCAGGATGCTGCGCAACCATCACGTAGCGATATGGCTCACTGCTGCAGTATTCTCGCTGTTTCACGGTGAGATTTTTGCTTTCCTGCCACGTTTTGTACTCGGCGCCGCGCTTGGTTATCTGTTCTATTATGGAGGATCTATATGGATAAACTCCACAGCGCATTTCTTGAACAATGCGCTTGCGATTGTACTTTATTATCTTAGCACCAAAGGCCTTGTCGATATTCAGGCTGCAGATAGTTTGAATGCACCGTGGTATTTGGCGTTAGGAGGTCTTGTTCTGGCTGTTGTGGTTTTTGTATATGTGTTTGTGCCTCAAAAAAACGAAAAACACGAATCGGGCGAGAAAGTCCAAGCAATGGACGAAATGCTGTGACGAAAAATATTTTTTTTTGCATAAAATATTGTAAATGTGATGTTTTAGTATATTGATAGATTGTTTAATGCAGAAAAAAGATAAAAAAGTCTCCTGTTTTGTTTTTTTTTAGTATTTTTGCACTCTGTATTTTTGTAAAAAATAGATAAAATAATTGCAGATATGACTAAGGCAGAAATAGTTAACAAGATTGCCCAGAAAACGGGTATTGAGAAAATCGCCATTATGACCATTGTTGAGGAACTGATGACCACCGTTAAAGGTTCCCTTACTGAAGGCGAAAATGTTTATTTGCGTGGTTTCGGCAGTTTCATCGTCCGCAAGAGAGCTGAGAAAACTGGCCGTAACATATCAAAGAACACCACAGTTATTATCCCGGCTCACAACATTCCGGCTTTCAAGCCCGCTAAATCCTTTATGGCCGAGGTAAAGAACAATACGAAATAATAATTTTTAAATAATAGTAATATGCCAAACGGTAAGAAACACAAGAGACATAAAATGTCAACGCACAAACGCAAAAAACGTTTGCGCAAGAACAGACATAAGAAGAAATAAGGCATAAAGACTTATTCTTCTTACGACTTCTAACAATTACTAAAACAAATTGCACAATGCCGAAAGGGGTTGTTGTGTAATTTGTTTTTTTAATTAATGTGAATCTTAAAACTTCTAAATATTAATGGAGAATGAACTGATAATATCAGCAACAGGAGAAGAAGTTAGGATTGCTTTGCTTGAGGATAAGCAGTTGGTTGAGCTTCATAAAGAGAAGAAAAGCAGCCAATTTGCGGTGGGTGATGTTGTGCTGGGTAAAGTGCGGAAGATTATGCCGGGATTGAATGCGGCGTTTATCGACATCAACGACGAGAAAGACGGTTTTATGCATTATCTGGATTTGGGTGCTTCGTTCAATTCATTTGAAAAGTACTTGAAACTTGCGATGAATGGCGACGTTGGTGTTAGGACGCTGAAAGACTTTAAGATAGAACCGGTGTTTGAAAAGACGGGAAACCTATCGAATGCTCTTAAGGTTGGACAATATTTGCTTACACAGATCGAGAAGGAACCCATATCGACCAAAGGCCCGAAATTGTCGGGCGATGTCTCGTTCGCGGGACGCTATTTGGTTCTTGTTCCGTTCTCGAACAAAATATCTATCTCGCAAAAAATTAAAGGCAACGAGGAACGCAACCGTCTCCGTAGGCTTATTCAAAGTATTCGTCCTGAGAATTTTGGATTGATTGTCCGTACGGTGGCTGAGGGTAAGTCAGTTGCTGAACTGGATGGAGATTTGAAGGCGTTGATGGAAAAGTGGGACAGGATGACGCAAAAACTCAAGAGGGTCAATTGTCCGCAGGTTATTGAATCTGAATTGGGTACCACGTCGGCACTGCTGCGTGATGTTTTGACCGATGACTTCAACACCATATATTGCGACAACGAAGATGTCTGCAATGAACTTCGTGATTATCTGCACACTATTGCTCCCGACAAGGTGGATATTGTAAAACACTACAAATTAGCGACTCCGATTTTTGAGCAGTTCGGTGTGCAACGTGAAATACGAAGGGCTTTTGGCAAGATAGTTACCATCCGCTCGGGTATATACCTTTATATAGAACATACTGAGGCAATGCACGTCATCGATGTGAACAGCGGCAACCATATCAAGGCTGGTACAGGTCAGGAGGATACTGCACTTCAGGTTAACATTGAGTCGGCGAAGGAAATTGCCCGTCAGTTGCGTTTACGCGATATGGGTGGTATTGTGATAATTGACTTTGTGGATATGCAGAAGGCAGAAAACCGCAAAGAGCTGTTCGATGTTATGACTGCAGAGATGAAACGCGACAAAGCGCGTCATACAATATTGCCGCTCAGCAAGTTTGGATTGATGCAGATTACTCGTCAAAGGGTGCGTCCTGCTATTGAGGTTGATGTGCAGGAAAAATGTCCGTTCTGCGAGGGTACCGGCACCATCAAGTCAAGTTTGACTGTTGTTGATGAGATAGAATCGAATATCCGTTACTTAAATGTCTCACAAAGTGAGCGCCGTGTTACGATAACCACACATCCGTATATTCAGGCTTATTTGACTCAGGGTTTAAAATCATTGCGTAGACAATGGCAATGGAAGTATAAGATACGCCTGAAAATAAAAGCAATGGAGAGTTATAGTCTGCTGGAATACAAGTTCTTTAACGGCTCGGGCGATGAAATAGAAATGTAACAAAAGAAAAAATAAAATAAAAGACGTCCTTCTGCACAATAAAGGACGTCTTTTTTCGTATCTATGAGCGAATATGAATAGATATACTAGATACTTTGTTCTGTTGTTTACGCTTGTTCCAATAGCCCTAAATGCTCAGAAGGGAATAGACGTTTCGCGTTTTCAGGATAGTATCAAGTGGAACAATGTGGTGAAAAACAAGAATATAGAATTTGTCTATATCAAAGCCACAGAAGGTGCAAGTATTAAAGATCCGATGTATAAGTACAACGTCAAGAAAGCTCGAGAAGCGGGCCTTCTTGTCGGAAGCTACCACGTTTACAGCAGCCGAACTACGGCCTATCAGCAGTTTGCCAATTTCAAAAAGGTCGTCGACAAGAAAAAACAAGACATCGTTCCTGTGCTCGATATTGAGGCGATGCATTGTAACAAGTTAAATATGGCGAGGGTGGATAAGTTGCTGGAACTGATGGAGAAAGAGTATGGTGTAAAGCCGATGATCTATACTAGTGAGAAACTCTATATGACTCATTTCAATATTAAGAAATACAAGAAATATCATTACTTTATAGCCAACTACAAGCGCGAACCGGCTATGGCGTATACTGTCTGGCAGTATACACAGCGAGGCAAACAGAAAGGAATAGCCGGCTTTGTCGATTTTTCAAAATTTCACAAGAAATACTCTGTCGAAACCATAAAAATAAAGAAGAAGGAGACTCCGCCAGCGCAACCGCCCAAAGCTGGAGAAACAAAGACCGCGACTACATCCAATGCGGAGCCAGTCAAGACAGGCAAGTAGAAAGAGAGGTGTTTCACTCATCGACCAAATGATAACTTATCGCTATCTCAATGCTATCCCAAAGCTAACTCAAGAATAATCTTTTTTCTTTTCAGGGAGAATTCTGATTGCTGTTTTATCTTTTAATTGTAAATCAGGATTTTATAAATAAATGAAAATATTACTATAGATTTTATTTATAAAAATGCTGATATTTCGCAAAAAAACATTAACTTTGCACGTTGTTTCATACCTATGTGCATACCGTTAAATAGTATGCATATAGGAGTGTAACGATAAGATAATGAGTGAAATAATATATTATTAATGTTCTATGCAAAAAAGTAAAATTGGACTCGATTTTGAAAAAGTAGAGCACGCAAGGAGTGTTGCACGCAAGATTGCCGATCAGGTGCAGGATTTTGTGGGCAATTATACTACAGTGGCTGTGGAGAGAACGGTCTGCCGCTTGCTTGGCATTGATGGCATTGACGAAAATGAGGTTCCACTGCCCAATGTGGTTGTTGATGAGTTGAAATCTAAAGGCCTTCTTGGTCAAGGAGTAGCCTATTTTATTGGCAATGCAATCATTGAAACAGGCAAGACTCCGCAGGAGATTGCAGATGCCATCGTTGCCGGCAAACTTGATATTACTCAGTTGCCAATGCATAAGGTGGAAGAGACGTTAAAGGCTATTCAACCCTATGTGGATGAAAATGTTACGAGGGTTCGCAACAACCGACTGCGTCGTGAAAACTATATTAAGACGCTTGGAGAGGGAGCAAAACCATACCTTTATATCATTGTTGCAACGGGTAATATTTATGAAGATGTCGTCCAGGCTCAGGCTGGTGCGCGTCAGGGTGCCGACATCATCGCTGTTATCCGCACAACAGGTCAGAGTCTTTTGGATTATGTACCTTACGGTGCTACAACTGAAGGTTTTGGTGGTACTTTTGCCACGCAGGAGAATTTCCGCATTATGCGCAAGGCTCTTGATGAAGTTGGCGAAGAGGTTGGTCGCTATATCCGCCTGTGCAACTATTGCTCGGGTCTTTGTATGCCGGAGATTGCCGCAATGGGAGCCCTTGAAGGTCTTGATGTGATGCTCAACGATGCTTTGTACGGCATTCTGTTCCGTGATATCAATATGCAACGTACTTTGATCGACCAGTATTTTTCTCGTATTATCAATGGCTTTGCAGGAGTTATCATCAATACCGGTGAGGACAACTATCTGACCACCGCTGACGCATATGAAGAGGCTCACACTGTGCTGGCATCTGACTTCATCAACGAGCAGTTGGCGCTGCTGGCAGGTCTACCCGAAGAACAGCAGGGATTGGGTCATGCTTTTGAAATGGATCCGATGCTGGAGAACGGTTTCTTGTATGAGTTGGCTCAGGCTCAGATGATTCGCGAGATTTTTCCGAAGGCTCCGCTGAAATATATGCCTCCTACGAAGTTTATGACCGGCAATATTTTTAGAGGTCACATTCAGGACGCTCTGTTCAATATTATAGGCCAGTGGACCCATCAGGGATTGCAACTGCTTGGTATGCCGACCGAGGCTATCCACACACCGTTTATGAGCGACCGTTACCTTAGCATTGAGAACGCAAAGTATATCTTTAACAATATGAAGAGTATAGGCGAGGAGGTTGAGTTCAAAGAGGGGGGCATTATCCGTGACCGTGCCAAGGAAGTTCTGGACAAAGCTACCGAATTGCTTGAGAATATGGAGCGTGAGGGACTGTTCACAGCGTTGGAGAAGGGTATTTTCGCCAATGTGAAACGTCCGAAGAACGGCGGCAAGGGTTTGGATGGTGTTATGCTGAAAGCCGAGAACTATTACAACCCGTTTATTGAAATAATGAAAGGAAAAAAATAATTATGGAGGTTGGGAGAAGATAGAGAAGTTTTAGAAAGTCAAAGAATCGTTCCTTTGTTGACAACAAGCATTCGTCCTTTGACTTCATGCACGAGATGCAATAACTTCCTTTAATTCCATTAACTCCTTTAAAGATAAATACAAAAATGAGTGAAGGACTTTATTCAATGGAGGCTAAGGATTACGACAAAACCTTAGACTTGACGAAGATAAAACCGTATGGTGATACAATGAACGACGGCAAGGTGCAGCTGAGTTTCACCCTGCCGGTGCCTGCCGGTGCCGAGGCAGAAGAGGCAGCCAAACAACTGCTCAAGAAGATGGGCTTTGAGAATCCGCTGGTCGTATTCCAGAAAGAATTGACCGAAGGTTTCTGCTTTATGAACTGCTATGGTTCGCTAACCCACACCGTTGACTACACCAACATACATGTGCCCAAAGTAGAGAGCACCACGATGGAAATGAAAGAGTGTGATGAGTATATTCGCGAGCATATAGGCCGTCAGATTGTTTGTGTAGGTGCCTCTACTGGTACCGATGCACACACCGTTGGCATAGACGCTATTATGAATATGAAGGGATATGCAGGCCATTATGGTTTGGAACGTTACGATATGATCGACGCTTACAATCTTGGTAGTCAGGTACCCAACGAGGAGTTTATAGCCAAAGCTATCGAGTTGCACGCTGATGCGCTTCTTGTTAGTCAGACAGTTACACAGAAGGATGTTCATATCAAGAACCTTACTGAACTGGTTGAGATGCTCGAGGCTGAAGGTCTACGTGACAAGTTGATTCTGGTATGCGGCGGTCCGCGTATCAGCCATGAGCTGGCCAAAGAGCTCGGTTACGATGCTGGATTCGGTGCCAACACATATGCTGACGATGTCGCATCGTTTGTGGCACAGGAGATGGTGAAAAGAGGAATTAAAAATTAACAATTAAAAAAATATTAAAATGGACAAGAACGAAATTAGAAACTTTATTGCTCGTCGTGCTGCTCAGGAGCTTCACGATGGCGACGTTGTCAATCTCGGTATCGGTTTGCCGACCTTGATTCCCAATTTCTTACCCGAGGGTGTCAATGTGATTCTTCAGTCGGAGAACGGTATGATAGGAATGGGTCCCACACCGGAAGAAGGTAAGGAAGATCCTTGGTTTATCAATGCCGGTGGCGGATTTACATCAGCCATAGAAGGTGCCAGCACATTTGATAGTGCCACATCGTTCGGCATTATCCGTGGCGGTCACGTCGATGTCTCGGTACTCGGTGCAATGCAGGTGGATGAGAAAGGTGACTTGGCCAACTGGATGATTCCCGGCAAGAAAACCCCTGGAATGGGTGGCGCTATGGACCTCCTCGTGGGAGCCAAGAAGGTTATTCTTGCTATGGAGCACACAGCCAAGGGCAATCCCAAGATTCTAAAAAAATGCACGTTGCCTCTCACGGCAAAGGGCCAGGTGAATATGATAATCACCGAGATGGGTGTTATGGAGATTACCCCAGAAGGTATTGTCCTGACCGAAATCAATCCCGAATTTACTGTAGCTGACGTTCAGGCTGCTACTGAAGCTACGCTGATTATCTCTCCCAATTTGAAGGAGATTAAGTAATTGCATAAACAAAGGGATGGAGGGACTCTCTCCTTCATCCCTTTAAAATACAAATCATTATATGAAGAAAACATTTATTCTTCTTTCATTATTGACATTGATTGTTGCTGCCCGTGCAGAGCAGTTGTCTTCGTTTGCACAGAAAGATAACCCGCCTCATATCGAGTTCAAATATTATGGTTTCTACTCGGTTATTGACTACACGTTTATGACTAATCTCAATACTGTTCATGGTGAGTATGTTGATTCATACGCTCTTAACGGTATCACGGCAGTGGCTGGTTGGCAGTGGCGCAAGGAGTCAGGAATTGGCATCGGTTTTTCATATCTCAACGATGCACAGGGCTCGTTTTCACAGATACCTGTCTTTTTGGAATTTCGCAGTCATTTCCTTCGCAATCGCATTACACCGTTTACGGCAGTACAAATGGGTTATAGCATACCGTTTGGCTCGAAGAATGCAGCTGTTGACTACACACGCATTGACGAGGGTGGCATAACCTTTGGTTTTTCTGCAGGTGCCCGTTTTGCCATCAGCCCCAAGTTTGCACTTAACCTTTATGCCGGTTATCAGTTGATACAGAACAATAGTGTTGAACGTGGGTTTAATAGCGTGGCTGCAACACGTTTGCCTGAGCTTTACCATCATTTCAAATTTGGACTGGGTGTCAATTTCTAAATTAAGAGACACTTAATTATTTAGATTCTAAACAGAATGAACAAAAAAATCCTCGCAGTTGCATTGGCACTTATGATTTGTAGTGTTGCCAACGCACAATTTAAGAAAAACAAGACTGCAATCGTTGAACCCGCTCCCGTTGTTGACGAGTGGAACGACGTTGAGGTCTTTGAACAGCATAAACTATATCCTAGAGCCAACGTTATCCCATATGGTAATGAGAATGCGATAGAGAAGAACGGTTATGCCGAGTCGCCATACTTTATTAGTCTCAATGGTGAGTGGCGGATGTTGCTAAAATCCAGTTTTGACAGTCGTCCGACCAATATTGAGCAGAAGGATTTTTCAACTCAGGGATGGCCTATCGTCACTGTGCCGTCGGCAAAATGGATGGATGGAAAAAAGACCATACAGTCTAAGAAAATCAATACTCCGCGCGATGTGTCAGAAAGCAACAACTGGGTTGCTACTTACTACAAGGAGTTTGATGTACCTAAGACTTGGAAGGACTATAAGGCCTATCTAAATGTTCAGGCTAAGTCGGCCTATTATGTTTGGGTTAATCAGGAGTATGTGGGTTATAGCGAGGATGCCCGCGATCTGAGTGAATTCGAACTGACCAAACATCTTAAACTAGGCAAGACCAACAATATTGTTATTCAAGTGGTCAGCACTTCTGACGGCTCGATGATGGAGTCGCAGTATGCTCGTACTTTCAACGGTATCACGTCAGATGTTTTTATTTTGTTGAAACCTATTGTCAATGTGATGGACTATAAACTTTCTGCAAATTATAGCCCTGCAAGCAAAATGGGCGATTTCTCGCTTAATGTCAATGTTTTCAACGAACTGAAAAAAGGACAGTATTATGTCGAGTTCGAGATTTGGGATCCCAAGGGACACGAGGTAGACAAGATGGGCCGTTGGACAGTATTTGACAAAAAAAATGAAGTGACAATGAAGATGGAACGCAGCATTCCCAACGTTCAGGCTTGGTCGGCTGAGACCCCCAATCTCTATACGTTGGTTATCAGGTTGCGCGACCAGAAGATGAACTTGCTGGAAACAGTGGGCTGTCGTTTCGGTTTCCGTACTATAGAAATGAAAGGCGGACAGATGCTTGTAAATGGCTCACCAGTGACATTGTGCGGGACAATTTATGCTTACTATGATTACGGTCTGACGGGCATACCGTCGCAAGAACAGGTACGTAAAGATTTGCAAATGATGAAACAACACAATATCAATGCGGTACGTACTACTTTATATTCTCCTGCTTCTCAGTATTTTTATGAAATGTGCGACGAGTATGGACTTTATGTGTTTTGTGACGCTAACCTGCAGCCATTTTCTACTCAGGCAAAGGCAGTAGCTACCGATAAGAACTATATTAATCTCTTTGTCACCCGTATGCAGAATATGTACGAGAGATTGAAGAACCATCCTTCCATTATTGCCTGGTCACTTGGAAATGGTGTAGACAATGGTATTTGTATGGAAAACGCCTATCGTGTTATTAAGCAAAAAGATAAAACACGTCCGGTCGTTTTTTCGGGCGCAGGATATTCTGAGAATACCGACATTATAGCTCCTTCATATATTGAATACGACGATCTTAAATTGTTCGCTGCAAAACAGGAACAGCCGCGACCGCTTGTCATGGCTGCGTTTGGTTCGTCGAAAGGTAATTCATATGGAAACATAGAGCCTCTTTGGAAACTGGTTCGTAACAACAACTCTATTCAAGGTGGTTTCGCTGCATATTGGAATCCCGCCGACTATTTTAATCCGACAACACAGACCGACGAATACGCCACAGGTCTTGTCGGCAAGGACCGTACCCCTGTGCCTTATCTGACAGAATTACGTAATATTTACCGTCCTTTCGATGTAAGACTGGTTAATATAAGTCCTGATGCGGCAGAGTTTAATGTTACCAATTTCATGTCATTCTTGACGTTAAATGATTATATTCTGCAATATAATATTTTCTCCAACCTCAAATCTCGTATCATTGAAGGTGAAGTCTCTGTAGCCTTGAAACCAGGTGAGTCAAAAAACTTCAAACTTAAAATACCTGCACTTACACTCTATGCAGGAGAGGAATTGTTTATTCGTTTCACCATTGTTCAACGTAGGGAAAGTTCTGCAGTACCAAAGGGAACAGAACTTGGAGTTGTAGAGTTTCCTTTGCCTATGAAGGAGGTGAAGAAAGAAAAACTTCCCGACTTTGACCGTGAGGAATTGTTTTTGGCCAAAGAAGGAGAGGGCGATGGTGGAATCGTTAAAGTTTTTAATGATAATATTGAGTTGCGTTACGATATGGGAAAGGCGGACATAGTTTCCTACCGATTCCACGACCGCGATTTACTTCTTGCATCACCTCAGTTCAACTTCTGGAGGGCTTTTACTGACAATGACCGTGTTGACAAAAATGCCATGCGTCTGTGGCAGAATCTTGGGCCGCAGAATATGAAGCGTACAGTTGTTGCCACAAACTGTCGTCAGCTTGACGAAAATACGGTTTGTATCGATGCAATGTTGCGTTATACAGACCAGAACGATGTGGTGTTTTTCGACGTCAAACAGTCTATGGCAATACTTTATACTGGCGATGTCATTGTTGATAATGAGATTGTTGCTACGGAGCAGATAAAGACTTTGCCTAAGGTTGGTTTGCAAATGTGTCTGCCTAAGACACTCGACAGTGTTCGATGGTTTGGCCTCGACAAAGAAACCTATCGCGACCGTCGTTCGTCGGGAATAGCTGGTACATATAAGTGTGCAGCCTCGTCACTATTCTATCTTTACGACAAACCGCAGGATGCAGGCAACCGTGCAGGAGTGCGTTGGGTGTCTGTTGAGGACAAGAATATAGGATTCTATGTTGATATGCTTGATACAAACTTCAATTTTAGCATCTATCCTTACACCGACCGCGATTTGATTGATAATTCAAGTTCTTCGTCGCTTAAACAGCGTGATTTCTGGACATTTAATGTTGATTATCGTCAGGCAGCCGTAGGAAGTGCCCTCGCGGCACAGGAGATTTCCGACAAAGACCTGGTAAATGATCATAAATATCATTTTCGTATGCATCTGCGCGCCTATGATCTTACGGAGTACAACCCTTATGATTTCTGTCGAATAGAGTATCCGCAGATAGCATCTAGTGTGTTGCCGATGCCGGTAATAAAAAAAGACCGAGAACGTTTTGACCAGCCGATGACCATCACTATAAGTTCGGATGTGCCGAAGGCTGAAATACGTTACACACTTGACGGCTCAACGCCAAATGAAAATTCACCACTTTACAAGAAACCATTTGTAATACATAATTCTACATATGTCAAGGCTAAGGCCTACAAGAGTGGTTCTACACCATCGTTTACAACCATTAGGCGTTATAACTTTGATTACATTGTTAAAGCTAGTTTCACAAACAAACCTAACACACCGTATAATTTCAATCAGGAAACAATACTTTTTGACGGCGAGACAGGCGACATCAGCGAGCTCTCTCGCGGATGGCTGGGCTTCTCGGGCAGTGATCTCAATGTTACGTTTGAACTCAGTAAACCTATAGAACTACAGCAGGTTGTGGCTCGCTTTGCACACGTTCCCGATGCTTGGGCTTTTGCACCTACTGCAGTGCAGGTATTTGTTTCGACTGATGGTGAAATTTTTTCGCCGGCAATAAACGCCAAACTAAAGTATGCTCCTGAGGAACAGTCGATGAATTCGCCTCAGCAGGTCACTGTGACAGTAGAGGTTAACCAGCCTGAAGTTAAGTATGTTCGTCTTGTGGCGAAGAATATGGGCCGAATCCCATCGTGGCACAAAGCTAAGGGACTGCGTCCGTGGATTATGGTTGACGAGGTTCAGCTGAACGAAGTGATACACTAAATTGTGTTGGGAGCAGAGAATATATATACTAGGACAGAAATGTTATTGCAGCCAGAAGGTTTGCAGCAACTGCAGTCTGCCAATGTACTTGTCGCCGGTTTGGGCGGTGTAGGAGGCTATGCTGCCGAGATGCTCTGTAGGGCAGGGGTAGGTCAGTTGACACTTATCGACAATGATGAGGTAACGTCCACAAACATCAATCGTCAGATTATAGCCTTACAGTCGACTGTCGGGAAACCTAAAACTGAGCTTTTTGCAAAACGTTTTCACGATATCAACCCGGATTGTAAAGTGAATCCGTTGCAGATGTTTCTCCGAGACGAGCTTACTGCACAAATTCTACAGAAACAACGTTATGACTATGTTGTCGATGCTATAGACACATTGTCGCCCAAAGTTTTCCTGCTTTACGAAGCTCATCGTCTTGGGTTGCCTGTTGTTAGTTCAATGGGTAGCGCCGGCAAACTTGACCCGTCGGCTGTCCGTGTTGACGACATATCACGCAGCCACACCTGTCCTTTGGCGGCAATGGTACGCAAGCGGCTTCACAGACTTGGCATACAGGAGGGTATCAAAGTCGTTTTTTCTACCGAGAAAGTCGCTGAACATTCAATTGTTGATGACCCGTCGCAGAACAAACGCACCACCATTGGCTCCATATCCTATTTGCCACCGCTGTTCGGCTGTTTCTGCGCCTCAGTCGTAATCCGCGATTTAATATCAAGTTCACAAAAAAATATTCACTAATCACCGGTTGCAAGAATAATACAATGAAAAAAATTCTCTTTTCAATAATAATCATCTTCTGCTTTGCGTCGTGCGAAGTTGAGTTCTCGCCCAATGCAGAGTGGCGGGAAACGCCAGTTGTTTATTGTCTGCTTGATCAGGACGAGGACACTACCTTTGTGCGTGTGCAGCGTTGTTTTCTCGGTACAGACAACAACTATCGTTATTCCACAATATCCGACTCCATCAATTATCCTCAGGGCGCATTGACTGTCATTATGGAGGAATGGAACGGAACTACAACCTCTGAAGGACTTGTGTATCGTTCTGGAAATTCACCGAAACGCGTGTTTAACTTTGACTATCAGGAAATAATAAATAAAGACAGCGGTATGTTCTATAATACCCTGCAACCGGTATATGTGTGTTGTACAGCAGGTCAGCTTGACTCGACCTGCGTCTATAGGCTTTGTATAGTTAAAAATGCGACTGGCGATACCATCGCCCAGTCTGAGACAAGCCTTGTCTATGGTGATATGAGTCTTACAAGGCCCAACAACGTCACATTGTTTCAGTTTTCTGGTACATCGGGCAGCAAGACTTGTGAGATAACTTGGTCGGCAATCAACGGTGCCCGCCAATACCAGCCGATTATCCGCTTCTTTTATCGCGACTTTATTATTGACCGCTCTGTAATGCCATGGGATACAACTATTACACCGCATTATTTAGACATCCCTTGCAATGTGGTGAAGAGCAATATGCGAGACCCATATTTGACCACCAGACTGGAACAGAACTATTTCCTCTCCACTATTAAAAGTGCATTACAATACAATGTCTGCAACCGCAATGTCATTGACACGGTGTTGGTTTTCATCACATGCTGTTCTGAGCCGCTGGCTGCATACATATATGCAAGTCACCCAGGCGGAGCCTTCAATCAGGAACCGTTTACTTATACCAATATTGAAGGGGGATTAGGTGTTTTCGCCTCCCGTCGTCGCCATATCCAATTCACAGTGGGTACACCGCTTTCCTCTGCTAGCAACTACATCAAAACCCTCAAAGAACTCGGCGTAGGATTCTGAAAGTACCCAACCACAAACAGAGAAAATGGCAAACGAAAGAATCTTCATAAGTTATAAGCGAGTAAACAAAGTACAGGTTTTCTCATTGGTAGACAGGATCGAGCGCGCACTTGGCGTCAAGTGCTGGGTGGACCTTGAAGGCGTCGAGAGTATGGCGCAGTTTGCATCAAAGATATGCCGGGCCATAGACGGCAGCGATATAGTCCTGTTTATGCACTCGTCGGCTCATCTCGGCATCGATTTCGAGCGTGACTGGACCATACGCGAACTCAGCTATGCCGACCACAAGCAGAAACGCACCGTACTTATTAAACTCGACAACGCACCGCTGGAGAATTATTTTCTGCTGATGTTCGGCGCTCTGAACTATACCGAAGCCAACAATACGGAGCGTTTCAACCGTCTGCTTGGCGATATGCGGCATTGGCTTAAACTGGATAACACTGTTCTTCCGCCCAATCCACCCGTTGTCCCACCGCGGTCGGTCAGCAAAGACAAGGTCTTCAAAGTAGGCGGCGTCCAGTTCAAGATGGTCTATGTGGAAGGCGGCACGTTCACTATGGGCGCAACGCCAGAGCAGGGCAGCAATGCAAAAGACGACGAGAAACCGGCCCACAAGGTGACCTTGGACAGTTACTATATCGGCGAGACACAAGTCACGTGGGCGTTATGGAGAGCCTTTATGGGTAATGACCCGAGATACACCGAACCGGACAATTACCCGGTAACCTATGTGTTGTGGGAAAAAGTCCAGAAATTTATACAAAAATTGAATCAAGCAACAGGACGCGTGTTTCGTATGCCCACCGAAGCCGAATGGGAATACGCAGCCCGTGGCGGCAACAAGAGCCGGGGCTACAAGTATGCAGGCAGCAACAATATCGATGAAGTCGCGTGGTTCGGCAAACACCCGGGAGCCCTCCACCCTGTCAAGGGCAAAAAAACGAACGAACTCGGCCTGTACGATATGAGCGGCAATGTATATGAATGGTGTAGTGACATATACAGCGTTGAATACTACCGCAAAAGTCCGGATAAAAACCCGCAGGGATCTACTATGGGCTCCGATCACGTAGTACGAGGTGGCGCTTATTTTTCTTCCGCAGAATGGTGTCGCGTCTCGTCCCGTGATCACGAACCTTCTTACCATACTTCCTGTCACCTCGGTTGCCGACTCGTCCTCGAACCCTGATTTGTTCTCAAACAACACCACCGTATACACAGTTTTCCAGCGTAGTCGTGGAAATACGATGTGTCGGTTCGGTAGGATTAACATAAAAATTGTTAATGAAGAGTGTGACGACTAGACCTTGGGCGATTATTGTAAAGAGTCGAAAACTTTTTTATTCAATCACGAAAAATTTATTTTGCCAGTTCGCAAAATGTCTGTATCTTTGCAAATTATTATTGAATAATATAGTATTAAAAAACAATAAATTAAATTTTAGAAATGAACATTTCAAGAGAAAATTTGGGCGAATTGGACCTTGTGATTAAGATTGAAATCGCCGAAAATGACTATGCTGAACGCGTTGCAAAGCAATTGAAGGAATACCAGAAAAAGGCTACAGTGCCTGGTTTTCGTAAGGGTATGGCTCCGATGGGCTTGATTCAGCGTATGTATAAATCGGCTATTGTTGCTGACGAGGTGCAGTCATTACTCGGTGAGTCATTGTACAAATATCTTGAAGACGAGAAGCTTGACATACTTGGCAGCCCACTATCGAACGACGAGAAGACTGGCAAGGTCGACTTTGAGAAAGGTAAGGATTTCACTTTCTATTTCGACGCCGCATTGATGCCGCAGGTCGACTTGGCTTGGGATAAGGTTAACGCCACCTTGTATCAGATTAAAGTCAATCCGAAAGATATAGACCGTCAGATTGAAGACATCTGCAAGCGTTATGGCAAATTCGAAACTCCTGAAACTATTGGTGAAGGTGACTTCGTTTATGGCAAGGTTGAGGAACTCGACAAGAAGGGCGAGGTTAAGGAAGGCGGTGTAAGCACATTTACTTCGTTTGACCTCAGCACATTGAAGAACAGCGAGGAAATCCTTCCTATGTTTGTAGGCAAAAAAGCTGAAGAGCAGGTTGTTTTCAACGCTGCAAAGGCTTTCAGCGCAGCTGATATTGAGAAGAATTTTCGTCTCGACGCTGCTGCAGCCAAGAAATTCAAGGCTGATGTTCGTTTGACTATCAGCGGTTGCTCCCGCATTACTCCTCATGAGGTTAACGATGAACTTTTTGCAAAGGTGTTTCCGAATGAGAAGGTTAAGGACGTAGCTGCTTTCCGCAAACTGCTCAGCAAGGAGTTGGAGAAATCTTATAATGAGCAAGCTGATATCCTATATGTCAATGAGGTTCGCAAACAGTTGATAGACAATTTTACAGCTACGATGCCGGAGGCCTTCCTGAAACGCTGGATTCTGAGCCGCGGCGAGAAAGATATGACTGCTGAAAAACTTGAGGCTGAATGGGCAGAGAAATATGTTCCGTCGTTGAAATGGGAGATGATTGATGGTGCTTTGAACAAAATTAAACCGATCGAACCTACTCAGAACGATATTGTTGACTATATCAAGAATATTCTGCGTCAGAATGATACTCTTCAGGAGGGCGAGGATGCTGAGGCTCAGGACAAACGTCTCGAGCAGTCGGCTCGTACCATTGCCAAGGACCGTCAGAATGTCCAGCAGATTGTCGACCGTCTTAGCGCTCAGAACACCTGTGCTCTCTTCAAGGAACAACTGAAGCCTGTGACTGAGAAGATTACTATTAAGGAGTTTGCTGAGAAAATGAAATAATAATGATTTTTTCATAGAAAGGAGACAGCTTAATTATGCTGTCTCCTTTTAGTTTATATGGATTCAATAACGTGCGCCTAATTAGAACTATATTGTTGTTTGTGGCTTTATCACCACTATGGGCAAATGCTCAGGTGGGCGGTCCATTCCACAATAGTTGGCTTGGAATAGGCGCAGGTGTTGACTATTACGGCAATGGAATTGGTGCCGGTGCTAATGTATCGTTTGGCAAATGGCTGCTGTCGACAACGGCTTTGCGTACGCAGATAACAATGCAGATTCCTTCTTTGGTTGGTGGCACGGATGAGTTTTTATATTATGGTCACGAGGATATCATGTTTGATGTCTTTTCGGCATTAAAGGGTCGCAATCCAAGCAATCTTTTCCGCAGTTATGCCGGATTGGGTGTTGGACTAGTTCATAGCTCGTTGGGAGATAACGATTTCTGTGGTGTTGTGCTTGCCGGATGCGACTGGAAGATAAATAACGACTGGAGGGTGTTTGGTGAATTGTCAATTTATGTTCATCCGTCGGATTTTGATAGGAACATCAGTGCTTCATCACTTGAATTTTTGCATTTTGGAGTGATATACGACATCGCTAACAATCCGACGAGAAGTCGTTCACGCTATGAAACCCAAAATCTTAGAAATGACTGGTTTTTCAATGTCGCTTTGGGTGCATGTTCGTTTAACTACAGGGGTATTGAGTCGTTCGGTCAGCGTCTGAAACAGTTGACACCAATTTTTGAATTTGGTATCGGCAAGAGGCTTACTACTTTATGGCAGATACGCTTGTGTGCATCTGGGTTTTATGCCAAGTCGAGCGAGGAGTTGTTTTCATACTATAACATTCGTGGCGATTTGATGCTTGACCCTATGGCTTTGATATTGCCAGAGAATTCGTATTGCCGCTTTACGGCATTGCCATATATGAGTGCTGGTATTGTGACCCGTCTTGACGACCAGGCGAATTTCCTGTTCTCGCCATCATTAGGCTTGCAGATTGTTTACAGGGCTGACAAGCGTAATCATATTTTCGCAGATTTGCATTACTCAATAACCCCTCCGCGTTTTGTGCGCACCGATATCGCACAGTCAATCTATTCGGTAGGTTTGGCTACGGTTTTGTTAGGCTATGCCTATACTTTTTCGCGTCAGAGTTACCATTAGGCGACGAGAATCTAAATATTTTTTTCTTTGTTTTGTGATTTTTTGCTGTCTTGTTACGTTATTATATATGAATGAAGCAGCGAAATAATCATCGGCAATTGATTGGCGGTTCCTCGTTTGAGGCATTGCTGTCACGCTACAAAATGTTGATTTTCCGTATATGTAGACACTATTGTGGCCGGGAGGCTACGGCAGAGGATTTGATGCAGGATATATCGATTGCGTTGTGGCGTAAGAGGGAGCAGTTGCAGGAAATCCCCGACGGAGTGAAGAGAGAGGCTTGGGTGTGGCGCTTGGCAAACAATACGGCAATAGATACTCTGCGACGGAGACCTGGACACGAGTCACTCGATGAGACGACGATGGTAAGAATGAAAGAGGAAGACACGGCAATGATAGATTGTCTTCGTGAGCAGATTGAGTGTCTCGAGGAACCTGACAAGACAATTGTGAAGATGCAGATGGAAGGGTATTCGTATGACGAGATAGCTTTATGTATCAATATGAGTGCCAGTAATGTGGGGACGAGACTGATGAGAGTGAAAGAAAAACTTAGAATCCTAATGAATAAATAATATTATGAAACGCGAATTGAGTGAACAGCAGTTTGAAGACTTATGGGAACGAGCATCGTTGCATAGTTCGTTGTCGCAAATGTCGTCTGATTACAGGACGTGGTGCAAAAGGCGTGTGCGTCGTCGCAACATTCTGACGTTTTCTGCGGTACTATGCATTTTTACGGTAGTGGCCTATAAGTATTTTGCAATGACAGACAGTAGATATGATGCTATTGCCTGCAACCGCAGTGGGTATTCTGGCGACTATTGGGTAGAGGTGGTCAATGAAATGTTAGTGTCAGAGGTATGAAAAAGTTAGAAAAAATATTAGTACTGATTGTTTGTATGTTGCTGACATATATGCCACTGCGGTCTGATGCTAATCGTCCGCAGCGTGGGCAGCAGGCAATTTACAACCGTTATGCACAGCGTACAGAGTTAACAGTTGCACAGGTGACGGGATTCAAACTGAACGACTCGGTTAAGGTGGATGTGGTGATTCTTGTTGCGGACAATGACAAGGCGTGGCGGGAGATGTGCGAGGAGTTTGACATACGCAACACTAAAGGTATAGCCACCTGGACGGGCGATGCCATTCATCCTGAGAAACGCTGCAGCTGGAGCGGTGCTCCTTGCTGCAAGGTTGTCGCATCGCCCAAGAAACGCACCATCTGTATCTATCAGTTGAAGAATGAAGTGGATTACGAGAGCCTTATGGACTATCAGATGGATTTGATGACTAAATAATATTAAAAAAGATATGTATATGAAGACTTTATTCAAGACATTGGCGATTGCAACAATTATGTTGTTTGTTGCGACCGCTTGCGAGCCCAAAGATAAGGACTTGCAGACAAGGACTATTGTTTATACCGTGCAGGACGAGACGTCTGCACCTAAGACAGAGCAGGTTACGCTGCACAGCGATTCTGAATGGAATGCCCTTCTCGACAGGTTTTTCACTTTTGCCGAGCAAGGTAGCCGCGTCTCGTTCTATAACGCTGATAGGGCTAAAGGCTCAAGTACTGCTGCCGGCCAGTCGAAGGATTCGCACACCATTTCAACTACCAATCGTGAGGAGTTTAGGAGATGGTGCCGCGAAATGGAGAATCTTGGATTGACGGTTGTCATTGACTATGACCGCAATACGGGTACGTGGACTGGTACGGCATACTCCATCGCTCCGCCACAGTCAGGATGGAACCATATTGTGACATACGTGAGTGTGCGTGGAATGGATGGAAGTTTAGATGACTGTGTATGGGTAAACCGTGTGATTATCTCGGTTGATACGGTGTATCATACTCTGTTTATTACCAAGATGGGCAATTTTATCAATATGCCGACAGGTATCTTTTATAATGCACGGGTGAACGATACTTTGTTAACCTACCACGCTCCTCATTCGGATGATTATGATACACTTATATTCAAACGTCTGTGTGGTGACACTATTCTGTTGTCGCAGATGCCATATTGTTCGACTGCTTACTTGGATCACATTGATTATTGCAAGTTTGTGCCTACGGACGAGTATGAACTTTGGGTGATGATGCAGGATTATCAAACGTGGTGGCATTATGTCACGATGCATATTAGCCTGAACAGCTGCTCACCGAATACATATTCGTTTATCGGTCAGATGGATGTGATGTCGTATCCCGATGGCAACTGGGTGTTTTTCAAAGATGGACCATTCGAATGCGAAGGAGGCCTGCAAACTGATTGTGAGACTTGTGATGAGGGTTTTAATTTCATCAATTCATTGGGAGAAACGCATTTTTTTCTTCTTGAGCGTATTAATGCCGATTTTGTGATATGGAGTACGCTTGACCAAAGGCAATACACTTTTATGCGCAGCGGGTGTGCACAGTATTTTCCTCAATAGTAGATTGGTAGTGATAGTTTAATTCATTTAAAGATAGGGGTTACCCTGTCTTTTTTGTTGTCTAATTGAAGAATTTCCAGGTTACGCCCCAGTAGAGTCCGAATCCTTCCATAGGGTAGTGGGGCAGGCTGAAGTATGCTGGTGTGAAGCTTGTCAAGTTTTCAATTGGAGCGTTGAAGTGGCTGGCTTTGAGATAAATGCTTGCTCGTTTTATCTGCAATGTAATCCAAAAGTCGGTCACAAGATAGTTGCCTACCTCAACATCGTCTTGACGATAAAAAGCTCCAACAACAGGATTCCAGCCATCGGCGTAATACTTTGTGTGATATCGGATATCAAAACCTGTCTGCAGATGCAAGGCGCGGTGGAAAACAAACACATCGGCAAAGAGGCTATTTTTACTTGCGAATAGCGGTACTCGGATGACATTGTTGTCGCTGCTGTATTGCACCATCTCCTGAAGTTGGATATTGAACCAGCTGAAGCGTAGATGTGTTGATGCTGTACCTTGCAGTAGCAATCCAGTTTTGGTGCCTTGTATGGGCTGCATAGTACTTGAAAACCAGATGTTGTCGCTGAGCAGCATAGCGCTTGTGCGTGTTTCGACATATCTAAGGAATCCAGTGTCTTTGTCTGTCTTTCGCATCTGGTATTGAAGGGCAATTTGCTGACGTTTTATTTTATTGAAATTGCCGTTCAAGTTCCAAGTATAGCTGCCTTCGTTGTGATAGTATATCATCTCTGGTGACTGTGCCTCGCTGAGTAATGTAAGGTTGAAAATGCTGTGTTTGCCAGCATCTAATCTAATGTTGCCATTCAGACGATAGTCACCGTTACGAATGCTGCCAGTGACCTCTTCGGCCAATGCAGCCAATTCAAGGCTCTTTAGATGGAGTTTGACTTGGGCGAAAGGGCTGACGGAGAACTCACTGATGCTTGAATTACGGAATGTTTGTCCAGCAAATTGAATACGGTTTAATTCTGGTCTAATTCCAAACAGAATGATAAACGGGTTGCGCCAGCGGTGGTCCATATAAGCATCATTTGTCCAATACAATTCACTCGATAGTTTGTAATGAGCTGTCGAGTCGTAATAGAATGTAGAATCAAGTGTGGCAAAGTTGTAAAACCAACTATTAGCCTGACTGTCGTAAAAAATTCTGCGATGTCTAGAGAAATCTATATCACAAGCAAATACACCAGTATTGTATGTGTGGGGTTTGTATGGTCGAATAGTATCGTAACCTATGAGAGTATCGTGTTTTTGGATATCATAGTTGTGAGTCGTTACAATATCAGGATGGTATATGTTACCCTCGCCCCGTGCTATAGAAGTATCAAGAATTATTGTGTCATATATGGTATTGAAAATCGGTTTTATTTGCTCAAATTGTCGTACAGTGTTGTAACTCTGATGTATGTGAACATTGAAATCGCGCCACTGGTTTTGAGCAGTATACATATTTACAGGCACACCGGCTTCGCGTGAGTAATCCCAGCAGGTGGTGTCGTTCTGCACACCGCCGTTTTCCTGTTGGCGCAGTCGGTTGAAACTGATATCGGCCTGTATCTGGTAGCGGGCGTCTTTTGAGTAGTAGTTAGTTGTTATGTCTAGAATGTGGTTTGTTACCTCGCTGTTTGTATATAGTCCGTCGCGGCTTACCAGGTTGTAGAGGAATGCTACATTCCAACGCGGCTTAATGTTCTGTGTATGGATTATTTTTATTTGATAATCTTTGTTTAGCGAACTGCCATATCCGAGCAGGGTGTATGGCCGCTGTGTCTGATAATATTTTTTAGTGTGAAGGTATTTGTTATATATGGGGTTTGCATCTTTTTGCCAATTCAATGTTAACGGTGCTGTTATTGACGGAATGTCAAATAATGTAATTGTCTCGACGGCAAACGGATACAATGATAGATGAATTTGTCCTAAAGAACCTTTGTCGATGAAATACATCTCGTCCATTCTATGAACTGGATTGAAACACTCAACTCCTGTTGGGTCAAGGCTGGGACGAAAATATTTGTATAGTTTTACCGCTCTGAGTGTCTGTGGGAAACTGAAGACATAACTTGTCAGTACAGAGTCGGCCTCTTCGTCATTGTCGAAAATAATACCTTCAGGCTCACGATTCTTTGTAGAGTCAGGTTCATCGTTGTTTGAATTTGGGAAAGTAGGAGAGTTGTAGTTGCTTTGTGTGGAGGGTTTGTTGGTTGAACTATTGTTTTTCTTGCCAAATGTTTGCTGGGCTTGTGTGGTGACGCACAAACCTGCAACCAGAAATACAATAAAAACAACTTTTTTCAACATATCAACTGTGCAAGAATCTCTCAACGTCGATGCCTGCCACACATCCTTTTGCAGCTGCTACGCAAGCTTGGCGGTAGTTGGGGTCACACACGTCGCCCGCAGCGAAAACACCTGGAATGTTCGTAGCACTGCTTGGGTTCATCACCTTTATATATCCTGCTTCGTCAAGTTCCAACTGGCCTTTTAGGAAAGCGGTGTTCGGCTGGTGACCGATGGCGACAAAGAAACCGGCAATGTCAATTCGTTTGATTTCGCCAGTCTTTACATTCTTTAGGTCAGCGGCGACTACACCGTCCATATCGTTTCCGATGATCTCCTGTGTTACGCTGTTCCACAGAACCTCAATCTTGGGGTTGTTCAATACTCTGTGTTGCATTGCTTTAGAAGCTCTAAGTTCGTCTCGGCGCACAATCTGATACACCTTACGGCAAAGTGTGGCTAGATAGGCGGCCTCTTCGCAGGCTGTGTCTCCACCACCCACAACTGCAACGTCCATATTCTTGTAGAAAAAACCATCACACGTGGCGCAGGCCGACACTCCTTGTCCGTAGTATTTCTTTTCGCTGTCCAGCCCCAACCATCGTGCTGAAGCTCCCGTAGCAATGATAACTGTTTCAGCTTCGATCTCTTCGCCTTTGTCGTCTTTGGCAATAAAAGGACGCTTTGATAGGTCGATATCTTCAATGGTGCCTTTGCGGATTTCTGTGCCAAAACGCTCGGCCTGTTTTCTTAGGTCGGTCATCATCGCAGTACCCGAAATGCCTTCAGGATAGCCGGGAAAATTCTCTATTTCAGTTGTTATAGTCAACTGTCCGCCAGGCTGGATGCCTTCGTACAATAAGGGTTTGAGGTCGGCTCGACCGGTATAAATTCCTGCGGTGTAGCCGGCAGGTCCGGAACCAATGATTAAGCAACGCGTGTGTGTCATCTGTTTATACTATATAATTAAAAATCAATTGTTATGCCTGCTTGAAGTAGGCGGTTGAATTGTCCTTTGTTTCTACGGACAATACGGTATGTGCCGCTACCATTCTCTTTGGCGGTATTAAGCATAGAGTTGTAGTAGCGGGCATCGACACCGATATGCTCGGTGATGCGGTATCGGATACTGACGCAGATAGGCAGTGCATCCATACGCTTGTAGTTTTGTGACTGTAGGTCGTCATATGCCCCGTCGGTCGTTACATTCGCTTTAGCTAGTATTGCTGGAGCAAATCCGGCGCCAAATCTCAGCTGGTGATTGTCAAGCATATCGTATGCCAGCATCAAAGGCACCTCAACGTATAGTAGCGAGATGTGGCGGTCAAGAGAGGCATTGTCTATCCTTGAGCCTTTTTGTGTTAATCCCAGTTCAACAACAAATCTCAGACTACCGTCGTCGCTTAGCGGGAACGAGGTGTTCACACCGCCGTGAAAACCAAGCTTATTATAGTTGCCTGATGCGTCGCCGTCAATCTGGCAAAAATTTACGCCTCCACGAATTTCAAAGTCGAATTCTTTTTGTTGGCTTTTTTTCTGGTGTTGAGCCTGTGCTGAACTAGCGGTGAGCAATATCGCAAATAATAATAATATGTATGATTTAATTTTCATTATTTCATTCTGTTTACAAGATTTGTTGTTGATTCTCCAGGCACAAGGCTAAGAATTTCCACTCTACCGCCGTTGCGTTCCACAAAATCTGCGCCCACAATAGTGTCGTGGTTATAGTCTCCTCCTTTTACAAGGATGTCGGGACGGATGGCTTCAATCAGTTTCAGTGGGGTGTCTTCCTCAAATACAACAACATAATCCACAAAGGAAAATGCAGCCAGCACACTTGCCCTGCTTGCTTCGTTCGAAATCGGTCGACTTTCACCTTTCAGTCGTTTGACAGAGGCGTCACTGTTGAGCCCAACTATAAGCATATCGCCGAGGTCGCGCGCTCTGCTCAGGTAATCAACATGCCCACGATGCACCAAGTCGAAGCATCCGTTTGTGAAAACGACCTTGGGATTTCTGTCGATACGCAACTTGTTTAGGATAAGTTCCAAGTCGTGAAGCGACACAATCTTTAACTTTATGCCTATGTTGAAACTTGAATTCATTTTTTCTTTTTCTTAAGCAATGAGAAATAGATCAGGTATGCCAATCCCACAACAATAACGATGGCTTGTTGCGAACCCCAAAGCAACCATCCGCACGCCAATCCTGTCGATTCACCGATACCGTACAATGCAAGCGCCTGCCACACGAGCACAGGGTATGCGCCAAGTCCGCCCTGCGAAATCATCATTCCCACCGAGCCGAACAGATATATTACAAATGCTGTCTGAAATCCAAGATGGGCGGTATCGGCAAAAGCCTCAAGAATCAGCCATCCTCCAGCGATATATAAGAAATAGATTATTAGGCTGTAGATCAGAAATAATAATGTCGCTTTCGGACCTAGATGCAATATGCTTTTCACTCCATCCACGCAGCCTTTTATCAGTTCCATAATTTTGCGGTATAGGCTGAAATTCATCAACTTCTCGTGGAAGATTTTGTAAATGACAAATAGGATGACTAATAGTATGATTCCTGCGACGACAATGCCGGCCAGTGTCGGCAGTGTGCTGAATTTCTGTGATAGACTGTCATATATAAAATCCTTTACACTGTTGAACATCAACAGGAAACCAAGCAATACTATGAGCATAAACATCAGAGTGTCAAACAATCGCTCTGTAACCACTGTTCCCAGCGACTTTTCCATTGGTATGCTGTCGCTTGTACGTAGCATAGCGCAGCGCATCACCTCACCCAATCGCGGGAAAGCAAGGTTGGCCAGATACATCACCATCACGGCACCGAATGTGTTGTTGACGCTGGGACTATGCTCCAAAGGTTTGAAAAGCAGCTGCCAACGCAAGGCTCTGACAAAATGCGCAACAAGGCTGGCAAGCATTACGATGCCCACCCATCCCCATCGGGCAGAAAGAAATGACTCCCAGATGGCCGCTTTTTCATCAGCATCCAGTTTGAGTAGAAACCAATAGATAAAAAAGATTCCAATGCTGAGGAATACCACGAATTTCAGTATGTCGCCCAGCCGTTTTTTCATTGCAAATGATTGTTTTTGGGGAAGATGACTGTCGGATGCCACGTTTTAGCCTCCTCAAAGTCCATTGTAGCGTATGAAGCAATAATAAGTAGGTCACCCACTTTTGCCTTGTGCGCAGCAGCTCCGTTGATACCGATAACACCGCTACCGGCCTCACCCTTAATGATATATGTAGAAAATCGTTCACCGTTGGTGATGTTATAAATATCCACACGCTCGTTCTCAATCATATTAGCCGCTTCGAGCAACTCGGAGTCAATAGTTATACTTCCGATATAGTCAAGGTTGGCTTCGGTAACGCTAACTCTATGTATTTTAGACTTTAAGACCTCAATCAACATAGGCAAAATTTTTTGCAAATTTACACAAAAAAATGGAATTATCAGACCTTTTGTCGGCGTTTTTACTTCAACTGAAAATGAAGTACAATAGTAGACATACCAACAATGTGTAAATCATTATTTTGCCGGCAGGTACGGGTTTAAGACCGTCCATATCCTCGTCGCTGAAACGACGGTTGATACGTTTCTTTACAACGGCGTCTTTTGGGGGTGTGGAAGGAGTTTCCATCAGGTTGCCATTCTCGTCAAAACGCGACACATAGTGAAACTGAGGTTTTTCACGTTTCTTGAAGAAATCCTTCAAAGTTAGCTTCTGTTTTTCTTGTCGTTCATTTCGTTCTATATCACGCACTTTCCTCTGGAAATACTCCAGTTCCTTGTCGGTATCGTCGTTCTCCGTTCTTGCTCCCTCTAAGTTAGAGGGTGTGTCCAAAGGACGTGGTCGTGTGTTCTCTCTGTTCTCTGTTCTCCGTTTATCGTCATCCAATGGCAGACCATTCTCAAGACGATATTTTGTCTTAAGTTTCTCCCATTCTTCCTTCTCTGGGTCGTAAAACCACGGTTTATAATGAAATTGTCGCGGCTTAGGCGTATAAAACATCGGCATAGTTTGATTCTTTTTTCTATTAAAATAACACAAATTCCGGCTGTTTTATTGTGTTGTATGAAAAAATATTTATTGTGGCTCTGACTATCAGCGATGTAACTTTTTGTTCATAACTTTTTTGCTATTCTTGAAACTTTTTGTGTAATTTTGTAAGTCATTTCCAGAGGTTGAAAAATACTTTGGAAGTGATTATGGTTTTGATAATTAATTAAATAAATAATAGATATGGATATTACAGGAAAATTAATTAAGATTTTACCCGAAGTAAGAGGCGAGTCACAACGCGGACCTTGGGTTAAGGGCGGTTTTGTTATTGAGACAGAAGACACTTATCCGCGTCAGGTTGCTTTTACTCTTTTTGGCGAAGACCGTTTGGCTATGGTCAATGCATTGGTTATGAATACTCCAGTTGTTGTTACTTTCTCGCCCGAGAGTCGTGAGTACAATGAGCGCTGGTATACAGACCTGCGTTGCATCCGTGTTGTGCCTTTTACGGGATCTGCTACTCCCGCATCAACGGCTCCTGCCATGGCCCAGGCTCCTGCTTCTGCAGCGGCACCGGCTGCTCCTGCAGCGCCGTTCGCATCGGCTCCTGCTGACTCAGAGGATGACCTCCCATTCTAATCATTGATAAACTGAATTAATGGAAGTTAGTTTCAATTTCCAATTCTATTTTTTATCATCAAAAAAATAAGGCAGGGCAATAAACCTGCCTTTTTAATATTATAATGGAAAAGAAAGAACTCCGCAAAATAGTACGTGCCGCCAAGAATGCCGTGCCACTCGATGAAAAAATCCGTCGCTCGGTGCCTATTATGCAGCAAGTCGAGCAACTTGCCGCGTTTCGTGATGCTGACACGGTGCTGCTCTATTGGTCAATGGATGACGAGGTTTATACTCACGATTTCGTGATGCGTTGGTATAAAGAGAAAACAATATTGTTGCCTTGTGTAGATGGTGACGACCTGTTACTGCGCCGCTACACAGGCCCCGACAGTATGCAACCAGGTCCACAGTTCGGCATCCCTGAACCGGTGGGGCCTGTGTTCAAGCAGCTTGACGCCATCGACATCATCATTGTGCCGGGTGTGGCTTTCGACCACAACCACAACCGTATGGGGCGTGGCAGGGGCTTCTACGACCGCCTGCTCAAATCAACTCCCAATGCCGTAAAAGTAGGCGTGGCCTTCTCGTTTCAGATATTCGACAACATTCCCATCGAGCCCTTTGACGTCCCGATGGATGAAGTGATAAGTGAGTGAGATAGTTGTATTCTGATGACCTCCCAAGTTGCTGTGACACTATCTGTTCGTAATCCGGTGGAAATAAATTAGCAGACCGGTTGTCAGGAGTGCCATTGAGCCCAGAATAATCCAGAATGCCGTTGTATCTGCTGTGAATGGGAATCCTACGTTCATACCGAACAGGCTGGCAATCACTGTCAGAGGAAGCATAATTGTGCTGAAATAGGTCAGCACACGCATAATGTCGTTGGTGCGGTTGGTCTGCAGAGAGTCGAATGTTTTCGACAAGCCCTCAATTAATTCTCCGTAATCTTCCACCAAGTCGTACATCTTCTGGTACTGGTCGAGGATATCTCCCCAGTAGTCTTCCATATCCACCTGCTCGGGGTCGACAAAGCCTTTAATGCCGCCACTCTCAAACATATGGAGCACACGCAGTTGTGGTTTGAAGGTTGTGTTCAGAAGGATGATATTGCGTCGCGTTATCGAAATAAGCTCGATGATGCTGCGGGCTTTCTTGTTAAAAATATCGTAGTTGATAAGGTCCACTTCCGACCCAATGCGCAGGATGAGTTGGTAAGTCTCAAGCATCAAGCGGTCGAGGATTGTGTAAAGCAGCAAGTCGCTGCACGACAATGCTTTCAGTGTATCTTCGTCGCGCTCGGCAAGGTCTTCTTCCATCTCGTCAAAAAGTTTCTTAACTACCCAATGTGATTTGCCGATGGTGATGATGTAGTCTTTGCCCCAGAATATTTTGACCTCGCGGACACGTACATTCTTACTTCCTTTGTCGAAATAAGGAAAATGCAAAATTAAAAAATAATAGTCGTCGTATTCGTCAATCTTGGGGCGTTGGTTTGTTCCACGACAATCCTCAATGTCCAAAGGATGGAAATTGAAATTTTCAAGCAGATAACGGAAGTCATCTTCGCTCGGATTCGTTATATGTTGCCATTTTAGAGACTTGTGCTGAATGGTTTCAATCATATCATCCTCCCTTCATTTTTGGGCGATCACATTGGTGGTCAGTATTCTACATTCCTTTTGACGATTTGGTTTTAAATTACAAAAATACAAAAAAATTAAAAAACACCAATTTTTTAAACCCGAATTGCACGAATTATGCTAATGTTTATTCGTTGGGTTTGTGGTTACCCGAGAAGAGCTGCTTGATCCATTCGCGGTTGAGGCGGGCAATGTTCTGGCGCTTGATTTGTTTTGGGCATTCGGCTTCGCAGGCATAGGTGTTGGTGCAGCTGCCGAATCCGAGTTCGTCCATACGACATACCATCTTCTTGACGCGTTCGTTGGCCTCGACCTGCCCCTGCGGCAGCAAGGCGAGGTGGGCAACTTTTGCGCCGACAAATAGCATAGCACTGGCGTTCTTGCAAGCCGCAACACAGGCTCCGCATCCGATACACTCGGCGGCATCCATAGCCATATCGGCAAAGCGTTTAGCTACAGGGATGGTATTTGCGTCTGGCACCCCACCGGTAGTGACGCTGATGTAGCCGCCAGCTTGGATAATCTTGTCAAAAGCGCTGCGGTCGACAACAAGGTCACAAATTACGGGAAATGCCTTTGCGCGCCAAGGCTCAATCCAAATCTCGTCGCCGTCGTTGAATTTGCGCATATGCAGCTGGCAGGTGGTTATTCCGTCGTCATTGCCGTGGGGACGGCCGTTGATGTAGAGGCCGCACATTCCACAGATGCCCTCGCGACAGTCATTGTCGAAACAGACAGGATGTGCAATGTGGTCATTTATCAGCTGCTCGTTTAGTATGTCGAGCATCTCCAGAAACGAGCAGTCGGACGATATGTCGCTGACCTTGTAGGTCTCAAAACGGCCTTTGGCTTTGGCGTTCTCCTGACGCCATATATGTAGTGTGAAGTTCATTGTCTTTTTCTTTTAAGTCTTTAAGATCATTAAAGTCTTTTGGGTCTTTATGGACTTTAATTTTTGTAATTTCTTGTTGCAATCTGTATGTGCTCGTAGTTGAGAGGCTCTTTGTGGAGTGTCTCGGGTTGGCCGTGGCCTTGATACTCCCAGGCGGCGACATACATATAGTTCTGGTCGTCGCGCAGGGTCTCGCCGTCTTCGGTCTGGCTCTCGGTACGGAAATGGCCTCCGCATGATTCCTTGCGATGCAGTGCGTCGGCGGTGATGAGACGCGCCAATTCGAAGTAGTCGGCCAGTCGCAGGGCTTTCTCCATCTCGGGGTTGAAACTCTCGATGTCGCCCGGCACCTGTACGTGCTGCCAGAATTCGTTTTCGAGCTCGTCAATCATCGTGGCGGCTTTGGTCAGGCTCTCCTCGTTGCGGCTCATACCTACGTATTCCCACATTATTTTACCCAAAGCCTTGTGGTAGTGGTCTACGGTGTGCAGCTCTCCGTTTTCCGTTTTTCGTTTTCCGTTTTCCATCAGGCGCTCCTCGCGCTGGCGGACACTTTGCTCGGCTTCGTCAAACTCGGGGGTGTCGGTCGATATGTGTCCTACAGTGATTTGGTCGGCGAGATAGTTCTGAAGGGTGTATGGAAGAACGAAGTAGCCGTCAGCCAAACCTTGCATCAACGCAGATGCTCCAAGGCGGTTGGCTCCGTGGTCGCTGAAGTTGGCTTCGCCGGCAGCGAAAAGGCCGGGGATAGTTGTCTGCAGCTCGTAGTCGACCCAAAGGCCGCCCATCGTGTAGTGGACGGCAGGATATATCATCATCGGGGTTTCGTAGGGGTTCTCGTCGGTGATTTTCTGATACATCTGGAATAGGTTGCCGTATTTCTGTTCGACGACCTTCTTGCCCAGACGCTTGATGGCGTCGGCAAAGTCGAGATAGACGGCCAGACCTGTTGAACCTACGCCATAGCCGGCATCGCAGCGTTCCTTGGCGGCACG